>NZDS01000178.1 GCA_002690215.1 Rhodospirillaceae bacterium | reverse complement strand
ATCTTCGTTCCCTTCGGTCAATACGATGAGCCAGAAATCCTCCGTTACGCAATTACCTCAATGTGTCCCAAGGGCGCTGACGTTAGACAAACAAACTCAAGGATAAGGCCAGCGGCGGCATGGGCGGCGGTGGCGGCAGCGGCGAGATCTCCGCCGAGCTGCTGGAGAAGGCCATGGCCGAGGTCCAGAAAGTGGCCGAGGACTACCCCGACTGGGTCAAGGGCTATATCAGCGAGCTGGCCGGCGAGCACAGCGCCGCCCTGGACAAGCGGCCGACCGAGCGGGTGACGCACTTCAAGCGCATCAGCGAAATGGCGCACGAGCTTCGGGGCCAGGGCGGCACCTTCGGCTATCCCTTGATCTCGGTCTTCGGCAAATCGCTCTACGGCTTCACCGGCCCGGGCGCGGTCTATTCCGACAGCCACCTGGAAATCGTCAAGGCGCACATCGATTCCATGCGCGTGGTGATCAACGACCGCATCGAAGGCGACGGCGGCCGCCTCGGCCTCGAACTCAGCAAGGGCCTGCAGGTGGCCATCGCCAAGCACACCAAGGTCTAGCGCGCATTTCTCACCGGGCCACGGCTTCGCCGAAGGCGGTGAAGAGGGCGCGCTGTTCGGGAATGTGGGTGAGGAATTCCGGGTGCCATTGGACGCCAAGGGCAAAGGTCTTGGCGTCGATGACCCGGGCCGCCTCGATGGTGCCGTCGTCGGCCGTGGCTTCCAGCTCAAGCCCTGCGCCCAGCCTCTCGACGCCCTGGCCGTGAGCCGAGTTTACCTCCAGGCGTTGCTGCCCGAGCAGACCGGCGAGCTGACCATCGGGCATCAGCGCCACCTCATGGCGCGGGGCGAAACGTTCCTCCAGCGGCTTCTCGCGGTCGGTGCGGTGGTCCTGACGGCCGGGCACCTCTTCGAGGTACTGATGCAGCGTGCCGCCGCAGGCCACGTTGAGTTCTTGAAACCCGCGGCAGATGGCGAAAAGCGGCAAGGCGGCTGCCAGGGCGGCGTCGATCAGCGGCAAGATGGTGGCGTCGCGGGCGGCATCGTGGCGGGTGTCGGGGCGGCTGGGCGGACCGCCGTAGTGCTGCGGCTCGACGTTGGAGGCGCTGCCGGTCAGCACCAGGCCGTCGAGGCGCGGTACCAGATCGGCGATGTCGAGGCCGGCGCCCAGCGGCGGAATCAGCAGCGGTGTGGCGCCCGTGACTTCGGCCACGGCATGGACGTAGCGGTGGTTGGCGGCATGATAGGTGTGGTCGCGGATTTGGCGCACGCAGCCCGAGATTCCGACCACCCTGCCCCGCGCCGGCAGCACTTGAAGCGATGGACTTGGCACCGTCAGCGATCCTCGTCGAGGAAGGCGGGCGTGGGCTCGCTGAAGAAGAAGAGCTTGGGATCGAGCTTGAGGTCTTTTTCGATCGACGTCAGCGCCACGGCCGTGATCTCGCCCTGAGCATCGACCACCCACCACTGGCGCAGCTCCAGCGGTTTGTCGCTGAAGATCAACGTCAGCGAGCCCTGGCCCGGCTTGTTCTTTTGCACCAGCGTCAGCTCCAGCGCGCCGGGCTGGCGCACCATGTTGCTCACGCGCACGTCGCCATCCAGTCGGATCTGCTCCGCCACCAGCACCCCCAACGGCGTAGCATAGACCGGCCAACGGTTGAACTGGCCCAGCTCGCGGTCGTGATAGATCAGCCACACCCCGTCGGCCATCACCAGCACCGGGTTGGGCGGGTCGTACTCGAAGCGCAGCCGCCCGGGGCGGCGCAAGTAGAAAGTACCCTCGCTGACCTCACCGTCGGGAGCGATCTGGGAGAAACGGGCCTGCAGCGTGACGGTGCCGTTGAGATAGCGCTCGACGCGGCCGATCTCCGCCTGCTGTTCGGCATCGGGAGAAAAGGCGGCCGCGCCGCCGCCAGGCAGCGCCAGGCAGACGGAAATGAGGACCGGGGCGAGCCCGGCCAGGCGGCGAAAAATAGACATGGCGCCTATTCTAGCGCATCGATGTCGCGGGCCAGCACCTCTCGTTTGCCGACCCGGCTGGCGGCGCTGATGACGCCTTCGCTCTCCATGCGTTCGATGATCCGGGCAGCCCGGTTGTAGCCGATCTGCAAGTGGCGCTGGACGAAGCTGGTCGAGGCCTTGCCCTCGCGGCAGACCAGGGCCACGGCCTGATCGTAGAGCTCGTCGCCGCCAGATGATGCGCTATCGGGCATGCCGGGTAGGGGGTCGGGCTCCTCGGTCACCGCCTCCAGATACTGCGGCCGGCCTTGTTTCTTGAGGAACTTGACGATGCCCTCGACCTCGCGGTCGCTGACGAAGGGGCCGTGAACGCGCTTGATACGCCCGCCGCCCGCCATGAATAGCATGTCGCCCGAGCCCAGAAGTTGTTCGGCGCCCTGTTCGCCGAGGATGGTTCGGCTGTCGATCTTTGACGTCACCTGGAAGCTGATACGGGTGGGGAAGTTGGCTTTGATGGTGCCGGTAATGACGTCGACCGAGGGCCGCTGGGTGGCCATGATGAGGTGAATGCCGGCTGCCCGGGCCATCTGCGAGAGGCGCTGGATGGCGGTTTCGATATCTTTGCCGGCGACCAGCATGAGATCCGCCATCTCGTCGACCACCACGACGATAAACGGCAGCGGTTTGAGATCCAGCTCCTGCTCTTCGAAGACCGGCTCGCCGGTGTCGGCGTCGAAGCCGGTCTGCACTGTGCGCTTGAGGGTCTCGCCCTTTTGCTGTGCCTCTTCCAGGCGTTTGTTGTAGCCCGAGATGTTGCGCACGCCCAACTGCGCCATGGCGCGGTAGCGATCCTCCATCTCGCGTACCGTCCATTTCAGCGCCACCACCGCCTTGCCCGGTTCGGTGACCACCGGGGTGAGCAGATGGGGGATGCCGTCATAGACCGATAGCTCGAGCATCTTGGGATCGATCAGGATCAGCTTGCACTTTTCGGGCGGGAGCCGATAGAGCAGCGAGAGAATCATCGAATTGACGCCCACCGACTTGCCCGATCCGGTGGTGCCGGCGACCAGCAGATGTGGCATACGGGTAAGATCGGCGACCACCGGCCGGCCGGAGATGTCCTTGCCCAGCGCCAGCGACAGTTGCGCCACCGTGTTTTCGTAGTCCTCCGAGGCCAAGAGCTGGCGCAAATAGACGGTTTCGGATTCGGCGTTGGGGAGCTCAATACCGATGGCGTTCTTGCCCGGAATGACGGCGATGCGAGCCGAAATGGCGCTCATCGATCGGGCGATGTCGTCGGCCAAGCCGATCACCCGCGAGGTGCGCATGGAAGGCCCGGGTTCGAGCTCGTAGAGCGTCACTACCGGTCCCGGCCGGACCTCGGTGATCTCGCCCTTGACGCCAAAATCGCGCAGCACCGCCTCGAGCATACGGGCGTTTTTTTCCAGGGCTTCGTCGTTGAGGGTGGTGTGCCGCGTTCTGGGCGGCTGCTTGAGTAGCGAAAGCGCCGGCAACTGGTAATCGCCGACCGGGCCCAGATCGAGGGTTTCCTGGCGCTCGACCTCCTCGCGCTTGCCCGCTCGGGTCTTGCGGCTTTTGGAGACCCGCTTGCGTACGGTCTCGCGGACTGTCGCCACCGGCGGCAGCGCTTCGGCCTGTGGGGCGCTCTCGCCGTGGGCTTCCGTGGCCTCCAGGGTCGGCTCACGGCGCACCCGATTGCGGCGTTGACGGTGTGTTTCGAGGCGACGTTCGAGCCAGCCGCCGAGGTTGTTCAGTGCCGTTGTCAGGCGCCAAGCGACAACCACGCCCCGCCAGCCGCTGCGCCCCAGGCGATGCCATTCGCCAAGCCCCAGGCCAAGTGTGAAATAGAGCGCCGGCAACGCCACCAGGGCGAACCCAAGCGCCACCAACCAGGGCGCCATCAGGCCCAGTTCGAGCGCCGCCCGGCCAGCCAGGCCGAGACCCATGTCGCCCAGCCAGCCGCCCAGGCCACTGGCTAGAGGCCAGCCGGCCGGCCGCGCCACGGCGGCCAGCACGGCGGCGCTGGCGAACAGGCTGGCCGGCAGCAACGCCAGATTGAGGGCAAACCAGGGCAGCGCCCGGTGTGCCAGCAGCCGCCAGGCCCAGGTCATCAAGACCAGCGAGATCAGCGCTGCGGCCAAACCCAGGGTCTGCAGCAGGAGATCGGCAACGTGGGCCCCGGCGGATCCCAGCCAATTGTGCGCCTGGGCTGCACTGGCGTTGTTCCAGCTTGGATCGGCGGCGTCGTAGCTGATCAGGGCCAGCGCCAGCAGCACTGCCAGGGCGATCAGGCCAAGGCCCAGCACTTCCAGCGCCCGCCGGCGCAGGAAATCGGCCATACCGGCCGGCAGCAGCGTCGGCCGGCCTCCGCCCAGGGCGGGGCCGTGCGAAGAGGGAACCGGTTGGGCTTGCGACATGGTGGTCTCCCGCTTTTTTTCGCTGCGCCCTAAAGGACCGCCGCGATGCGACCCAGCGCTTCGTCCGTGATTTCCGACGGGTGCACCAGGGCCAGGCGCAGATAGTTCAGACCGGGATTGCCGGCGGGGCCCACACGGCCCAGATAGGCGCCGGGCAGGCTGCGTATGGCGGCGTGGTGCCACAGCGCCACCGCCGTGGCCTCGCTGTCGCCGACCTCGAGCCACAGGAAGAATCCGCCGGCTGGACGGCGGAATCCGGGGTGGCCACCCAGGTGCTTTTCGGCCAGATCGAATAGCCCGCGGTAGTAATCGCGGGTCGGCCCGACGTGTTCGTCATCGAGCCACAGCGCCGCCGCCGCGGCGTCGGCCGGTAGCGCCATGAAGGGGCCGCCATAGGTGCGCAGCCGGAAAAAGCGATCGAGGATGGTCGCGTCACCGGCGGCGAAGCCCGAACGCAGCCCGGGCACGCTGGATCGTTTGGACAGCGAGTGAAAGACCACGACGTTGTCCAGGCCGTCCAGATCTTCTCCCACCAGCGCCACTTCCAGAGCGCCGGGCGGCGGCTCGCGGTCGTAGATCTCGGCATAGCATTCATCGACCAGCAGCACGAAGTCGCGCTCGCGGGCCAGGCCGATGAGGCGCTCCAGGTAGCCGCGGTCGGCAATGGCGCCCTGCGGGTTGGCCGGCGAACAGAGATAGCAAAGCGCGGTGCGCGCCAAGGTCTCCTCGTCGAGGGCGTGGAAATCGGGGAGGTATCCGGTCTCGCGCACGGCCGGCACGAAAATCGGATCGGCGCCCGCACTGATCGCCGCTCCGGCATAGCAATGATAGAACGGATTGGGGAGCAGCACGGCCGGTTTGCGGCCGCGCACCCGCGGCGGCACCACCGTCAGAGCCATCATGAAAAGGCCCTCGCGTGTGCCGTGCACCGGCACTACGTGGCGTTCGGGGTCGAGCCGGCCGGGCGCCAGGCCATAGCGCCGTTCGAGCCAGGTCAGGTTGGCCCGACGCAGTTCAGGGCTGGCCTTTTGTGGCGGGTAGCGGCCGTAGAGGTGGCGGTTGGCGTCGATGATTTCGGCCACGAAGTCGGGATACGCCCGCTGGGGCTCGCCCAGCGCCATGTTCAGCGGCTCGAGCCCGGCCGCCGGCGCCACCCCGTCCAGCAGCGCCGCCAGGCGCTGGAAGGGACCGGGGCCGAGGATGTCGAGCCGCGGGTTCAGCATGACTTCGAGGTGCTCGTGACCGGCTGAGTACAAACCATAAACAAGCCTATTCCCTGGGGGACTTTGTGACAAGCGATACTGATTGTAGTAAATGTCTGGTTAACAAGGGGTTACACGATATTGTTCGAGTTCGAGCCAAAGAAAAAGGCGCCCCGGCTACAACCGGGGCGCCCAAACCAAGGTTAGCTGACCGGTTACGACACGCTTTCGCCGTGCAGGGTGATGTCCAGACCCTCGCGCTCGTCTGCTTCGTCGACCCTCAGGCCGATCACCAGGCCGATGATCTTGAGCAGCACGAACGAGGCCACGCCCGACCAGGCGATGGTGGCGAGAATGCCCCAGGCCTGGGTAGCGATCTGGCCGACGTTGCCTTCCAGCGCGCCGGCCGTGCCGCCGATGGCCTCGACCGCGAATACCCCGGTCAGGAGCGCGCCCACGATGCCGCCCAGGCCGTGCACGGCGAAGACGTCGAGGGCGTCGTCATAGCCCAGTTTGTGCTTGAGCCAGGTGGCGCCGAAGTAGCAGACAACACCGGCCAACAGGCCGATAAACAGCGCTCCCAGAGGGTCGACGAAACCCGAGGCCGGGGTGATGGCGACCAACCCGGCGATAGCGCCCGAGGCAATGCCCAAGACGCTCGGCTTCTTCTGCGGCCCCAGCCATTCGGCGAACATCCAGGCCAGGGCAGCGGCGGCGGCGGCGATCTGGGTCACGGCCATGGCCATGCCGGCGCCGCCGTTGGCGGCCACGGCCGAGCCGGCGTTAAAGCCGAACCAACCGACCCAGAGAAAACTTGCGCCGATTACCGTCAGCACCACGTTGTGGGGTGCCAGGTTCTCGCGGCCATAGCCGATGCGCGGGCCCAGCACCAAGGCCGCCACCAGAGCGGCAACCCCCGAATTGATGTGCACAACGGTGCCGCCGGCAAAATCCAACACGCCGGCATCGCCGAGGAATCCGCCGCCCCAGACCCAGTAGGTGATCGGGGCATAGACGATGATCGACCACAGCCCGGTGAACCAGAGCAGCGCCGAGAACTTCATGCGCTCGGCGATGGCGCCGGTGATCAGGGCCGGGGTGATGATGGCGAAGGTCATCTGGAAGGTCATGAAGACCGATTCCGGGATGGTGCCGCTGAGACCGTCGACTGTCAGGCCGCGCAAGAAGATTTTGTCCAAGCCGCCGATCCAAGCGCTGCCAGGAGCAAACGCCAGACTGTAGCCCAGCAGCATCCAGATCACCGTCATCAGACAGGTCACGGCGAAACTCTGCATTACCGTGGACAGCACGTTCTTGCGGCGCACCATGCCGCCGTAAAAGAGCGCCACACCGGGGATGGTCATCATCAGTACCAGCGCCGTGGCGGTCAGCATCCAGGCGGTGTCACCGCTGCTGAGCGTGTCCTCGGCGGCTCGGGCCGGGCTGGCCAGCAAGAGGGCCGGAATTGCGAACGTGCCGGCCAGGCGGGGGAATTTATGTTCCCTGTTGAATTTCATGAATGTCTCCTAAAGCGCTGCTGCGTCGCTTTCGCCGGTGCGGATGCGCACCACCGAGGTGAGTTCGTAAACGAAGATCTTGCCGTCACCGATCTGGCCGGTACCGGCGGCTTCCTTGATGGTCTCGACCACGCGCTCAACCAGATCCGCCGACACCGCCACTTCGATCTTGACCTTGGGTACGAAGTTGACGGTGTATTCGGCCCCCCGGTAGATCTCGGTGTGGCCCTTCTGGCGGCCGTAACCCTGGACCTCGGAGACCGTCAGGCCGGATACACCGAGTTCTGTCAATGCCTCGCGCACCTCGTCGAGTTTGTGCGGCTTGATCACCGCCATCACGAGTTTCATATTTGCTTCCTTTGCTTCGAGTGCAGTTCCGGCACGAACCGGCACCGCAGGCAATCAGTGCAATACAAATCCCGTGCCGGTTTTGGTATTACCGTTTAACTTATTGAAATATAATTATAAATACGTTTGTTGCGATAACGAAATGAGAATCTAAAAAGCCTAAATTGCACAAAATTTCATCACGTCTATAGATTTGCCAAAAATTTAGGCAAACCATATTGCAACAATCCCTGGACAGCGTTCGAAGGCCACGCATTTCTCTCACATGGCAGCATCCGCGCAGTTGACCGACGTACTGATCGTTGGTGCCGGTCCGGTCGGCATGACCTTGGCCCGGGCCCTGACCGGGGCCGGCGTCGACGTCGTGGTCATCGACCGACAGGCGCCAGCCGAACTTACGGCGCTGCCCTACGACGGCCGCGCCTGGGCCCTGGCACCGGCCAGCCGACGGGCGCTGCAAGCCATTGGCGTCTGGCCCGATTTGGCAGCGCGGGCCGAGGCCATCCAGGGGATGCGCATCAGCGACAGCGACAGCGATGGCGACGGCGATTCGCAGGCCTTTTTGTCTTTCGACCAGACCGAACTGGGTTCCGAACCGCTGGCCCACATGATCGAAAACCGCGTTCTGCGCCGCGCCCTTTTGCGCCACCACCCGGTCCGCGCCGCGAGCCTGAGCGATTGCCGCCCCGAGGCCGCGACGCTAGGGCTCGAACTCAGTGACGGCACTCGCTTTCGCACCCGCCTGCTGGTAGCCGCCGACGGCCGCCATTCGGCGACGCGTGAGGCTGCCGGCATCGCCCTCCACGGTTGGCGCTACGACCAGGTCGGCATCGTCTGCACGGTGCGCCACCAAAAACCGCACCAAGGCGTCGCATACGAGCGCTTCCTGTCGCCCGGGCCCTTTGCCATGCTGCCTCTCAAGGGCCGGCGCTCGTCCCTGGTGTGGTGCGAGCGGCCGGTCACGGCGGCCGCGCTAATGGCCGCGGACGAGGACAGTTTCAATGCCGAACTTGCGGCTCGCTGCGGCGATGCAGTCGGCTCGGTCGAGCTTTGCGGCCGGCGCTGGTCGTATCCCCTGGCGCTGCATCTGGCCGAAAGCTACGTCGGCCACCGCCTGGCCCTGGTCGGCGATGCCGCCCACGGCATGCACCCGGTGGCTGGCCAGGGTCTGAACCTGGGGCTGCGAGACGCCGCTGCCCTGGCCGAGGTCGTGGTCGAGGCATTGCGCCTGGGCCTCGATCCGGGCGCCGCCGACGTATTGGCCCGCTACCAGACCTGGCGGCGCTTCGATGGACTTCTGCTGCTGGCCATTACAGATGGCCTCAACCGCCTGTTCGGCGCCCAAGTCGAGCCCGTGCGCCTGGCCCGCCGCCTGGGCCTGGCGGCCGTCGGCCGGCTGCCCCAGCTGCAGCGCCTGTTCCGGCACCAGGCCAGCGGCAGCATGGGCGAGCTGCCGCGCCTGCTGCGCGGCGCGGCGCTCTAGAATGATCGCTTAGTCATCAACCTTGACGAACAGGTATTCGGCGTCGGGCAGCACCAAGCCCTGCATGACCAGGCGGTAGAGTTGACCGGCCGACGAGGGATAGCTGGGTTCCGGCGCCGGCCGGGTCAGGCTGACCACGGCGACGTGGCGTTCGGGCTTGGCCTGGCGCACCAGGCGTTGGTCAATGCGCAGGCCGAACCTCGCCGTCAGCGTCGCCTCGCCATCCCTTGGCCGGTAGTCGGCGAGCCGCTCCGCCAGCAATGCCGCCGCCGCCTCGGCCGACTTGGCCTGAGGATAGACCAGGGCGATCTCGATGACGTCGTCACCGCCCAGGCGGCGGTCGCCGAGCGCCGCCAGTTGGGCTAGTTCGAGGCGCCCCTTGGCGCGCCCTTCGAGCGTCTTCACATAGGCCTTGATCCGTGTCGCCGGCGTTTCTTCGCCAAGTTGGCCATAGGCCAGGTCCAGCGCACTAAAACGCCGGTGATCGAAGAACATGGCCTGCACCAGCGTGCTGCCGTGCGGATCCAGGGCACGCGCTAGGGCGCCGAAATCGGCTGCCTGGTCGAGCGGCGGCACCAGCTTCAGACTGCTTGCCAGCATGGCCTCGAAGGATGTCCAGCCACCACTGCCGATGACCAGTCCGGGTAGCTTGCCGATTCGCCCGGCGGCCCCCGAGCGCACCCCCAGTGGGTCGTTCCATGGCGCCCCCAGGGCGTCTGCAGGTGCCGCCTTGTCGGGCCGCACCTTGAAGTTGGGGAAGCGATGCCAGACCGGCCCGGCCAGGGTGTCACGGCGTTGGTATCCTTGCCCCAGCAGCGCCTCCTGCAAAGCCTCGATGGGGGCAAAGCCCGGCTTTCCGGCCAGTACTACGGCCGGTGAGGCGACGAAGGCCTGGCGTGCCGGTATGGCTTCGCTGGGCCGCAACATGGCCAGCGCCTGATTGACCTCGGACCAATCGATGCCGAGCACGGCAGGTAAGCCGTCGAACAGGCTGAGGCCACCGGCCGGCACCGGCCCGGCCCGGCCCTGGCGCATCCGCTCAAGCGCCTGAGTCAGTTCCAGGGGCTCGACTTGCAGGCGCGAGAGAGCCGCCGCCCAGCGCTCGAAGCCGGCTGCGTCGAGACCAGCCAAGTCCGGACCCGGCGTCGTGGCAATGCCGGCGATGCGCTCGGCCGCGCGATAATCGGCAAAGACGATGCGGCCTACCCGGCCCAGCCGCTGGACCACATTGGGCATCGCCCGGGCGGCGGCCAGCATGGCTATCGGGTGTTTCGCCTCGGCGGCCCAAGTTGGCCAAGCGGTGCACAGCATGAGCAACGCCAGGAGTGTCTTTGCGACCATCATCAATTGACTTCCGACAGTGGATTGCGGGAGACAGGCAGTCTCATTCGGCATCGGCGATGCGCGACAAAAGCGCCATCAACTGTGCCCGCTCGCCAGCCGAAAGGTCACTGGCAATATCGCGGTCGTGGGCCTTGACCAGCTCGCGTACCTCGGCGAACAGGGCCTCGCCGGCAGCGCTCAGACGGAGTGCGTTGGAACGCCGGTCATGGGGCGAGGGCTGACGCTCGACGATGCCGCGGGTCTCCAGGCGGTCGATGACGGCCACCACCGTGGAACGATCGATGCCCATGGCATCGCCCAGTTCGCTCTGGTTAAGCCCCGGATTGGCCTGGATCAGGGCCAGCACGCCGAACTGGCCCGGTGTCACCTGGGTGCTGCCAACCTGTTCGGCGAATTTTTGGAACACCACCAACTGGGTCCGCCTCAGGTGGTAGCCCACCAATTCCGCCAGCACACCACGTTGCAACGGGCGGCGCACCTTGCGCCGTCGCGCCTTGCCACCGCCTTCGGGCTGGGTAGCTTGGGCCCTGATGGCGTTGGGCTCCTTCCTGCCTGTCTGATGCTCGCCGTCGGCCACGGTTTTCCTTTCCGCGAAGTGGCTGGACAATAAGCGAACTGACGTTCCAGGCAAAGCGTCTTGGCGCTAGGGCTAGCCCGCATTTGACAGGTCTCCTGGGGGCGCCTAAACAAGCCTTGCCGCCATGACCGATGACGATCCCGAATTCGACGAACTTTCGCTCGAGGATTTCCCCCAACTCGTCGCCATTGCTCGCTTCGTGCAGGCCTTCGACGACGTGCCTTGGTTCGAGCGCTGCGGCGTGACGCCAACGGCAGACGACACGGAACTGACCGAAGCCTACCTCTCGGCGCTGGGTTTCCCGCAGGCCCTGGTGGCGCCGCTGGTTGACTGGCCTTCGTTGGCTGAGACCCTGGAGCAATCCGACGCCGACGCCGAATGGCGCGATCTGGAGGCCCAGCTCGCGGCGGGCTTGGTCGATGAAGCGCTCTCGCTGATCTCGGCCGACGAGCTCGAGATGGCTCTGACCCACGTCTCGGCGATGGCCGGCGAGAGCCTGCCCCAGGCCGCCGAACTGGCAGCGCTGCGCGGCGGTGGCGAAGCCGACATCATCCAGGCCGCCACCGGCGCCGCCGCCCACGCCTGCCACCAGGCCGCCCTGGTGTTGGCCGCCGGCGGTGATGACGAGCACCCGTTCAGCTACAAATACCTTCTGTTCGAAGCCGGCCGCTGGCCCCTGGGCATCATCGGCGGCAGCTTCGCGATTTTCTGAACTGCCGCCCCCTACCACGGCGCAACGAAATTCATGAAGCCAAGAGTTATTCTTGCGCTGAAATGTGGCAGCCGGAGCTAACTCAGATGCCTTTTCGGTAGAGGAAATAGCGCTCGGCGGCAACGCCTTCAGGCAGCGCCATAACCTGCCAGCCGGGCACTGCCATGGGCTGGTCCGAGGTCACCACGGCACCGGCGACGAGAACCGGATCGAGAGCCGGCCCGAGCCAGGCGGCGAGTTCCAGCGAGGCCACCCTGTCGCCGGAGCCGGTGTCACAGTGTGCCAACGCGGCCGGTGCGCCAAGCAGTCCCAACAATTTCGGCACGGTGTCGTGGAAATCCCCGACCACGGCGTGTGCGCTGTCGGGCACGCAGTCGGGATGGGCGGCGATGCGACGGTCGAGCGCGAATATTTCGCGCCCCGGCAGGATCTCGCGCAGATGGTCGAAGGTGCGGCCGTTGCCCAGCCCGACCTCGAGCAAGGGCCCCGGCAATTCGCCGATCAGCCGCGCTGCCGCCTCCAGGCAGGCGCGCTGGGCCTCCAGGCGGCGGATGGCGCTGTCGAGCCGTGACATGAAAGCTCCCCCTAGCCGCTCAACGCGCCTGACCGACTGCCTTCATCAACTGACTGGTCGTTTTTTCAAGCCGGTAAGCCAACTCACGCATGATCTCGACGGCCATCTGGGGGAACTCGGAGACCATGCGGAAAAAGAGCTCCTTGGAGATCTTCAGCACTTCCATTTCGGTGGCCGCAACCACCGTGGCAGTGCGCGGTACGTCGCAGAGGATGGCGATCTCGCCGACGATGTCGTTCTTGTGGACCTCCGAGACCTTGATGTCACCGTTCGGCGTCGAGACCACTATCTCGGCCGAGCCTTCGATGATGATGAAGGCCGCATCCCCCATGTCGCCTTGATGGCAAAGCTCCTGATTGGCGGCAAAACGCAGGCGTTCGCTGGTAAAGGCAAGCAACTTGAGCTTGGCGGGCTCGATGTTGGCGAACAAAGGGATTTTGCGCAGCAGCTCGACTTCTTCGTTCAGGCTCATGGCTGGTCTCCGCGCCGTCTACATCTCATTCATAAGTTCGCGCAGGGCACTGCCCTCGCGGTCGAGCTCATCGAAGCTGCCCTCTTCGGCCAGGCGGCCGCCGCGCAGCACGAAAATCCGGTCAAAATCGCGACCCAAATCGGGCCGGTGCAAGACCCAGAACAAACAGCGATCACGAAACTCCGCCAGCAGGTTTTCCATTATCTGTCCCTGCGATGCGGTGTCCAGGGCCGCCGTGGCCTCGTTGACGATCATCAGGTCGGGCCGTTTCATAACACAGCGCGCGATGGCCAGCTTTTGGCGCTGGGCAGCGCTCAGGCGCGAGCCGGCAATGCCGACATCGAATTTGAGGCCAACCTCGATGACGCTGTCGTAGAGCTCGAGCTCGGTGATCAGCTCGGTGATCAGCGCACCGATGCGCTCGGCCGCCTGGGGCTGGCCGTAGACCACCTTGCCGAACAGGATGTTGTCCTGCAGGTTGGCCGAGCTGTTGTAGGATTCGAGGTCGAAGAACTCCACCGCCTCCTTGAGTTCGGCCGGCAGGTCACGGGCGAACACGGCCCGCGCCTCCAGCAGCCGGGCCTGGGTCTCGTCATCGAGCATGCCTAGCCGGTGGCGCGCCGGGATCAGCTTGAAGGGCAGCGACAAGAGCCGCACCCGGTCCTCCGTTTCGAGTTCGTCCAGGTGCTCACGATCGAGACGACTGAGCAGGTTCTGGAGATCCGCCAGCTCATCGGCGGCAATGAAGCTGAAGCGCTGGAAGAGCTCGTGCTCGGGCGGCACATCGGCAAAGATCTCGGCCATGGTCATGGCCGTGTCGTATCCCAGCCCCAGCAGCTCCCCGGTCAGCCCGACCTTGTCCAGCACTTCAAGCACATAGGGGTGTTCGGCCAGGCGCTCCATGTCGAAGGCATCGCCCACCGTGTTGCCGAACAACAGGTTCTCGCCCATCGTGGTGTTGGAGTTGTAAGCACTGCGCTCGAAGGTCTCGACCAGATCCGAGAGCCCCAGCTCGGCCAGGCGCTGGCGAAGCGCAGCCCGGGCCCGAAGGATGGCATTGGCCAGTTCGGGTTGTTGGCGCGGATCCACGGTGCCCCTGAGCCCCAGCCGGTAGACGTCCTGGTCGAGTCCGACCAGTTTGAGCACCTCGAGCGCCCGCGCCCTGAGTTCCACGGCGTTGCCGACGCCGGCAGCCTCGTAATCGAGCCAATCGGCGTGAATGTCGGCACTGGAGTTGTCGGCGGCCTCGGCTTCACGGACGAAAATCTCGCGCGACGCCGCTCCGTCGGGCTCCTTGTGGTCTGGATTTGCAGCCGGTCTCAGCGGCCGGTGGCGCAGGCCGTAGTAGAGGTTGTCGCCCAGCGTGGCGGCAAAGATGAAGCCTTGCTGGCCAATATAGGCCAGCCTCCGCCCGGTCACCGCCTCGGGCAGTTCGGCCAGATTGTGCCCGGCGATCGAAACCCGGCCCTTGCTGGGTTGCAGCAGTCGTGCCAGCAGCAGCGCGACCTCGCTCTTGCCGCTGCCGGCAGCACCTGCCAGGGCCACGGTCAGGGGCATGGTCAGGCGCAGCGAGGCGGCTTCGACGAGGTCGTCGCCGTGATCATCGGTCAGCGTCAGGTTGGCGGTTTGCACTTCGCCCCGCAATGGACCGGGGGGGTCCGGCTCGGCGCTCTGCAGGGCTTCGTCGAGCAGGCCCGCAGGCTGGAACTGGCTGACCACCTGCTCGTACTTGATGCGGGCGTCCTCACGGCGCTGGTAGAAGGCCAGTATTTCCTTCCAGGGCGCCGCCAAGTCCTTGTGGGCGGCGATGGCGGCCATCAGTGTGCCGATCTGCAGTTCGTCGACGATGACGAAATAGCCGCCGATGGAATAGAAGAAGAATGGGCCGAGCTGCTGAATGAAATTGTTGACGAATTTGATGAAAAATTTTTGCAGGTAGATGCTGTAGCGCACGTCGAAGATCTGCCACAGCCGGAAGGAAAAATCGGCCAGTACGTGCTGCGAGGTGTCGTGGGCATGCACTTCCTGTACGCCTTGCACCGCCTCACCGATACGCTCCGACAGCCGGCGCACCAACTGCACCCGGCGCTTGCCCAGCAGGTTGACCCGGCGCTGCAGGCGGGGAATGAGGTAGAGCTGGATGGGGTAGAGCGCCACTGCCGCCAGTGCCAACATCCAGTTCTGCACGAAGAGGAAGCCCAGGATCACCAGCAATGTGCCGCCCTGGAAGGCGGGCAACGAGAAGGCCTCGCCGACGAAGCCGCCGAGCGGCTCGACCTCTGCCGTGATCATGGGAATGATTTCGCCCTGCGACATATTGCGGAAGGTGGGCAGCGGAAAGCGTAGCACCCGGCCAAAGAGCTGGTAGCGCAGACGGCGCAACATGCGCTCGCCGGTCAGGCCACGGTAGACGTTGATGTAGTATTTGAAGCCCTGGTTGACCAGGACGAGTGCCAAAAAGATACCGCAGAGCACGAAGAGATAGCCGGTCTGATCGAAACTCCGGCCGAGGAAGATGATGGGATAGCCGCCGCCGACATCGCCCTGTACGGCTTCGTTGATGATCAGTTTGGGCAATTCGTAAAAGGCGTAGAGGAAGGGGAACGAAAACCCTGCCATCACAGTCAGCCAGACTTGCTGGCGCAAACTGTGGCGCAGGATGTACTTGTAGATGCTCTGTTCCATAGGGTGTGGCCCCCCCCGGGGCAACTCTTCGACCCTGCCGGAAAAAAGGCCTTCAAGGCAATAGAAAAGCGCTGAAAAAAAGATCTGAACGGTAGCAAATTGCGCTTCCGGTCGAGGTAGCCCTATGCAATAGTCCGGCGATAATTCGCTTGGTGGGGAACGAGATGGCCGGTGTCCGTTCGTCCCGTGGGGGGCGGGTTCTGATTTACAGCCACGACACATTCGGTCTCGGCCATTTGCGCCGTTGCAGTACCATTGCGCACCATCTGGTTTCCGAATTCGACGAACTTTCCGTCATCATCCTGTCGGGCTCGCCTATCATCGGCAGTTTCGATTTCCGCGCTCGTGTCGACTTCGTCCGCGTGCCCGGCGTCATCAAGTTGCGCAACGGCGAGTACACGGCACTGAACTTGCACATTGACCTCGAGGAGACGCTGAACATGCGCTCCTCGATCATCGAGCACACGGCGGCCATCTTCGATCCCGACATCTTCATCGTCGACAAGGAGCCTGGTGGCTTGAGGGGCGAGGTGCTGGAGACGCTGAAGATGTTGAAGGAGCGCGGCACGCGTCTGGTGTTGGGCCTTAGGGATGTGCTGGACGAGCCGGCACTGTTGGTGCCGGAGTGGCAGCGCAAGAACGCACTGCCGGCTCTGAAGGCCTTCTACGACGAGATCTGGATCTACGGGCTGCCTCAGATCTGCGAACCACTGGCCGGATTGGATCTACCGCGCGCGGTGGAACGCAAAGTGACTTACACCGGTTATCTGCCGCGCGCCGTCTCCTATTCCCCCACCACGCCGGCCCCGGAAATCACGCGCCAACCCTACCTTCTGGTGACGCCGGGCGGCGGCGGCGATGGCGAAAATCTGATCGACTGGGTGTTGGCAGCCTACGAATCCGATATGCTGCTGCCCTATCCGGCACTGCTGGTGCTGGGGCCCTTCATGCAGCCTGAGCGCCAGGCCGAATTCCTGGCCCGGGCCGCCGAGCTCAAGCGTGTCGAGGCCATCATCTTCAATCCCCACATGGAGAACCTCGAAGACAATGCCGTCGGCATCGTGGCCATGGGTGGCTACAACACCTTCTGCGAGGTGCTTTCGCTCGACAAGCGGGCCGTGATCGTGCCGCGCACCTTGCCACGACGAGAGCAGCTCATCCGTGCCTCGCAGGCCCAGCAGTTGGGCCTGGTGCGCATGCTCGAGGACGACGGTGCGCGCGACGCCGCGGTCATGGCAGCGGCACTGCGCGCGTTACCGCGCCAGCCTCAGCCCTCGGAGATCGTTGTCCCTGGTCTGCTGGAGGGTTTAGTCAACGTCAGCCGCCTGGTCGAACCTTGGTTGCGGCGCCATCAGGAGGCGGACCTGAACGAGGACGCAGCGACGCCGATCGCCATCGGCCCGCGATAATCCGGCAACCGTGCCCCCGGTCGCCTTCATTCTCAAGGGCTATCCGCGCCTTTCCGAAGCCTTCATCGCCCAGGAAATCCTCGCCCTGGAGCGGCGCGGCCTGGACATCGCCATATTCAGCCTGCGCCAGCCCACCGATCAGCGCCGCCATGCGCTGCATGACGACATCCGGGCGCCGGTTCGGTACTTGCCGGAATACCTTTGGCGCCAGCCCTGGAGGGTTTTCACCGCCTGGTGGGCGCTTCGGCGGCGACCCGCCTACCGGGCAGCGCGGGCGGCCTGGTGGCGAGATTTCCAGCGCGACCCGACGCCCAACCGGGGGCGCCGGTTCGGCCAGGCCCTGGTGCTGGCGCACGAGATACCGGCCGACATCACAAGACTGCACGCCCATTTCATGCATACCCCCGGTTCGGTGGCGCGCTATACCAGCCTGCTCTCTGGCTTGCCTTTCAGCCTGTCGGCCCATGCCAAGGATATCTGGACCATTCCCGATTGGGAAAAGCGGGAAAAACTGGAGGCTGCTGACTGGACCACGACCTGTACCGGCTTCAACGCGCGGCACCTTTCGGGGCTGGCCCCGGGCGCCGACGTGGCACTGGTCTACCACGGCCTCGATGGCAGCCGTTTTCCGGCCATGGCCCATGATCAGGTGCGCGATGGCAGTGACGCCAAAGACCCCTTGGTCATCCTGGCTGTCGGCCGGGCGGTCGAGAAGAAAGGCTTTGACGTGCTGCTCGAGGCCCTGGCCGGGTGCAATTTTTCTTGGCGCCTGGTGCATGCCGGCGGCGGCCGGCTGGGCCCTCTCGAGGCCCAGGCCAGGCGGCTGGGCCTGACCGGGCGCATCGATTGGCTCGGTGGGCTCGATCACGACCGGCTGCTCGAGCTCTACCGCGGCGCCGATTTGCTCGTGCTGCCCTGCCGCATCGCCAAGAACGGCGACCGGGACGGCATACCCAACGTTCTGATGGAGGCCATGAGCCAAGGCACACCGGCGATTTCGACCAACGTTTCGGCCATACCGGAATTGATCGAAGACGGCCAAACCGGCATTCTGGTGCCACCCGACGACGCGGCTGCGCTAGGCCGGGCCATTACCTTGTTGGCTCGCGACCCTGTCCGGCGCCAGCAATTTGGAAGCGCCGGCGCGGCCCGCGTCGCCAGCGCATTCGCCATGGCCGCCGGCATCAAACATTTAGCGGGCCGCTTCGCCCTGAATTCCGAAGAGTGAGCCATGGATATCTATCATATTTGGTGCGACTTGAAGGATGGCACCGGCGATCTCGAATTTTGCCGCAATGCCGAGCGCTATCTGGGAAACCTCAAAGACCAGGGCAATATCGCCGGGTTCCGCATCATGCGCCGCAAGCTGGGCTTGGCACCTCCGACGCTGGCTGAATTCCATTTGATGATCGAGGTCGACGGCTTGGCCCAGCTCGATCAGGCTTTCTCAAGCGTCGCGATGCGCCGAGACCCCGTGGAAGAATTTCACCACGCCGTTAACAGCCAAGTGCAAAACCTTAGTTTCGCGCTCTACCGCGACTTCCCTGATTCCGTCCGCGAAAGCGGTGGCGAGCGATTTTGAGGCCTCTGTCGCAGGCTATGTTTGAGTAAGCGCCGGTTTTCTGTTTCACTCCCGCCCGGGGGGCAATCGAGGTGGAGGAAACATGGGGCGCTACGGCAATGTGCTGGACCATATCGGCAATACACCGCTGGTCGAGCTGAAGAACCTGGATACCGGACCCTGCCGGCTGTTCGTCAAACTGGAGCTCAGCAACCCGGGCGGCTCGATCAAGGACCGCATCGCGCTGAGCATGGTCGAGGGCGCCGAAAAGGAAGGCTTATTGCGGCCCGGCGGCACCATCGTCGAGGCCACGTCGGGCAATACCGGACTGGGTCTGGCGCTGGTGGCGGCGCTCAAGGGCTACCGTTTGATCATCATCATCCCCGACAAGATGAGCCAGGAGAAGATCTTCCACCTGCGCGCTTTCAACGCCGAGGTCCAGGTTTGCCGCTCCGACGTGCCACCCGAGCACCCCGAGCACTACCAGGCCATCGCCGCCCGCATCGCCGCCGAGGACGACAACACCTATTACATCAACCAGCACGCCAACCCCTACAACCCGCGAGCCCACGAGACAACAACCGGTCCCGAGATCTGGCAGCAGATGGAGCACGACCTGGATGCCGTGGTGGTCGGTGTCGGTACCGGCGGCACTCTGACCGGGGTCGGGCGCTACATGAAAGAGGTGGCACCCGGGGTGGAGATGGTGTTGGCCGATCCCGAGGGCTCGATCCTGGCCGAGTTTGCCCGCAGCGGCGAACTGAGCGAGGCCGGAGCCTGGTTCGTCGAAGGCATCGGCGAGGACGAGGTGCCGCCCAACGCCGACCTCACGCTGGTCGCCGGGTCGTTTACCGTCAGCGACGAGGAAAGCCTGCTTACGGCCCGCGAGGTGATGCTCAAGGAGGGCATCATGGGCGGCTCCTCGACCGGCACCTTGATCGCCGGGGCGCTGCGCTATTGCCGGGCTCAGAGCACCGCAAAAAGGATCGTCACCTTCGTGCCCGATTCGGGCAACAAGTACCTCTCCAAGATGTACAACGACTTCTGGATGACCGATCAGGGCTTCATCGAGCGCCAGAGCTATGGCGACCTGCGCGATCTCATCGCGCGGCGCCACGCCGAGCGGGCCGACTTCACAGTGACCCCCGACGACAGCCTGCTAACGGCCTACACCCGCATGAAGCTCTACGACATCTCGCAGCTTCCCGTGGTCGAGAACGAACGCATCGTCGGGCTGATCGACGAATCCGACGTGCTGATGGCGGTCCACGAGGACGAGGAGAAATTTTCCCTGCCGCTGCGCGAAGCCATGAGCAGCAACCTTCAGACCATCCCGGCGACCACACCGCTGTCCGAAGTGCTGCAAATCTTCGAAAATGGCTATGTGCCGCTGGTGGTCAACGACGAGCGCTATCTGGGCCTGGTTACCCGCATCGACGTGCTCAACTTCCTGCGGCGCGGCATGCGTGACCGCTAGCCTGGCCTCATGAAATGAGGCCAGGCTAGCGGTTTTTTGTCGCTCACGGCGGCGGACCTGAAGGTCCACGCCTGCGCGGGCGCGCCGCAGGTGCGGCGGGTCGCAGTCGCTCCCGTTGAGTTATGTCGCTCACGGCGGCGGACCCTTGGTCCGCTGCCTGCGCGGGCGCGCCGCAGTAGCGGCGGGTCGCAGTCGCTCCCGTTGGCTTTTTGTCGCTCACGGCGGCGGACCTTTGGTCCGCTGCCTGCGCGGGCGCGCCGCAGTAGCGGCGGGT
>NZDS01000177.1 GCA_002690215.1 Rhodospirillaceae bacterium | reverse complement strand
TTCCCGCGAAAGCGGGAACCCAGGTTTTGTGCTGTTTTTCGCTGTCGTTCCGCGGCTGCTGCCTCGAATAAATCAAACAAACCTGGATCCCCGCTTTCGCGGGGATGACAAATGAAGGCCGGATCTTCGATGATGCTGAATACCACAAGAAAACCGCCCCGACGCCGGAGCGACGGGGCGGAGTTGCGTCAAAACGGAGGGAGTGACGCATAAACCTCGATTGGCGCTAGAACACTCCGTCGCGCACCTCGTAGTGGCAGGGCTTGTTCCAGCTTAGCTTGTCATTGGCCACCCAGTCGGCGACCCAGGTCACCATGCGTTCCAGCGGCACCATGGGGTAGCCGAAAAGATCGGCAGCATGTCCGGCGTTGACCAGGCAGCAGGTCTCGGCCTCGCTTCCCGTGAACACGGGATCCTTGCCCAGGCGGCGGCCGAAGGATTGAGCGAGCGCGCGGATGCTGATGGTCTCGGGGCCCGAGATGATCAGCGGCGAGGCCGGGCTGGTGCAGTGATTGAGGGCCCGCGCAATCTGCGAATTGGCGTCGCCCTGCCAGATCACGTTGACGCTGCCGGTGGTGACGTCGATAGGCTCGCCACGCCAGACCTGGCTGCCGACCTCGTGCAGCACGCCGTAGCGCATGTCGATGGAATAAGCGAGGCGAATGTTGCGCGCCGGATTGCCGTTCACACGCGAATAGTATTCGAAGGTGCGCTCGCGGCCGACGCAGGAGTTGGCGTATTCGCCGGAGGTGGCATAGGGCGGGTCGCTGTCGACCGATCCCTGGTGATGAACGTTCGAGAAGGGAAATACCAGGATGGTCGAGAAGGCGACGATGCGGCTCTCGGGAAAGGCCTCGCCGACCAGGCTGGGCACCACCGTGTTCATGGCCCAGGTAAAGGATTCGGCGCCTTCGGTGCCGAACTTCTTGCCCGCCATGTAGATGATGTTGGGAAGCTTGGGGATGGCCGCCACCTGATCGCGCTCCAGCATGTCGCAAACCAGCGTCTCGACGCCCCAGGACGCCATTTTCTCCTCCAGGCCCGGCTCGCTGAAGCGCGAAACGCCCAGCACGCGTTTTTTGGGCGCCGCACGCTTGACCATGCGGGCCAGGGTGACGCCCATCTTGCCGCCACAGCCCAGCACCGCGATGTCACCCTCGAGCGCCGCCAGATCGTCGATCAGGGCCTGCGAGGGCGTCGACATGAATTCTTCGAGATGGTCCTCGTCGGCAAAACTCTCGGGAAACATGCGGGGATGCAGGATGGTGTCGCTTGCTGCCATCTTCAGTCCCCGGTACCGGTGGCGGCCAGGACCTGGTCGCCCTCACCCAGCCAGCGCTCCAGGTTGGCGGCCACGAAGGCGTCGTCGTTGAGCTCGGGATAGCTGGCCAGCACGCGATCGATCTCCTCGATTTGTCCCGGGGCCAAAACCTCGTCCGGGTTGAGGCAAAGCGTGGTTTCCAGCAGGCCCTGGCGGCGCAGCACTTCGGCCACGCCGGGAACGCAGGAGGCGAATTCGTGGGGCGCGTCGTAGATGCCGCCGTTGGCCTCGGTGACCTTGGCGTCGAGGGCCAACACGGCAGGATCTATGGCGCCGCTCTCGACGGTGGCGTGGATGTGCGCCAGCATCTCGACCGCGCTCTGGGTCCAGAAAGCCCAGTGTCCCAGCAGGCCGCCGCGAATGCGCACGGTGACCGTCTCGGATCCGCGCTTGAGCGCAAAAGGCGTGAGCAGGTCGGCGACGATGTGGTCGTCGTTGCCGGTATAGAGCGCGATGCGCTGCTCGGCGCCCGCCTCGACCACGCCGCGCACCACGTCGAGCGTACCGTAGCGGTCGAAGGGCGCAATCTTGATGGCGATGACGTTGTCGATCTCGGCGAATCGGCGCCAGAAATCGGCGGATAAGGGGATGCCACCGCATTCGGTGAGCAAATAGAAGCCAAACAGCGGGATCTCTTCGGCCAGCCGCTTGCAATGCTCGATGATCTCGAGCTCCGGCACATCTTTCCAGGCGGCCAGACTCAACAGCCCGGCATGGTAGCCCAGACGTACCGCCGAGCGGGCTTCGCTGACCGCTTGTTCGGTGCGACCGGTGAGGCCGGCGACCATCAGGATCGGCCGCTCGGCCCAGTGGGCCACGGTTTCGGCGGCACAACCCAGCACCGGTTCATAAAGACGATGGTCGCGAATAGCGAACTGAGTAGTGTGAACGCCGACCGCCAAACCGCCCGCGCCGGCATCTATGTAATAGCGGCTAAGTGCACGCTGACGGCGAAAATCCACCTTGCGATCGGCATTGAGCGCCAGGGGATGGGCGGGAATGACGCAACCGCGCCACAGCACGTCCATGATCTCGGACGGGATCTCGGATTTACTTAAACCCATGATGGCATCCTCCTGCTGACGGGTGGCACGACCTAGCCGATGATCGCCAAAACTCATAATATGTCAATGGAAAAGTAACTGTCTGGTTACTCTCTTCCTCCAGGCTGGAGCTCGGGGCCGGCGCCCACCCGTAACGAAGCGAGCACAAGCTCCACGACGTGGCGGCGTTGGCTTTCGACCAATGCCGGATCCTCCAGGTCACGGCCGAAGACAGCCGAAAGGGTGTGGATGTTGGAGAAATAGAAATACGCCAGACCGGCAATCGAAATATAGAGGTTCACGGGATCGACACCGGTGCGGAATATGCCGCTGCGCTCACCTCGCAACAAGAGTGCCGCGATCATGTCGATCAGTGGCGAATAGAGTTCGCGGATGCGCTCCGAATTCTGTAAGTGCCGTCCGCGGTGCAGGTTGGCGCTGTTGAGCAGCGCCACCAAATGGCGATTCTCCTGCACATAATTGAAAGTGAATTCGACCAACTTGTGCATACCCTCGAGCGGGTCCAGGTCGGCCGTGGTGAGACTGGCGTCATTTTGCCGAAAGGCCTCGTAGGCGCTAATCAGCACGGCGCTGAAGAGCTCGTCCTTGTTGCCGAAGTAGTGGTAGAGCATGCGCTTGTTGACGCCGGCGCGGCTGGCTATGGCGTCGATTCGAGCCCCGCCCAACCCCTTTTGCGAGAACTCCGCCAGCGCCGCTTCGAGAATCTGTTCGCGGGTCTTTTCCGGCTGACGCCGCGAGCCCGCACCGCCTCCGCCCCGTCGCCCCGGTATCTTGTTGACAGCCTCCATGGGGGCGCCTATCGTTGTTATGTAACCGAATGGTTATTCCAAATAATAGATGCACCGGGTGGCGTCAATAGGCTAAGCTATTGAGAGATCGCCGAGAGACCACAGGGAAACCGGGTTCATCTGGGGAGTAGTGATATGGCTCATCTGCTGAGGGGCGCAGCGGCTGCTGTGGTCTCAATTGTGCTTTTGGCCGGAACGGCCGGTACAGCCGGAGCGGCGACCGAGGTCAACTTCATCCTCAACTGGATCGCCGGTGGGGATCACGCACCCTATTACTATGCCCAGCAGCAGGGCTGGTACGCCAAAGCCGGCATCGATCTCAATATCGAGCAGGGCAAGGGCTCGGGATTCTCGGCCCAGCGCACCGGCATCGGCAAATCGCAGATCGGCCTGGCCGACATGCCGCCGGTGTTCGCCGCCATCGCCAAGGGCGGCAAGATGGTGGCCGTCTATAACGTCTACGCCAACTCGCCCTACGGCTTTTATTGGTTGAAATCGACAGGTATCACCGGGGCCAAGGACTTCGCCGGGCGCAAGATCGGCGGCCCGCCCTGGGATGCGGCGCGCCAAATGTGGCCGGCCTTTGCCACCAACGTCGGCATCGGCGTCAAGTCGGTGACGTGGGTCAACATCAAGCCCAACGCCAAGCTGTCGGCGTTGATATCGGGCTCGGTCGACATCACGACGTCGTTCTACAACATCCACCACATCTTCAAGGCCAAGCTGGGCAGCGACATGGGCTACGTCTCGGGCAAGGCCCACGGCGTCAATCCCTACGGCAACTCGATCATCGCCAACGGCGACTTCCTGGCCGGCAACCGGGCTGCCGTGGCCGCCTTCGTCAAAGTGACGCAAAAGGCCTTCCATGCCTGCGCCGTCGATGCCGGGCCCTGCATCCAGGCCCTGGTGACAGCCAACAAGGGCCTCAAGGCTTCCAACGAGACGCCCAACTGGGGCCTGGTCAAGGAGCTCATGACCGACGAGATCTCGACCGGCGTCGGGCTGGGCTACATGGACCCGGACCGCATGGCCAAGTCATACAAGATCTTCGAGTCCTTCCTGGCCAAGCCTTTCGACGTCACCAAGCACTACACCAACGAGTTCATCGACAAGAGCGTCAAGTTGCCCAAGTAGGTTACAGGTTGGAATTCAGGTTGGCCCTCCCCCCCCGGGCTGACCGGCCGGCCGCCTTCGGGCGGCCGGTTTTTTATGGGCCGCGGGCCCCTTTTCGTTTGGTTCAACCCAGCTCCGGGCCAGCGATGGCGTATTGGCTTGCCGCGTCGTCGTAGGGCTTGGCGCGGCCCATGATCATCCGCGTATAGGGGCGTTGGGGGGCGAATCCATGGTCGTCGAGCCAAGACAGTAGACTAGTATGGCGATCGCCTACATCGAGGTAGACAGCGCCCTTGAGGTCCGCAAGAGCAGCCCCGACCAGGGCGCAGGCGGTGGATTCATCGGGGGCCGCCAGCGGCCCAATCTGGGTCGCTTCGCGGCCTTCGCGGGCCAGCACATAGCCGCTGACGGTGCCGGACACCTCGGCCAAGAAGGCGTGGCCGGGCTGGCGCCCGAACAGATGCCTGAGTACACCCGAACGCTCAGCGCCAAAGAGCTTCCTGTCGAAAGCCAACACTGTATCCAGATCAGCTTCCGTCATGGCGCGCACCGGACCTGCAATGGTCTTGATCGGCGCCACCGTCTCGGCCCGCATCCGGGTGAGACCGTAGACGGCCTCGAATCCCAGCGGCCGATACACCAAGGTTCCGGCCGGCGTGGCATCGAGACCGGCCACCAGGCCGCTCCTTTCGGCGTCGTCGATACATGTACGCAATAGCTCGGTGGCCAATCCGCGGCGCTGCCAGGTCTTGGTCACCAGCACCATGGCGATCCAGGCGAACGGCGGATAGGGCAACGTAAGTGCCGTGGCGACAAGCCGCCCGTACCGGTCGCGGCGGCCGAAACCAGCGCCGAATTCGAGCATAAGAGCCCAGTCATCGACTGTTTGGTTCCAGCCCGCCTCGGCCGAAAGCGCTACGGCCTCGGCCGCATCGGCCGGCCCCAGCAGCACTTCCGTCAGGTTAGTACGTTCCGTCACGGGCCTCGAAGTGGGTTGGCTTGTCCAGTGTCGGCAGCTCTCGGCCGACCCAATCGGCAATCCAGGCGGTCATGCGCTGCAGCGACACCAGCGGATAGCCGAAGAGATCGGTGGCCCGACCGGTGTTGACCAGCCAAGCCGTTGGCGCCTCTTGGCCGACGATGTCGACCGGTTTGTCCATCAGCGCCGCGAAGCGGCGCGCGAGCGCGCGGATGCTGATGGTCTCGGGGCCCGAGACGTTGAGGGCCAGCGGCGGCGCGGTGCAGTGGCAGAGCGCCCGCAGCACTTGGCTGTTGGCGTCGCCCTGCCAGATCACGTTGACGTGGCCCATGGTGACGTCGATGGGAATACCGTCGCGTACCTTGCAGGCCACGTCGTGGAGCACGCCATAGCGCATGTCGATGGCGTAGTTGAGGCGAATGAGCGCACCTTGCGTGCCCAGGCGGCGAGAGAAATATTCGAAGGTGCGCTCCCGGCCGACACAGGAATTGGCGTACTCGCCGGCCGGCGCCATGGGTCCGTCCTCTTCGCGCGAGCCCTGGTGCAGCACGTTTGTATATGCGTAGATGCAGCCGGTCGAGAAGGCGACGATACGCGAACCCGCGAAGGCCTCGGCAACGATCCCTGGCACCAGCACGTTCATGGCCCAGGTCATCTCCTCGGCGCCCGTGGTGCCGAACTTGCGCCCGGCCATGAAGACGACATTTTCCAGCTTGGGCAGTTTGGCCACGACCTGGCGGTCGAGCAAATCGCAGGCGATGGTCTCGATGCCCTGGTTTTCCAGGCTTTCCTGCAAGCCGGCTTCGCTGAAGCGGGCAACACCGACGATGCGCTTTTGGGGTGCCGCCCGTTTGGCCAGGCGGGCCAGCGTCGGCCCCATTTTGCCGCCGACGCCGAGCACCAGGATATCGCCTTCCAGCGCCCCCAAGTCGTCGATCAGTGCCGGCGCGGGCCGGGTCATGATCTCCTCCAGATGGGCGACGTCGTCGAAGGCCGGCGGCAGGCCGGCAGAGTCCAGCAGGATGGTTTCGCTCATAGCGCCTTTATCGTAATGGGCGACGGACGACGCCACGAGTGAAAATAAGCTAGAGTTTGATTCTTCGACGGAGAACCACTTTTGATCGCGGCAGATGAGGCGGGGAGATGGAGAATGACGGTCTTGACGAGCTGACTACGTTCCTCGCCCGGACGCGGCTCGAGGACGTGGCAGCGGAAGATCTCGACCACACCCGATTGGTTATCGCCGACTGCCTGGCGGCCATGGTTGCCGGATCGGCGGAGCCGGAAATAGCGGCTCTCGGCAGCCGGCCCGAGCCGCCCGGCCCGGCCAGCATCGTCGGCAGCGGCCGTCGCGCCTCACCTGAGCGCGCGGCCTTTCTCAACGGCACTGCCGGCACCGTACTCGAGGTCGACGAGGGCCACCGCTTCTGCCGCGGCCATCCCGGCATCCACGTGCTGCCGGCCGCCCTGGCCTACGCCGAGGCACGCGGTGCTCCCGGGGCCGAGCTGTTGCTGGCCGTGCTGCTGGGCTACGAGGTGGCGGTGCGCATCGGCCGGGCGGCCGAACTCAGACCTGCCATGCACCCCCACGGAACCTGGGGCACGCTGGGGGCCGCGGTGGCGGTGGCCAAGCTGGCCGGCGCCGATGCGGAAGCGTTTCGCCGCACCCTCGAGGTAGCGGCACCGCTCTGCCTGGGCACCAGCGCCGGCACCATGCGCGACGGCGGCACGGTTCGTAACAGCTTCGCCGGCTTCGCCGGCCGCACCGGGCTTCAGATTCAAGAGCTGGTCGAGGCCGGATTCGTTGGCGAGATCGATGCCCTGGGGGCGGTTTTCGGACGCGTGCTGTCGGAGCGCTGGCGGCCCGAGGTGTTGGTGGCCGGCCTGGGGGAAAGTTGGGAGATCCGGCGCAACTACTTCAAGCGGCACGCCTGCTGCCGCTTCAACCATGCCGCCCTCGATGCCCTGGCGGCTATCGGTCGCGCGCGCCCACTGCAGGCCGCGGCCATCGCCGCCATCGAGGTCGAGACCTATGCCCTGGCCGCCACCCTCGATGAGGTCAAACCGCGAAACGCCATGGCCAGCCGCTTCTCGATCCCCTTCGCCCTGGCCACCAGCGTCGTCGGCGGCAACACGGGCATTGCCGCTTTCTCCACTGACAAATTCTCGGACCCGGAGATCCTGGAACTGGCGAGCCGCGTCACCGTGAGCGCGGACCCCGCCATGACGGCTGCCGAGCCGGCCCGCCGGCCGGCCCGGGTGACGGTGGTCTGGGCCGACGGCACGCGCCAGTCGGCGACCGTGCAGAACGCCCGTGGCGAACCCGAGAAGCCATACACGCCGGACGAATTGGGCGAGAAATATTTCGAACTCACGGCCCGGGCCTGGAGCTGGGGACAAGCGGCAAAGGTGCATCGCAGCGTAATGGCTCTGGAAACCCTGGCCGACGTCAGCCAGCTCATACCGGATCCTTAGAGAACATCCTTTCGCACCGCAGCAAAAATACGCACGAAATATGCGTTGACGCGGGCTGCCATGGGGGTAGAGTCCGAAATCACCCACAAGAGGACATGAGCCGGTCGCCCTGAGACGAAAAAAATGACCCGAACATAAAATCGGGCTGGCAAGTTCAACAGGGAGGCAATCGCTGAGGCGGCCGGGCTCGGGCGGACGCGTCGCACCCGAGCCAGATGGGGCCGAAACCCGCGGGGAACCGCGGGTTTTGTGCGTTTTGGGGAGCCGCCCTAACTAGCCTCGCTGAATTCGGGTAGAATAGTACCCGGTGTTTTTTTGCCGATTCGAACGAAAGGCTGACAGCATGGTTGGGCAGGCGGGCGCACCGGCAGAAGTGGATGTGGTGATCGTCGGCGGTGGCGGTACGGGTTTGGCGGCGGCCATCGAGGCCAGGCTCATGGGGCGCCAGGTAGTGCTATTGGAAAAGAACGCCGAATTGGGCGGATCCACAGCATGGTCTATCGGCTCCATCACAGCCAGCAACACCCGCCACCAGCGCCGTGAAGGTATCCAGGACAGCCCGCTCGAGCACTTCGAGGACATGCCCAAGTTCGCCCCTGAAGTGGCCCATCTGGACAACGACGAGCTGCGCTGGCTGCTCTGCCAGGAGATGCCCGACACCTTCCAGTGGCTGCTCGACAAGGGCATCCGCTTCCATGGCCCAGTGCCCGAGCCGCCGCACCGCAAACCACGCATGCACACCGTGCTGCCCAATGCCAAGGCCTATATCTACCACCTTGAACGCTACGCCCGGCAGAGCGGCGTCGACGTGCGCAAGGACCTGCGGGCCAACACCCTGATCGTCGAAAGCGGCCGCGTGATCGGCGTGGCCTGCGAGGGGCCGTCCGGCACCCAGCGCTTTTTGGGCCGCGGCGGCGTGGTACTGACGGCCGGCGACTTCACCAACAGCCCCGAGCTCAAGGCAGAATACATTTCGGACCAGGCGGCCAAGGTCGAGGGCGTCAACCCGACCGCCACCGGCGATGGTCAGGTCATGGCCATCGAACTGGGTGCCCGCATCATCAACGGCGACCAAGCATCGGGGCCGGAGATCCGCTTCATCGCCCCCGAGGGCGAGGGCCTGGTTGGCCGCCTACCGCCCTGGGGGCCGCTGGCGGCGCTGATGGAATGGTCGATGGGCAATCTGCCGCAATGGCTCTTGCGGCCCTTCGTCCTGAGCTTCCTGACCACTGCGCTGGCGCCGACACCGGCACTTTTCGACGAAGGCGCGGTACTCGTCAACAAGCTGGGGAAGCGCTTTTGCGACGAGCTCGACGGGCCCGCCTTCATGCTTCCCGACCAGCCCGACAAGGTCGGTTACATCGTCGTCGACGAGCAGATCGCCAAGAAGTTCTCAGCCTGGCCCCACTACATCTCGACCGCCCCCAGCGTGGCCTACGCCTACATGCCCGACTACCGGCGCAACCGGCCCGATGTCTACAACTCGGCCCCCAGTTGGGCCCAGTTGGCAGCCAAACTGGGCGTCGAGGCCGGGGTCCTGGAAACGGCCGTCGCCGAGCACAATGCCGCGCTCGATACTCTGGGATCGGACGGCGACAACCGGCCGCGGCCCAAATTGGAAAGTCCCCCCTTCTACGCGCTAGGACCAGTGCGCAGCGTCTTCGTGCATAACGAGGGCGGCCTGGTGGTGGACAGCGAGCACCGCGTGCTGGACGGCGACGATCAACCGATACCGGGCCTTTTCGCTGCCGGTGCCACGGGCCAGGGCGGGCTCTTGCTGAAGGGCCACGGCCACCACCTGGCCTGGGCTTTCACCTCGGGCCGCCGGGCCGGGCGGCGCGCCGCTTTCGAGGTCACATCGGCGGATTTGGAATAGTAAGCCCCCCTCCCCGGCCCTCCCCCGCAGGCGGGAGAGGGAGAAGAACGAGACGGCCGGTCCCTCCACCGCTTTCGGGGGAGGGTGAGGGAGGGGGGGCTTCAGTCATCCGTCGGCGGGCTGGTGATGACCAGGAATACGAGGTCCTCGAGGCCCGAATTGTAGACGGCGTGTTCGACGCCAGGCGGGATGAAGACGGTGTCGTGGCGGCCCACCACACGGCGCTCGCCATCGAGCTCCATCAGCCCTTCGCCCTCGAGAAAGTGATAGATCTGTTCCTGCACCCGATGGGTGTGGGGCGCCACGTAGCCCTTGGGCTGGTAGCTCGAGATGCGAAAATCGTGGAACTTGGTGGCATGGCTGGCCGGGGTAACCAGCATCTTGGAGTGGGCGTCGTAGTGCTCGGGCGGGGTCTCCCACAGCACTTCGGCGATGTTGCGGATGGTAGCTCCGTTGCGCTCAAACATGTGTCCCTCGTGGGTCAGGCGTTGCGTAGCGCAGCGACGTAGGCCTCGAGGCCGCGCCGCATGTCGTATTGGGGCGTGTAGCCCAGCACCTCGCGGGCTCGACTGATGTCGAGCGCCCCCTTCTTGACGGCAAAGGCCGAAGCATCGGCGGCGCCGTGGCGGTATTCGCCGGCCGCAACCGAAAGCTCGGCCCCGGGCACCAGTTCTTTCACGATGTCGACGATCTCGCTCACGCTGGTGGCCTGTCCGCTGCCTATGTTGTAGGCATCGAAGGGGTGCTCGGCGAGATCGAGAGCGCCCAGGATGCCGGCCACCACGTCGTCGATGTGGGTGTGGTCGACGGCCATGTCACCGCCCGACGGAAGGTGCAGTGCTTGCCCCGCCAGAGCCGCGTCGATCAGGGTCTTGGGCACCCGGGCCCGGGGCAGCGTCGGACCGTAGGCCCAGCAGACCCGCGTGTTGACCACCTCGAGGCCGTACTGGACGCCATAGCTGCGGCCCAAATGCTCGACCGCCAGCTTGGAGATACCGTAGGCCATGATCGGGTTCTGGGGATGGCTCTCGTTGATCAGCGGCGCCTGGAAGTGGCCATAAGTCTCCTCGGTGCTCATGTGCACCAGTCGCTTGACGCCATGGAGCCGCATGGCCTCGAAGAGATTTAGGCTGCCCTCGACGTTGACCCGGAAGGTCTTGGCCGGCGTCTGCACCGAAGCCAGCACACCGACCACGGCGGCACAATGGATGACGCCGTCCGGCGCTTCGGGCCGCATCAGGTCGCAGAGCGCCGGCCACTCGGTGAGCTCGCCCAGGACTACGGTCACCTCGGAATGTTCCATGTCGAGAGCGGCGAGGTCCGGGCTCAGAACCAGATCGAAAGCCGTCACCGTATCGCCGCGGGCGGCCAAAGCCCGCACCACTTCCGCACCGATGAAACCGGCGGCACCCGTCACCAGTATCTTCGTCAAGAGCTAAATCTCCTCTGCGGTTAACGGCTTGCCATATACCGGGTCCTTGGCCGGCAACGGCGGCAGGCGCCAACTGCCCGTGGCCGGCGGTCTGATTTCTGCATCGACGTGGACGTCCAGCAGACAGGGCTTGCGGGCCGCCACCGCGGCTTCCAACGCGCCCTCGAAGTCTCTTGAATCCTTGACCGTCACGCCTTCCACGCCGTGGGCCCGGGCCAAGGCAGCGAAGTCGGGGTTGTAGGGTGTTTGGTTGGCACCGGAATAAAACCCGGTGCCGATCTCTCGGCCCTCGAACATGCCGTACTGGATGTCGCGGATGGCACCCCAGGCGAAGTTGTTCCAGACCACCCAGACGGCGGGAATGTCGTATTCGACGGCAGTTGCCAGGACCTGCGGCGTCATCATGAAGCCGCCGTCGCCGCAGATCGAGACACAAGGTCTATCGGGCCGCGCCAGCTTGGCCCCGAGGATGCCGCTGACGCCGAAGCCCATGGCCGAGAAGCCCCAGGCATTGAGCATGGCCTGAGGTTGGCGGGCCTCCCAGAACTGCATGAACCAGTTGTGGTGGACGCCTGAATCGAGCGAGATGATGGCATCATCAGGCAGCACCCGACGGCAGCCGGCGACCACCTGCTCGGGCCGCACGGGCGAGGAATGGATGTCGAAGTTGGGAGCCACGAAAGCCTGCCATTCGGCCCGCCAGTCCTCGATTTGGCTCAGCCATCGGCGGCGCTCGGGTGCGGCGCTGCCGCGGCTTTCCAACTCCGCCAGCATCTGCTGCAGGAATACCCGGGCGTCGGCCACCAGGCCCAGGTCGGCACTGTAGTTGCGGCCGATCTCGTCGACGTCGACGTCGACCTGGATAAGCTTGGTTGCGGGGAAATTCCAGGAATAACCGGGCAGCCACGACGACGCCGAACGGTCGTCGAAGCGGGCGCCAATGGCCAGCACCAAGTCGGCATGTCGCCCCACCTGATTGGCCGGAAAGGCGCCGTTGCGGCCGATGAAACCGAGCGACAATCGGTGGTCCATACTCAGGCAGCCCATGCCGTTGGGCGACGAGATAACCGGCAACTCCAGCGCCTCGGCCAGGGCCGAGAGCTCAGGGCCGGCTTCGGCCAGGGTGACGCCGTGGCCGATGAAGGCGGCCGGACGCTCGGCCGCCAACAGCATGTCGACGGCCCGCACGACGTCCTCCGGCGCGGCGCCGGCACGGCGAGGCGCGGAGGCACAGCGCTCGATCTCGACCTCGTCGGATTCCTGGAAGACGTTGAAGGGCACATCGAGCTGCACCGGCCCGGGGCGGCCGCCGAGCATGGTCTCGACGGACTGGCGCAGCGCCAGCGGCAGCATGTCGACACGCGTGGGCTGGAAGCTGCGCTTGACCACCGGGCGCACTACGGCCGGGAAGTCGGCGGCGTTGTGGCGGTGGATCTCCTGGAAGGGGCCGCGGTTGAACTGCTGGGTCGGTACGTTGGCGGTGATGGCCAAAAAGGCCGATGAATCGCTCAGTGCGTTGGCCAGGGCCATAACCATGTTGGCCGATCCCGGGCCGCACGAGGTCAGTGTCGCCACCGGCCGGTGGGCGACGCGGAAATAGGCGTCAGCCATGTGCCCGGCAATCTGCTCGTGGCGCGGCGAGATCAGCTTGAGGCTATCGCTGACATCGTAAAGGGCATCCAGAATTCCTACCGTGCCATGCCCGCAAACACCGAAAACGTATGGGAACCCCTCGCTCTTGAGGAATTCGGCGATCAGCTCACCGCCTTTCATTGTCGGCATGGCCTCACACGGTCAGGTATTTGGTCTGGATCTCGGGGTTGGCACGTAGGTCGTCGGGGGTACCGGAGTAGTGGATCTCGCCCTTCTCCAAGATGTGGATGCGATCGCTGAGATGCAGCACGAAGGAGAGGTTTTGCTCCGCCAGGATGATCGACATGCCACCCTCCTTGAGCATACCAACCTTGTCGCGCAGGTTCTCGACGACGATCGGCGCAAGACCCTCGGAAGGCTCGTCCAGCAGCAAGAGCTTGGGGTTGCCCATCAGGCTGCGGGCGATGGTCAGCATCTGCTGCTGGCCGCCACTAAGCACGCCGCCCTTGCGGCTCAGGATGTCTTTGAGGTCGGGGAAGAGCTCGAAGACCTGCTCCTCGTCCCAGCCCACGCCGTTGCCGTCGAGCGGCGGCCGGCGGGCGATGTCGAGGTTCTCCCATACCGTCAGCTCGGGGAAGATGCGCCGGTCCTCAGGCACCCAGCCGATGCCCAGCTTGGCGATGCGGTGCACCGCCAGGCCGATGATGTCCTGGTCCATCCAGCGCACGCTGCCCTGCTTGGGCGGCGTCAGACCGGCGATGGAGCGGATGGTCGTGGTCTTGCCGACGCCATTGCGCCCGACCAGGGCCACCACCTCGCCCGGCTCCACCGTCAATGAGACGCCGAAAAGCACCTCGCTGAGGCCGTAGGAGGTGTGGATGTCGTTGACTTCAAGCTGCGCCATGATCTTCACCCAAATAGACGCGGCGAACTTCCGGATCCTCGCGCACGTGGTCGGGGGCGCCTGAGAAGATCAGCTCACCGTGATGCAACACCGAGATCCGATCGGCGATGCCGAACACCACACCCATGTCGTGTTCGGTGAACAGCAGCGTCAGTCCCCGCGCCTCGGTGATCTCCTTGATCAACTCCATGGCCTCGACGGTTTCGGCCGGCGACATGCCGGCGGTCGGCTCATCGAGCAGCAGCACCCGCGGATGGCTGGCCAGCGAAATTGCCAGTTCGAGCTGCTTTTGCTTGCCGTAGGCCAGCTCGCCGGCAATCTCGTCTGCCGCATCGTGTAATCCGACCAGCTGCAAAAGCTCATCGGTTTCCCCGCGATTGAGGTTGTAGCCCAGCGTGAACATGTGGAACGAGCGGCCGTCGCGGGCGATCAAGGCGACCTGGACGTTCTCGAAGACCGACATGCGGGGGTAGATGTTGATGCGCTGGAACGAGCGCGCCAGGCCCAGCTTGACGATCTTGTGCGGCGCCGTGCCGGTGATGTCGTGGCCCTCGAAGTGGACCGTGCCGCCGTCCATCTCCAGATGCCCGGTGATGAGGTTGAAAAGCGTTGTCTTGCCGGCGCCGTTGGGGCCGATGATGGCATGCTTCTCACCCTGCTTGAGGTCGATCGAGACGTCGCGGATGGCGACGAAGCCCTCGAAGTCCTTGAGTGCGTTTTTGGTTTCCAGGACCGTTTCAGCTTCCATGGCTCAGGCCTTGCGCAAGAACTGGGTGCGGATTTTCTGCGCCAGGCCGATCAAGCCGTCGGGCAGGAACATCAGGATGGCCAGCAGGATCACGCCCAGCACAACCGGCCAGTATTCGGTGTACTGGTTGATGCCGACCTGCAGGGTATAGAGCACGGCCGCCCCCAGCGCCGGTCCGAAGAAGGAATTAAGGCCGCCCAACAGAGCCATGATCAGCACCTGTCCGGATTCCGTCCAGAACGCCGATTCGACATAGACGCCGCGGATGTGCATGGCAAAGAGCGCGCCGGCGACGCCGGCGAAGGTGCCGGCGACGACGAAAGCGGCATGGCGCACACGCATCGTGTTGACACCGACGAAGCCGGCCCGCATGCGGTTTTCGCGCACCGCCAACAGGGTTTTGCCGAAAGCCGAATGGCAGATCAGCCAAAGCAGCGCCACCGACAGCGCCACGACCACCAACGTGAAATAGAAGTAGGCAAAACGATCATCAATGAACGCCGGCACGTTGACGCCGACAAAGCCATCGTCGCCGCCGGTGACAGGCCGCCACTTGAAGGCTATGGCCCAGATCAGCATGCCGAAAGCGAGGGTGAGCATGGCGAAGTATATGTCGGTCAGCTTGACGCAAAAATAGCCGACGAAGGCAGCGGCACAGGCCGACAGCAGCACGGCCGCCGGAAAGCTGAGAATCAGCGGCCAGTCGTAGGTGGTCAGCAGGATGGCGCAGGTGTATCCGCCGATCGAGAAGTAGGCGGCATGGCCAAAGGTGATGTTGCCCGAATAACCGACCAGCACGTTGAGGCTGAGGGCAAAGAGCGCATAGATCATGATCTCGGTGCTCAGGTCGACCAGGTACTTCGATTCCAGCGTTGGAACCAACGCCAACAGCAGCAGCAGTGCCGCCGAGCCCAGAAGCAGCCGTTTGGGTATTGCTTGCATCAGTGGCTGTCCTCTTCCGGCTGCCCAAACAACCCCCAGGGTCGCCAGAGCAGAATGCCCAACATCATCACGTAGGCCAGTACCAACTCCCATTCGGGAACGATGGCGAGACCGAAATTGTTCACGAAGCCATACGCCAGGGCGCCCAGGAAGCTGCCCCACAGGCTGCCCAGGCCGCCGATGATGACGATGATGAAGCACTCGATGATGATGGTCGCGTCCATACCCGGCGAAACCGCCACCCTAGGTGCCGCCAAGGCACCCCCAATACCGGCCAAGGCCGAGCCGATGACGAAGACGCCGGTGTAGACCATGGGCACGTTCATGCCCAGCGCCGCCAGCATCTCACGGTCCTGGGTGGCAGCCCGGATGATGCGGCCCCAGCGCGTCCTCGAGAGCGCCAGCCACATGCCCACGGCAACCGTCAGACCAATGCCTATCAGCACCAGCGGATAGGCCGGATAGATTGTGAAGCCGAAGTTCACTGCGCCATCAAGGCCGTGCGGATAGGGCACGTTGTACTGGTCGGTGCCCCAGATCATTTTGGCCAGGTCGCCGACGATCAGCACCACGGCAAATGTGAACAAAAGCTGGGTCAGGTGTTCGCGTTCGTAAAGGTAATGCAGAAAGCCGCGCTCGACGACCACGGCCATGGCGGCCAGGACGATGCCGGCCGCCACGACGCCCAGCCAGAAGGCGCCAAGGGCCTCATCCAGGTAAGTGACGGTCGAATAGCAGACGTAGGCGCCGAACATGAAAAAAGCGCCATGGGCGAAGTTGATCACCCTGAGCACGCCGAGAATCAGCGACAGCCCGGCGGCAATGATGAACATGTTCATGCCCAGCGAAATGGAATTCATGAACGTGAGAAAAAAAAATGTCGGATTGGCAAGCATACTCATGGAAGTACCCCCGATAGGCAGCCCCGCAACCCCTCCGGTCTTGCTGACCGGAGAGGCGCGGTTGGTATCAGGCTAGGCGGGAAAAATCCGCCCTGAAACAGTGCTGCTTATTTGGGCGATGGAATGAAGGTTACCGGGTCCATCATGCGGTACTTCTTGCCCGGCTGCTTCTTCATCGGCCCCCAGAACTGCCCGGTGTTGGCCTGATGCGACTTGGCGTCGATCGTCAGGCTGCCCATGGGCGTGTCGATGGTCATGCCTTCCAGGGCCTTGATGACCTTGGCGGCATCGGTCGAGCCGGCTTTCTTGACGGCGGCGGCATAAAGCATGACGCCGTTGTAGGCCAGCACCGGCCACATCGCGGTATCCTTGCGACCGGCCTTCTTGGCCAGCCGGGCTTGGAACTGCTTATGGGCGTTGGTGGGCGAGTGGTACCAGAGCTCGTAGGTGTTGGACCAGACGTTGTCGGGATACGACGCGCCCAGCTTGCTCGCCACCTCGTGGCTGGCGATCTCGCCACCCGTGATGTAGACGTGATTCTTGAAGAAGCCGAAGGGCGCCGCCTGCTTGGCGAAGTTGACGAAGTGGTTGCCCCAGAGGCCGCTGGTCACGGTCTCGCAGCCTGCGCCCATGATCTGGGTGATGTAGGCGTTGAAGTCGGTGGCGCCAAGTTTGGGCCTGAGCTTGATGACGATCTTGGCGCCCGGAGCGTGCTTGGGCAGCGCCTTGGCGATACCGTCACCGAGGTCGTGACCGTAGGCATAGTCGAGCTGGATATCGCACACCTTCTTGCCGTTCACCTGCTTGACGATCTGCGCCATGGCGTCGCCCTCGAAGTCAGTGTTCGAGGCCGTGCGGAAGACATGGGAGTGCAACTTGGAGGTCGTCATCTTGATGGTCTTGGGGATGGTGGCGATGTAGATCACACCCTCCTGCCGCGCCACCTCGGAGATGGCCAGGCCGACGCCCGACGAGAGGCCGCCTACCAGTACGTTGACACCTTCCTTGGTGATCAGCTCCTTGGCCGCAGCCGCGGCGGCAGCCGGGTTGAGCTTGGAATCACGGCCCGCCGTGATGACCTTGGCGCCGGCGATGCCGCCGGCGGCATTGAGCTCCTCGACCGCCAGGTCGTGGCCGCGCATGGCGGGGCCGCCATAGATGGCGCCGCCGCCCGAAATGGGATAGAGCACGCCGATCTTGATTTCGGCAGCATTGACTCCGCCGGGCAGCGCCATTAGCCCCAGTGAAAGGGCTACCGCACCGCTCACTGCCCATGTGAATTTGCCAGTCTGTCTCATCAACTTGCCTCCATGTGATTTTTTCTAACGGACAATTCAAACATACCAACCAAGTTCGGCGGTTTTTCCGCCGCGCGGCATAGCCCACGTGAATGAGCCCCTAGCAGCGGGCCGTCCCCTCCCAATCTCAGCACCGCCATGACCGCGAAGGCTACAGGGAGTTGCGCCATTGGCGCAAGCGCTGCGGCATGGTGAATATTCTTGACAAGCGAATTCGTCGGTGGCCATGGCGTCGCTAATCGATCTCGGGGGTGAGCACGACTTTCATGCACTGGCGCTGCTCCAACATTTCGAAAGCCCGCTCGACCTCGGCGTAGGGCAACACGTGTGTCACCAGTTGGCGCAACTCGGCGGTCATACCGGCGGCCAGGGCGGTGCTGCGCAGCCAGGTGTCGCGGTAGTAGGCGCGGCAGCCGAAGATCTCCTTCTCGTCCAAGGCCAGCGGCAGGCTGTGAAAAGGGGCCGCGGCGTGGCAATAGCCCACCATGCCCAACCGGCCGCCACGCCGCAGAGCCGCCAGTGCCGGCTGCAACGCCGCCTCATGGCCGCTGGCGTCATAGGCCACGTCAGCGCCGCGCGGCGCCACCCGGCGCACTGCCGCCTGCAAATCTTCGGCCTGCTGGTCGACCGCCACCGCCCCCAGCTTCTGCGCCAACTCCAGGCGGGCCGCATCGGCGGCGACGCCGGCAACGATGACCTCGGCCGCCCCGGCGGCGCGGGCCACCAGCAGATGCAACAGCCCGACCGGACCGGCGCCCATTACCAAGACCGTGTCGCCGGCTGCCAGCGGCACCCGTTCCAGCACCGCGTGCGCGGCAACTGTCAAAGGCTCGATCAGCGCCGCCGCAAGCGCGTCGGTGTGACCAGGCAAGGGAAAAATGTTGTCAGCCGGCACGGCAATGCGCTCGGTCAGGCCACCGGCGATGTGGCAGCCCATGATGCGCCGCTCCAGGCACAACGCGTGACGGCCCAGATTGCAGTAATAACAGCGGCCGCAGTTGATGTGAGGATTGACGACCACCAGCCCTCCCACCTCGAAACCTTCGACACCCGACCCCAGCGCCACGGAGCGGCCGACGAATTCGTGGCCCAGCACGTGAGGAAAGTCGGGTGCATATTCGGCCGCGATGTCATCGTCCCAGCGCCGGATGGCAAGGTCGGTGCCACAGAGACCGCCGGCCGCCACCTCGATCAACACCTGACCGACGCCCGTCTCGGGCTCCGCCACGACGATCTCCTCGATGCTGCCGGGCTGCGGCCGGGTCTTGGCCAGGGCACGCACTAGGAGGTGACTTTCTCAAGCTCCGGGTTGGCCACCATGTCGCCCTGATATCCCAATTCCTCCGAGATGCGGGCGGCGGTCTCACGCACCAACGGCACCTTCTCCTGCAAGGCCGACAGCGAGAGCCGCCAGATGGGACCGGAAATACCGATGGCTCCGGTGACGTGGCCGGTGAAGTCGTAGATGGCGACGGCGGCGCAGCGCACCTCGGAATGGTATTCGGCGTCGTCGAAGGCGATGCCGGCGTCCCGCACCGTGGCCAGCTCTCGGCGCAGGCGCACGGCATCGGTTATGGTGTTGGGCGTGCAGGCATCGAGACTGTTTTCGGCCAGAAAGCCTTCAAATTGCTCAGGCTCCAGGCGGGCCAGCAGAATCTTGCCCAGCGCCGTGGCGTGGGCCGGCCGTAGCGCCCCCAGGCGTTCGTTGAGGCGAAAGGGGCTGGAGCCGTCGGTGCGCGCCAGGATGACAATCTGGTGGCCCGAACGCACGGCCAAATGGCTGCTCTCGCTGGTCGCCTCGGCCAGTTTCTCCAGTAATGGCGTGGCGACGTTGATGAGCTCTACTTCCTCGCGCGCCCGGGCCGCCAACAGGAACAGCGGCCGGCCCAGGCGGTAGCGCTTGGTCGCGCGCTCCTGACGAACGTAACCGAACTGCACCATGGTTTTGACGAGGTGAAAGGCGGTGCTGCTGTGCAGCCCCACAGCCTTGCTCAACTGCGCCAGGCCGATGCCGTCGGGCGCCCCGGCGATGGCCTCCAAGAGGGCGAAGGCGCGGGCCAGCGATTGCACGCCGCCCTTTTCCTTGCTGCCGCTGTGTTTCGCCATGGTCATCCGCACCTCAATTCCCTCATCGTGAAACGCTATCTCTTAATGCTGTACAAGGTCAACCAACGCCATGAAAATGCCCCCTATGCTCGCGATACGTGGGTTGCTTGGGGCTGCTTGGAAAGGAATCTGCCGTGATCGACGTTGCAGGCTTTGCCGTCAATACCTACGCCTACACCTTCTCCCACACGGCCGCCGATTGTCTCCAGGCCTTTGCCGGCAGCGCCCGCGGCCTCGAGGTGATGATGTATCCGGGCCACGCCTGGCCGGACGATCTCGACGCCGCGGCACGGCGGGATCTGCGCCGGTTGAGCGCCGCTACAGGGGTGCCGTTGATCAGCCTCAACATGCCCAACATCGACGTCAACGTGGCCGCCGCGGCGCCCGGCATGCGGGCCTACTCGATCGATCTGGTGTGCCGCGTCATAGAACTTGCCGGCGACCTCGAGGTCCCCGGCGTGGTCTTCGGACCAGGCAAGCAGAACCCGCTAATGCCGGCTCCGCGCCAGACCCTGCTGAGCTATTTCCACGAGGCCATGGAGCGCTTCGTGCCGGCGGCACGGGCGGCCGGAACTCGGCTTTTGGCCGAGAACATGCCCTTTGCCTTCCTGCCCGATGCCGAAAGCCTGATGGCGGCGCTGGAGCCCTACGACGCCACCGAGGTGGCCGTCGTCTACGACATCGCCAACGCCTACTTCCACGGCGAGGACATGGCCGAGGGTTTCAAAAGGGTGGCCTCGCGGCTGGCATTGGTGCACGTCTCGGACACCCCCACCGACGTCTACCTGCATGCCCCGGTGGGTGCCGGCACGCTGCCCTTCGCCGAGGCCGCCGCCGCTTGCCGCGCCGTCGACTATCGCGGCGAGGTGATGCTGGAGATCATCTGCGACCAGCCCGACAACGAAATCCCAGCCAGCGCCGAGGCGCTGCGCGGCATGGGCTGGAGCGGCTTCGGCGCGTAGGGCCAGACCTGAACGTAAGCAGATCGCTCGCGCGTCGCTGTCGGGAATAAAGATAGCTATGTCCGGTTGTCCCCCAATTTCGAACGTGCTGGGAGGCGGCGCCGTTAGTCTGAAGGTGACCCTGAGCCGACATTGGAGATGCCGCGCTCGTTGTAGCGGAAATCGAATTCGCCAACGAAAAGCTTAAGGTGCTTGGCGCTGCAATGCTGGTATGCGCCCACTATGGGAGTGGGTCCTGCCTTCCCGCCTCGGCTTGATGCTTGCGGTTTCGGGGGACATGCCGGCGAACTTCGCCAGACGCATGCCGCCATTATGAATAATGTCGGCGAGCCTGGGGCAAGCGCTATGGCGTTTCGTTCTCGGCAGCCCCACTCTTGACGTCGGGCTCCTCGGAGGCTTCCTTGTCGGCTGCTTCTTTGGCCAAGCGAAGGGCCCGCAGCTTCGCCACGTGTTCTGCTTTTTCCCGCCGCGCTTTTTCCCTTTCTTTGAGGATCTGCTTGTCTCTCTTCTGGGTAGCGGTGAACTGTTTCTCGGTTCTCGATTTTGCTGACTTCCACAAATCGTAATTCCTCTGCTTCGGTTCGATGCATGACGGACGAGTACAATTATCCCTTAACGTAGGCGGGTCCGCCTGTCGGGCTGATGCACAAGGTCGGCGCCAGCTGACCCTATCTGGAACGGCGGTCCGGGAGAAGGATTGACGATGCGACCCATTGGCCTTGTGTATGGCCCCTCGCAGCACGACTTATTGACGGCGCCGCCGGTTGGGTCCTATTCGGCCGCCGTTTTCGCTGATTCGCGAGTGGCGACTTCCCTCAGCCTCTTGTCCACGGCTTCGGCGCCACCACGCGTCTCGGCGAACAGGGCGAAATCGGCGATCTCCTCAATGGGCGGCGCCGTCAACGCAAGATCGGTGTACTTTCCGGCCCCTTGCTTGTCACGCCGGATTCGGTTCCGCACCAACCCCATACGGACAAGCCAGTAGGCCATCCAAAAGTGATTGCTGATGACCTCCTTAAGGTAGCGCGGATAGAACACGAACGGGTTTTCGCGCTTCAAGGTCGGGCGCCGATCCTGCCTGAAACGCAGGCGGAAATAACCGCCCTCCAAAGGGTGTACCCGCGCATAGCGGACCGAGAAAAGGAACCACAGCATGGTGAACATAGTCTTGCCCACGCTGACCCCGCAGGCCGCGGCGCGGCGCATCACGGTCTCCATGTGTTCGGGCGTGTAGTACCATTCCCAGGCCGACCAATAAGCGCTCTGCAGCTCTTCTCTCGACATCAACGGATGATCGGTGACGGCATGATAGGTGTCGTACTTGTTCATCTCGGGATCCATCCAGACGGCGCTATCGTAGAGCACCTTGTGATCTTCGGAACCTGGGAGTGGTGTCAGGATGAACAGCTCTAGAATATCAATTGGAAGCTCGCGCTTGATGATCTCGATATCGCGCCGAATGGATTCCCTAGAGCGTTCTGTGAATAGGCCGAATCGACCAAGGAGATTCCCAAGAGTCATAATTTGTGATTCAAGATGTTAGCTGGAGAAGGAGGCCGGCATGGAATGCGAAGAGCTTGTTCACAGGATTTACGCGACCGTGTGATTGATGCGGTTGTTGTTGACGGGATGTCGCGAAACGGCGCGGCGGCGCGTTTCGGGGTGAGTG
>NZDS01000176.1 GCA_002690215.1 Rhodospirillaceae bacterium | reverse complement strand
GGCTTCGCTGTTCTGGCTACCACCATTGCTTCGGCTACGGCCGCCGATTGCCCTCGCGGCAATCTCGACAAGCGTTTCTGCGATTGGAATGATGATCTGGTTGCCGATACGCCGGTAGATCCCAAACAATGGCTCGATCCGGACACCTTGGTGTTCTCCTATACGCCGGTCGAAGATCCCGCGGTTTACGAAAACGTGTTCACCGAATTCATGGCCTACATGAGCAAGGTGACAGGCAAGAAGGTGAAGTGGTACGGCGCCGATTCCTATGCCGCACAAGTCGAGGCCATGCGTTCGGGGCGGCTGCACGTAGCCGGCATCTCGACCGGACCGACTGTCTTCGGCGTCAATCTGGCGGGCTACGTTCCCGTTGCCATCATGGGCAAGGATGACGGACGCTTCGGCTATCGGCTGCAGGTGATTACGCACAAGGACACCGACATCAAAGACATGAAGGACCTCAAGGGCCGCAACATCGCCCACGTGACGCCTTCCTCCAACTCCGGCAATCAAGCGCCTCGGGCCTTGTTCACGGCCATGGGCGTGAAGCCGGATGTGGACTACAAGGTCTCCTATTCCGGCAAACACGACAATTCGATCATGGGTGTCGCCAACAAGGATTACGACGCCGCACCCATCGCCTCGAGCGTGCTCGACCGGATGCACGAAAAGGGCATCGTCGACAAGGACAACCTGAGGATCATCTGGCAGTCCAAGCTGTTCCCGACGACGTCCTATGGCTACGTCAACACGCTGCACCCGGTGCTACAGACGCAGGTCGAGCATGCGTTCTTGACTTTCGATTGGACGGGAACGGCGCTCGACAAGGAATTCGGCAGCAAATCCGACCGCTTTATCCCGATTACCTTCAGGAACCACTGGACCGACATTCGCACCATCCAAGACACCAACGGCACCGTCTATACTCAGGAATCCCTGGCCGGTCTCAAGGTGAAGAAGAAAAAGAAGAAAAAGAAAAAGTAAGGTCCCCGAAGCTGAGCGGAAAACCAATGGGCCGTCCCCCGCGAAACGCGGGGGCGGTTCCCGCGGTTTCCTCGAACGAGTTGGTGACATGCTCGAAATCATCGATCTGGTAAAGCAATATCCCAACGGCCTGCGCGCGCTCCATGGTGTGAGCCTGACAATTTCCGAGCCGCAGGTGGTAGCCGTGATCGGCTCCTCCGGGGCCGGAAAATCGACACTCATCCGCTGTATCAACCGGCTGGTCGAGCCCACCTCGGGCTCCGTCAAGCTGGACGATGAGGAATTGACGACACTGGGTGGCGCCAAACTGCGCCGGGCGCGGCGCCACATCGGCATGATCTTCCAGGAGTACAATCTGGTCGAACGCCTGACGGTGATGGAGAACGTGCTGTCGGGCCGTCTCGGCTACGTCAGCTTCTGGCAGGCATATCGGCGCAACTATCCCCCCGAGGACGTGCGCTCGGCCTTCGAGTTGCTCGACCGCGTCGGTCTCGAGGGCCGCCACGACACCCGGGCCGACAACTTGTCGGGCGGCCAGCGCCAGCGGGTGGGAATCGCCCGGGCCTTGATGCAGAACCCCAACCTGTTGCTGGTCGACGAGCCGACGGCCTCGTTGGATCCCAAGACCTCCCGCCAGATCATGCGTCTGATCTGTGAACTGGCGCACGAGCGCGGCACGCCGGCCCTGGTCAACATTCACGATGTCGGCCTGGCCCAGAATTTTTCCGACCGGGTCATCGGCCTCAGCGAAGGCCGGCTGATCTTCGACGGCCCAACCGCCGGCTTGACGGCCGAAGTGCTGACCCAGATTTATGGCGAGGAGGACTGGAGCCAGACCATCCGCCGGGACGACGACGACAGCGAGGGCGACGGCGATATCCCGCCGACAAGCGATTCTCAAGACGAACGGGTGCGTGGCGAGGCAGCTGCCGGATGACGACCCCGAGTACTTGGAACCCCCCCAGCCTGATTGAAAACCCGTACCTGCGTTACGGGATGCTGGCTCTGGCGCTGGCCTATTTGGTCTGGTCCATGGGCGCCCTGGAAATCGATTGGGCGCGCACCGCCAAGGGTTTTCCGCGCGCCGGTGACATGCTCAAGCGCATGTTTCCACCCGACTTCAGCCGTTGGGAGTTGCTGCTCCGCGGCGTCATCGAGAGCCTGGAGATGGCCTTTGCCGCCAGTGTCATCGGCATGATCCTGGCCGTCCCTCTGGCGGTCTGCGGGGCCCGCAACTTGATGCCCATGCCAGTCTATCTGGTGGCCCGATCTCTCATCGTGCTGAGCCGCACTTTCCACGAAGTCATCGTCGCCATCTTCTTCGTAAAGGTCGTTGGTTTCGGTCCGCTGGCCGGCTTGCTGACCCTGATCGTGGCCTCGGTAAGCTTCATCGCCAAGATGATCGCCGAGGACATCGAGAACATGAGTATGGGGCAAATCGAGGCCATTCGGGCGACCGGTGCCAGTTTTCCCAAGCTGCTGATCTACGCCGTGCAGCCTCAAGTGCTGCCCCGCTATTTGGGCGTCGCCATCTACCGGCTGGACGCCAACATCCGTCATTCGACGGTCGTCGGCATCGTCGGGGCCGGAGGCATCGGCATGACCCTCACGGCCACCTTCAAGCGCTACGACTACGATTTCAGCCTGGCCATCCTGCTGACCATTATTGCGCTGGTGTTCTTGGGGGAGATTTTTTCCAATTGGGTGAGGGGGCGCCTGAGATGACGAACCCGGAACTCGCCGCCCGCCACCCCGATATCTGGCGCAAGTTTTCGCCGGGCGAGACGCTGGTGCGCTACGCCTGGTTCCTGGGCGCCGTCTTCATCCTGGTCTGGTCGCTGCGCCATCTCGACATCAACTGGGGCTATTTCATCGACGCTCATATCCAGGCGGCCGATCTGGCGGTGCGCATGTATCCGCCCGACTGGCAGCACTTGGGCTACATCCTCGACCCGTTGTTGGAGACCATCCACATTGCCACCCTGGGCACGGCGGTAACCGTCGTCATCGCCATGCCGGTGGCCTTCATCTCAGCGCGTAACACGACGTACAACGGCCTCACTTGGGTCGTCGGCCGCTTCATCCTGGTGGCCTCGCGCTCGATCAACACGGTCGTTTGGGCGTTGATTTTCGTGGCCATATTCGGGCCCGGCGCCATGGCCGGCATCTGGGCCATCGCCGCGCGCTCCATCGGCTTTACGGGCAAACTAATCGCCGAGGCCATCGAGGAGATCGACCATGGCGCCGTCGAGGCCATCGAGGCCACCGGGGCCTCGCGCTTGAAAGTTCTTTTGATCGGCGTTCTGCCCCAGGTGATGCCGGTGATATACGGCACCGTTGTCTACCGTTGGGACATCAACATCCGTGAATCGACGGTGCTCGGATTTGTCGGCGCCGGCGGCATCGGCATCGAGCTCTATTCCTCCATCAACCAGTTCCTCTGGCGAGAGGTGTCGTTGATGTTCATCGCCATCTTTGCCGTCGTGGTGATCAGCGAGTTCGTCTCAGCAACCGTCCGCGCCAAGATCACCTGAGCTGTCGCCGTCGCTTTCGCTGCCGTGACCCCGTCCACAATCGGACATGGGGTCTAGGCTTGGGTAATGATCATCGAGGCGTTCTGACCGCCAAAGCCGAAGGCGTTGACCTGGATGGTCTCGACCTTGGTTTCGACCGGCTCATTGATCACGGCATGGAACTCCACCTCCGGATCGACGTTCTTGGTGCCGGCATTGGGAATCACCGCGTCGGCCTTCATGCTGGCCATGCCGCCCAACAGGCTCATGATCCCGGCCGCACCGGCAGTGTGGCCCAGATGCCCCTTCACCGAGGCCACCGGCAGCGGCTTCTTGCGACCGGCGAACAAGCGATTGATGGCGCGGGCTTCCGCCGTATCGCCCACCCGGGTGCCGGTGCCATGGGCCATTAGCGCGTCGACCGCATCGGCGCCGCCGGGCAGAGCGGCTTCGCTCAGGGCTTCCTCCATCGCCACCTGCTCCCACCTGCCGTCAGGTTCCGGTGACGAGGGGTGGTAGCCGTCGGCCAACGAGCCATAACCCCGAATGTGGCCGTGAATGGTGGCGCCACGCGCCTTGGCCCGATCGGTCCGCTCCAGGATCAGTATGCCGGCGCCCTCGCCGGGCATTACCCCGGTTCTATCGGCATCGAACGGCAGGCAGGCTTTGTAAGGGTCGGGCTGCTGGGAGAGCATGCCGTAGGCGCCCATGGTCAGGACTTGCAATTTGGTGCGGGCGCGGTCGCTGGCGCCGGTGATCGCCACGTCCACGATCCCGGCTTCGACCATGCGTGCGGCCGTGCCGATGGCATCGTGGGCTGAGGCGCAGGCGGTCGAGAACGTCAGCAATGGGCCATGCAGGTCATAGCGCATGGCGATCTGAGAGGCCGCCATGTTGCCCCAAGCCTGGATCTGCATCTTGCGCGAGGCACCCTCGGGACCGATGGTGTCGAGACCGTGCTGGGACTCGGCGACGCTTTCGATACCGGCCAGGGCCGAGCCCAAGATCACGGCGGTACGCCTCGGATTCAGCTCGGTCAGGCCGGAATCCGCCATGGCCTGAACCGCCGCCGCCACGGCATACCAGGCGAAGGGATCGCTGCCTTCGATCACCCGGTCGTCCATCCAATCCTCGGGCTTGAAACCTTCCACCAGCGACACCCAGGCATATTCCAGCCCCTCGTCCCCCGCCCAGGGCGCGGCGCCAACGGCGACGTGCCCTTCAGCCAGCTTGCGGTTGACCTCTGCCAGATCCCAGCCGAGAGAACAGACAACGCCCATGCCGGTAATCGCTACGTTTTCCATAGTGCTTCCCCACTATTGGCTATTATTAATGTGCCACCTCCCCTTGAATTTCATATGTTTACCCCTGCTTCTTAATACTGAATTCGTCATTGCAATATTAAGACACAATAAATCCCGAAATATCTGTCGAACTATTGACACAAAGCGCCCGCGCGGCAAAAATCCAGAAGTTGTGATTCACGAGGATAGTCGATCATGGCCGACAAATATAGCGATGGCATGATGCAGGGACCGGCCGGCAAGGTCAGCCTTGCCGTGATGAGCGAGCAAATCAAGGACGTGGCGCTGGAAAATGGCGCCTGCTCGGCCGGCATCAGCACCATCGAATCGCTGGCCGGCGGTCCGCCGTCAACCAATCTCGAATACGTCATGGAGGACGCCCGCGCGGCGGTTACGTTTGCGGTGCCCTTCGATCAGGATCATGTGCGCAACTTCCTCGCCAAGCGCGACCGCCATGGCCATCAAAGCGATCAGAATATTACCAACACCATGGCCAGCGGCATCGCCGGGCAAGTGGCGAGCTATCTCGAACAATTCGGCGCCAAGTCGGCGGCGGTCATGGCTAACGCGGTCTATCGGCATGACGAAGACAGCAGATACATCCAGCAGCTTCCCGATCTATCGCACCGCTATTTGGCCGCTCGCTGTGGACTGGGCTGGTTCGGTTTTTCCGGCAACGTGCTGACGCCTGAACATGGCCCCAACGTGGTCTTCGCCACCGCCGTGACTGAGGCGCCACTGCTGGCTGACGAGCCACTGGCGGAAGAGGACAACTATTGCGATGACTGCAACGCCTGCAACGCCTCCTGCCCATCTGGGTTTTTTCGCTATGGCAAGCATGACAAGCTCACCGTCACCATGGGGGGGCACGAATTCAGCTACGCCAATCGGCGTGACTACGCCCGCTGCACATATGTTTGCGCGGGTTACAACGGCCTCAATCCGAACGGCCGATGGTCGACGTGGTCGCCCGGTCGTTTTCCCATACCGCGAGACGACAAAGAGATGAAAGCGGCATATCGCCAGGCCATTCCCGCGTTTCAACGACGGCGCTCGCCGCCGGGCACGGTCAACAAAAATCCCATGGTGTTCGGCTACTATGGCCGCGATTTAGCGACAACCTGCGGCAATTGCTCGCTCGTCTGTCACCCTGACCGGGAGGAACGGGACCGGCGCATCGCGTCGTTGCGTCAGGGCGGAGTCGTGGTGCAGCACGACGATGGCCGTCTCGAAGCGATGTCACCCGACGAAGCCCGCGCCTTCGTCGCCGCCATGCCCCGGGAAAAGCGGGAAGACTTCGAATTCGTCGAGACAGAGGCGGAGCCCAAAGCGACAGCAGGCGGGTCGAGTTCGAATAGTGCGGCAAAAGCACCGCTGCCGCGCCCTGCTGCCGACGCCAGCAAGCGTTAGATTTCTCGTCCATCCGGGCCCCGCCGCAAGGAGGCGCAAACTCGCCAATCGATTGGCAGGGGCAACCGGTGAGAATTGCGGCTGAGGTTATTCCGCTAAGTTATTGAAAAAATGGAGCGGGCGATGAGATTCGAACTCACGACTTCAACCTTGGCAAGGTTGCGCTCTACCCCTGAGCTACGCCCGCGCCGGGGTACCGGGACCTGCCCGGAGATCAAGGCCCGGTATATATACTCTGCTGCGCCAGCTTGGCAAGAGCGGCTAGGAAGCTGTCAGCCCCGGAGGTCTTCGCGTACCTGCTGGCGCAGGCGTTCGATACGTTCGCCCGTGGGGCGCCGCTTGACGGCGGCCCGGGTGGCGAAGCGGCCGGCCAGGCGTAGGCCAATGAAGAGCATGAGCAAGACGACCACGGCACTGACAAACATTGTTTCGAGAGGGTTCATGGTGGCTTCCCTGTGGCGCTGTGTCGAAAGGTTAGTCTCCGTCGCAGCTCCCATCCCTGCCCTTGCATACGGCAAAGGCACGAAGATTCCGTAAAGAGACCCGCCCCGACGCCCCGGCACTCTTCTCCCGAACAACAATTTCGACTCCCCACAGCAGCCGGCCTTGATCTATTGTCGCCTGAACGCTCACCCTTGCCCCGGGCCGGGGCGGGCCCCATCTTTGGTAACCAGAGAAATCTCAGGTGGCCAATTTCGAGACGGCCAGCAGGCAGGAACAGGCTAATCCATGGAGCAGATTATCGGTGAAGGCACGGCCCCCGGCGCGGACACGGCCGGGCTGATCAAGGACAGCGATACCGCTGGTTTCGTTGCCGACGTCATCGAGGCCTCGCGCCAGGTGCCGGTGATCGTCGACTTCTGGGCGCCCTGGTGCGGCCCCTGCAAGCAGCTCACGCCGGCGCTGGAGAAGGTGGTCAAGGCGGCCGGCGGCCAGGTCAAACTGGTCAAGGTCAACGTCGACGAAAATCCCGAGATCTCGGCCCAGTTGCGCATCCAGTCGATCCCCACCGTGTTTGGCTTCAAGGACGGCCAGCCGGTCGACGGTTTCATGGGGGCGGTACCGGAAAGCCAGGTCAAGGCCTTCGTCGAGCGCCTGGCCGGCGCCATCGGGCCGACGCCGGCGGAAGAGGCGCTGCAACAGGCGGCATCGCTTTTTGAGGCGGGCGAGATTTCCGCTGCAGCGGGGCTTTACGGCCAGGTGCTCAAGCAGGAGCCCGGCGATCCCGTGGCGGCGGCCGGGCTGGCGCGCTGCTACCTCGACAGCAACGACCAGGAGCGGGCGCAGCAGACCCTCGAAATGGTGGCACCCGACCAGGCCGAGCACGCCGACGTCGCCAGTGTACGTGCCGCCCTGGCCCTGGCCCAGGAAGCCGAGGCCTCCGGCGTGGCCGGCGACCTGGGCGAATTGGAGGCCCGGCTTGCAGCCAATGCCAACGACCACCAGGCGCGCTACGACCTGGCGCTGGCCCACCTCGCTGCCGGCCGGCGCCAAGCCGCCGTCGACGAACTTATGGAGATCGTGCAGCGCGATCGCAAGTGGAACGACGAGGCCGCGCGCCAGCAACTACTCAAGCTTTTCGACGCCTTCGGCGCCACCGACGAGGTCACCGTGGAGGGCCGCCAAAGGCTCTCCTCGATCCTTTTCTCGTGACCGTTCTCCCGGATATCGGTTTCGACCGGCTGGCCCGGATGGTGCCGTTGTTCCCGCTAGCCGGAGCGCTGCTGCTGCCGCGCGGGCAGTTACCGTTGAACGTCTTCGAGGGCCGCTATCTGCAAATGGTGCGGGACGCCATGGAAACCCAACGCATTATCGGTATGGTCCAGCCTACCGACCCGGAAACCCATGACGAACAGCCGGCGCTCTACCGCACCGGCTGCATCGGCCGCATATCCGATTTCAAATCCACCGAGGATGGGCGTTTTCTCATCACCCTGACGGGGCTCTGCCGTTTTGCCCTGGTCGACGAGTTGCCGCCGGAACGGGCCTACCGCCGGGCCCTGGTCAGCTACGCCCGCTTTCGCCGCGATCTCGAGCCCGACGACAGCACCGAGGTCGACCGCGAAAGCCTGCTGCAGGCGCTCCGGGGATATCTCGACATCTACGACGTCGACGCCGACTGGAGTACCCTGGACCAGGTCTCGAGCGAGGTTTTGATCACTTCGCTGGCCATGCTTTGCCCCTTTGCGCCGCCCGAAAAGCAGGCTCTGCTCGAGGCACCGGCACTGGCCGAACGCGCCCAGGTGCTAACCGCGCTCTTGGAATTCGCCGGCCGCCAAAGCGGCGACCCGGCCCCCTTGCAATAGCCCCACGATCGACCAACCCGGAGCCAAGCCATGGCCGAAAGCCCCACCGTCGACCCCAAACTGCTGGAGATCCTGGTCTGCCCACTGACCAAGGGACCGCTCGACTACGACGCCGAGAACCAGGAATTGATCAGCCGCCAGGCCAAGCTCGCCTACCCCATTCGCGACGGCATTCCGATCATGCTGGTGGATGAGGCGCGGCAACTCGAGGAATGACATTCTGGAAATGACCATGACGGCGAATTCGCGACCCACCGAGATCCGCTTGAAAAAGGACGAGCACCTGCTCGAGGTCGACTTCGACGACGGCGCCTCCTACAGCCTGCCGGCCGAATACCTGCGCGTCGAAAGCCCTTCGGCCGAGGTCCAGGGCCATGGCCCGGGGCAAAAGCCCCTGGTCGCCGGCCGCCGCCACGTCAACATCGTCGCCGTCGAACCGGTGGGCCACTATGCCGTGCGGCTGGTCTTCGACGACTTGCACGATTCCGGCATCTATTCCTGGCAAACCCTGGCCGAACTGGGGCGCGACCAGGAGACGCTGTGGCCGGCCTACCTGGCCGCCATCGAAGAAGCTGGATTGAGTCGCGATCCTTAGTCGGGGCTGAAGATCCGTGGCCAGAACGGACCACGCGATTAGAACGTCAACTGCTTGCGCCTGAAGGCCCAGAGGCCGATTGCTGTGCAGACCAGAGCCACGGTCAGCAAGGCCAGGAATTGTTCCGCGGCCAATCCCTCCCTGACCAGCTGACGGGAGTCGTGATAGCCGAACACGGAGACCCAACGAAGCCAGCTCGCCCCCGGCACTATGTCGGAGAGGAAGCGCAAGAAGAACATGCCAACGACGATGCCAATAGCCGTGCTGCCGGGCCGACCACCGCCGGCGGAGACGACCGAGACGAGGAGCGAGATGCCGGCGACGGAGAGCTGCGTGACCGATTTCTCGAACACCAGCTCGCCTACCGGCCAGCAACCTGCTGGGCCAGGAGGGCGATGGCTTCATGATGGCGCAGGCGCGTCTGGGACCGGGTCGCATTCACCATTGCATGCGCTCGATCGGCCTGATGGAGCTGACCTTGGAACTGATGTGCGCGCGCGCGCAGGAGCGCAAGACTTTCGGCAAGTTCCTGCACGAGCACGGCTCGGTGAGCGAGGAAATCGCCCGCTCACGCATGGAGATCGAGCAGGCCCGGCTGTTGGTGTTGAAGTCGGCCTACCTGGTCGACCTGCACGGTGCGGCCGGTGCACGCAAGGAGATCTCCATGATCAAGGCGATCGTCCCGGCTCTGCAATGCAAGATCGCCGATCGCGCCATGCAGGTTTTCGGCGCCATGGGCATCAGTCCCGATACGCCGCTGCCAGGAATCTTCACCGGCGGCCGCGCGCTACGCTACGCCAACGGCCCCGACGAAGTGCACTTGCGCCGTATCGCCCGCATGGAAATCAAGGAAAGTGGCGAACGTCTGGCCGACATTGCCCGCTTCATGTCCATCCCCGAACGGTCATGACGATCTAAAGAAGAGGAGCGGGAATTCCATGGCGGCCGGGCGCCGGAGGTACAGAATACCTGCCGGGGGCAGGCCTGTTACGAGGCGGTTGAAACCAAGCGGTCATTCAAGCGCGTGGTCCAAGGCAGCCGAACAATGGATGAGCGTTGTGTCGAAAACCGGCACTTGAACATTGCCTTGGTTGAGCAGCATTCCCACCTCGGTACATCCCAATATCAAACTGTCAGCCCCCGCTTCGACCAGCCGGTTCGCAATGGCAACGTAGGTTGCCTCGCTCTGGGTCGTGATAATGTCCCTGCACAACTCTTCGTATATGATGCGATGCGTTTCGGCGCGGTCCGCGTCCTTTGGCAGAACAGGGTTTAGACCAGCGGCAACTAACCTGTCGGTGTAGAAAGACTGCTCCATCGTGAAAGCAGTTGCCATCAGTCCGGGCATCCGCAGTTCCATTGTTTTGATTGCCTGAGCCGTAGCATCCGCAATATGGATCAAAGGAATCGTCACGCCGTTCATCATCTGGCTTGCCAGCTTGTGCATGGTGTTCGTTGCGAGAACGATCAGGCCGGCGCCTCCGCGTTCAAGCGCCTTTGCCTCGTCGTTGAGAATAGCGCCAGCAGCTTCCCACTCTCCTTTCATCTGAAGCGCTTCGATTCCGGCGAAATCAAGTGAACGGATCAGCAATTCCGGCGAGTGAAGACCGCCGAGGCGCGCACGTGTCAAGTCACATAACTCGCGGTAATAGGTCTGGGTCGATGCCGCAGACATTCCGCCAAGGATTCCGATCGTTCTCATTCGGTTTATGACTGCGCTTTCCCGACAATCGTCACCAATCCCGCCGCGGGATCGACGATGATCTCATCGCCCGTTTTGATCAGCTGGGTGACGTCGCCGTCCTCGAACCGGTCGCACATGGTCAGGTTGGCCAAGGCCGCCCCTTGCGCCAGGATCGTGTTGGCGGTGTTGAACAGGATCGCCTTGGGGCAGATGTTTCGGGACTTCATCTCATGCAGCATCCAGGCCGAGGCGACGCCGCCTTTCGATGTGTTCAGGACCAGAATTTTGTCATGGTAAGACTGGCCATGGAGCTTGTGCGCCGGCCTTGAGAACACGCCATTTATCCGGTCTAGGTCGTAGCGGGCTGAGAAGTTGTCGTCGGCGGCCAACGCCACGCCTTGGACTGTCTCACCAATTCCTTTGTGGCATTTCAATTGGGTCGTCATACGATTTCTCCTGCGACAGCCGAGGCGATACATTCCGCCATGCTCGCCAGGGCCGGTTCGTACCCATAACCGCCGAGGATGTTTACGATCTTGGCGGAATTGCTGAGCAGACGCTTCCAACCATTCGCCTCGCCGATTTCGCGGGCGTACTGCTGGTAGAAGCAGGTCCCCTGCAAGACCTTACCGCCGGCATCCTCGATGGTGCCCACCAGCCCGGCCCGAACCGCATCCGCATAGACCTGCGACGACGTGCAGACGATCACCGGGGACTTGAACGTCTTGCCGTCACAGAGACCGGCGACCTGCTGCATCTCGACGATCGACAACTGCGGCGCCGCGAAGACGACGACATCCACCTTGTCGCCCTTGCCGCCAAAATTGGACCGCAAGGCATCCAGGTCGGACTTGGAGATGTCCTCGGATTCCAGCTTGCCACCGCCCACGTCGGCGAGCCTTTGGGCTTCCGGTGTGATGCCCACCAGGTGGAACAGTGGGGTTGAACCATAGCTCGCCATGGCGGCGCCCAAGTGTTTCATCTGATCGGAGGTGGGAACAACCTCAAGCCCCTCGATGACCGGCACTTCCCAATAAGAGCCCGCCATCTTTCCGGCGACCGCACCCAAGACGCCCCATTCGGTCAACTCTCTCGGCTGTTCTCGCACGACGAACCGGCGCGTGGCCTGACGGTTTTGATCCAGGTGCAGGCCGTAGCGCGG
>NZDS01000175.1 GCA_002690215.1 Rhodospirillaceae bacterium | reverse complement strand
TCATCCGGCGTAATGCCGGCGACAGCTCGTCCGACAGCGCATTGCGCGCCTCGGGCCGGTTCAGAGTGATTACGGCAACGCCTTTGCGCACCGTGCAGAGCAGTTGTTCGCTGCCGCTATCTATGGCGATCTCCTGGTCTGCCATGGCGTCGCTCTGCTCCCTCAGGGCGCCGTGGCAGCGAAGCTTGGGCGCTCGCTGAAGCGCTCGAAATAGGCCGCCAGGGCCGGGCTTGCGGCGAGATGTTCCTCACCCTCAGGGAACCGCTTGGCGGCCGCCAGCATGGGCACCAGGAAGCAATCCGCGATGCTGAGGGCGTCGCCGCCCAGGAACCCTCCTTCGACGCCCTTTTCGAGACTGGCGTAGATTTTCGCGAATCGCTTGATGGCCTTGTCGATCCTGTGGCGCACGACGTTGCCATCGTCATCCTTGTGAAAGACGTATTCGATCACGTACTGGCGCATCAACAGCTGGTCCACCGAGGTGGCGCAGTAGGCCACCCAGCGATCGACCTGGGCCGCTTCCCGAGGCTCGGCCGGAACCAGAGCCGGACCCTCGAAGGCGCGGTCGATATAGTTCGTAATGGCCTGAGATTCGGAAAGCTCCAATCCCTCGTGGCGCATCACCGGCACCAGACCCAGGGGATGGATGGCTTTAACCTCGTCGGAATGGGGCGAGGCCAAGACGTGCTCGTAGGCCACGCCCTTTTCTTCGGCCACCAGGCGTACGGTTCGCACGAAATTGGAGCCGGCAATTCCGATAATTTCTAGTGTCATGAAAGATCTCCTTAGTGTTGGCGACCAGCTGCCATTATGCCCGTGTCGGAGCGGATCGGAACAGCACCCGCTCATCGCCCGGAAACTGGGGCTCCAGGGCCAGACCAATTTCCAGCTCCTGGGGCTCTATCTCGATCAGGTTCGAAACCAGCCGCACCCCCGGCGCCTCGGCAAACGCGACCAGCGCCACGGTGTAGGGGAGCTGCCCGGCAAAATCCGGGTCGAAGGCGTAGCGCACCACGGTCCAGGAATAGAGATGCGCCGGCCCGGCTACGGTTTGCCAACCGATGTCGCTACCTTGGCAATGGGGGCAGTGCTTCATCGGATACCAATGGAAGCGTCGGCAACCATTGCAGCGGGGAAAACACAGCTCTTGTCGACCAAGACCGGCAAAGAAGCCCTCGAACTCGGGCGCCCGGGGGGGATCAAATTCCATGCCCTCAGTTCCCCAGCACCAAGACGCTGTAGTCCGGGCTGGCAAGCGCCCCGACGAGACCGATTTTGGCCTCCCTAACCTGTGCCCCCGCTTCGCCGCGCAATTGACGAACCGCCTCGACCACGTGTTCGATGCCGACGCAGTAACTGTAGGACAAAAGCCCACCGTGGGTATTCACGGGAAGGCCACCGTCGATAGTGATGCCGCGTTCGCGGATAAAGGCTGCCGCCTCACCCTTCCCACAGAACCCCAGATCCTCGATCTGCAATAGCGCCGAGATGGTGAAGCAGTCGTAGATTTCGGCAAAATCAACGTCGCCAGGTCCGATTCCGGCGCGCTGGTAAGCCTGCCGGGCGGCCGCCGCGGCGCCTGGAATCTCCAGGGGTTCGGGCAGCTGGGTGAAAACGTCGTCACCGCTGATACCTGGCGAGGCGAAGCCTGCGCCCAGCACCTCGACCGGCGCCTTGGCACAATCGCGAGCGCGCTCGGCCGAAGTCATGACATAGGGCGCCACGATGAAGTCGGCTTTGTCCTGGGTGGCGAGCCGCTGCACGGCCTTGATGTTTTCGCCGGGATTGGTCTGATCGTCGTATTCGATCAATTCGATCTTGGCCTGACCGCTCTTCAGCTTGAGGCCGCCACGGCGATTGACCTGCTCCACCCAGAGGCGGACGTTGGGCCAGTGCGTGACCGTCGAGCCGCCGGCCAGTGGTCCTGTTTTGGGCGCCACGGCGCCGATCTTGATGGTCTCGGCCGTTGCAGCGCCGGCTGATAAACCGCCTGCAACCGCCGCCACAAATGCTAGTTTCAAAGCTGTTCTGCGTTTCATTTTCCCCTCCGTTTGGATGCTGGTGTGAGGTCTCCCCCTATCCTCCACGCGTTACCAAAATCCACTCTTGCCGGCCCTTCGGCCGGCGTCTCTCAGATCGGATACTCGTGTTCGCTTTCGTGAACCGATATCCAACGCAACTCGGTAAACTCGTGAACGCCGGCCTCGCCGCCGAAGCGGCCGTAGCCGCTGGCCTTCATGCCGCCAAAGGGCATCTGAGGCTCGTCGTAGATGGTCGGCGCGTTGACGTGGCAGATTCCCGTTTCGATGCGACCGGCAACCGTCAGGGCCCTCTCGTGATCTCGCCCAAAGACCGCCGCAGCGAGACCGAATTCGCTGTCGTTGGCGACCGACACGGCCTCGTCGACACCGTCGACGCGGATGATTACGGCTACCGGCCCGAAGGATTCCTCGTGGTAGATGCGCATGGCCGAAGTGACGCCGTCGAGCACCGTAGGCTGCATGATAGTGTCGTCGCCGTTGCCACCGGTTACCAGGCTGGCGCCTTTAGCCACGGCGTCATCGACTAGGCCGCCGACCCGAACCAGCGCCTCGCGGCTGATCATCGAGCCTAGCGGAAAGTCGCCACGGCGCGGATCGCCGGCCTTCAGCGTCGCCACCTTGGCCATGAACATCTCCATGAAGCGGTCAGCGATGGTGTTGTCGAGAATGATCCGCTCGGTCGAGATACAGACTTGGCCCTGGTTGAAGAAGGCACCGAAGGCGGCGGCCTTGACGGCCTCGCCAAGGTCGGCATCGTCGAGCACCAGCAGCGGTGCTTTGCCGCTGAGCTCCAGCAGGCATGGTTTGAGATGGCGGGCGCAGACCTCGGCTACGGTGCGCCCGACGCGGGTCGAACCGGTGAAGCTGATCCGGCGCACGGCAGCGTGGCCAACCAAAGCCTCGAGGATCTCGGGCGCCGTGTCGGGGGCGTTGGTCACCAGGTTGAGCGTACCTTCCGGCAATCCCGCCTCGCTGACCGTCTCGGCGATCAGACTGTGGGTCTTGGGGCAGATCTCCGAGGCCTTGAGGATCACCGTATTGGCACAGGCCAACGGCACGGCAATCGCGCGCACGCCCAGGACCACCGGCGCGTTCCACGGCGCGATGCCCAGCACTACGCCCACCGGCCGCCGCACTGCCCAGGCCGTGACACCCGATTTGGTCGCCGGGATTGCGGTTTTGGTCAGGCAGTCGGTCCTGGTGGCGGCGTCGCGCAGCATGCTGGCGCCGAGGTGGCAGTTGAAGCGCGCCCAGGCTTCGGCCGCGCCGGTTTCGTCGGCCATGACCGCGACGAACTCGTCGGCCCGGCTCTGCAAGGCCTCGGCGGCCCGCTCCAAGATCGCAGCACGCTCGCCCGGCGTGGTGCTCGACCAGATGGGAAATGCCGCAGCGGCCGAGTTGGCGGCCTCGATGGCATCGGCGGCCGTGGCGGCCGAGGCCTCGGTGGCGATTTTGTTGGTGATCGGGTCAATGCGTTCGTAAACCGCCCCGCCATGAGCCGAGACGGAGCGTCCGCCGATCAACAGCTTGGCCTGGAACACCAAGTTCCACCTCCCCTGAGAGCGGCGCGTCAAACCGCGATCCGCAGGGATCCTGCCGGCCGACTTATTCTTTTTGTGTAGGTCGCATCGCCGGCCATCCTGCGATTGCTAGCAGAGCAAAAAGAAAGCGCGTCGTTAATGGACAAATCTGGTGAATTCTTGACATAATCTGGGAAATATCAAAGCTGGATCCTCGGCCATGAACGACAGCCACATTTCGCCTCGCGCCGCCATCTATCTGCCGCGAATCCAAGCCGACCGCGTCCAGTGCGCCCTTCAGGATCGCGTGCTCGGGCTGGGGCAAGGCACGGCCGAGCGCCTCTGGCGGGCAGTTCTCTTGACCTCGGGCCGCGGCTCGATCACCACCGGCGACGAGGTCGTACCGCTGATCGCCCCTTGCCTCGCCTGGATCCCCTGGCGTCCCGAGCGCACCCTCAAGATCCACGCCGGCGGTGTCGGCTACCAGTTCTCGGTAGATGGCGAGGCCCTGGTCGGCGCCATCGGCAACAATCCCGAATCGGTCGACCTCAGGTACCTGGTAGACCGGCGCGTCGTGGCGGCTATCGAAGACGATCCCGAGACCATTGCCGACGCCGAAAATGCCTTCGACGCGATCATGCGCGAACTTCATCGCCCGCGCAGTGGCTCGTTGACCATGGTTCAGGCTCTGCTTTGTGCCGTTCTGGTGATCCTTTGGCGGCTTTCGGGCGTCGAGGAAGTGGCGTTGCGCACGCAGGGCGAATCCTCGCGCATCCTGCAACGCTTCCGCCAACTCGTGGAGATGCACTTTCGCGATCGTTGGCAGATCGGCGCCTACGCCGAAGCCATCGGCATTTCGCCCGACCGGTTGCACGACATCTGCCGGCGCAAGCTCGGCAAGACGCCGAGCCAACTGATCCAGGAAAGGGTCGTCCACGAGGCCCGGCTGCGTCTCGAACGCTCCGCCCTGACGGTCGAACAGGTCGCCAATTCGCTGGTCTTTCGCGACGTCGGCCACTTCAGCCGTTTTTTCAAATCCAAGGCCGGCCTACCACCTGCCGCCTACCGCCATCGGATGACGCTGTCGGTCGGGGATGACCCCGAAGTGCCGGTGAGCACCTACGCCGATTGGCCGTAACTGGCGATCCGGCAAGAAATGCGAGCTATTCCAGCACTTCGCGTAGCTTTTGGGACAGGCTCGCCATGTCAAAAGGCTTTGGCAGCAAGGTAACGTCCTTGTCGAGCCGGCCCTGATGGTGGATTGCGTTCTCGGCATAACCCGACATGTAGAGCACCTTGATACCCTGATCAGCGGCCCGCTCCGCCAACTCAGGCCCCAGCATCCCGCCGGGCAGGATGACATCGGTGAGCAACAGATCGACGCCCCGGTTTCCCTCCAGAATATCGAGCGCCGCCCGCCCATCGCCAGCCGCCAGCACCGAGTAGCCTAAGGCTTCCAGGAGAGCGACGGTCAGATCACGCACGTCGTCATCGTCCTCCACTACCAAGACGGTCTCTTCATACGTCTCCGTCTTGGTGACCCGGGGCCCCGCCGCCTCAGGCGCCAGGGCCGCGTCCGACCGCGGCAGGTAGAGCCGCACCGTGGTACCCTGGCCGACCTCGCTGTAGATGGTCGCGTGGCCGCCCGACTGGCGAGCAAATCCGTAGACCATACTGAGGCCAAGGCCGCTACCCCGACCGACCTCCTTGGTGGTGAAGAAGGGCTCGAAGACGCGCTTGAGTTGGACTGCCGCGATGCCGCTGCCGCTGTCGCTGACCGCCAGCATGACGTAGGGGCCGGGCTCGAGCTCGCGTTGCCCCGCGCCGTGATCGTCGAGCTCCACGTTGGCCGTCTCGATGGTCAGCCGGCCACCCTCAGGCATAGCATCACGCGCATTGATGGCCAGGTTGAGCACAGCGTTCTCCAATTGACCTGGGTCTGCCTCACAGGACCAAAGATCGTCGGCCGCGGCGAGCCGGATCTCGATGGTCTCGCCCAGCGTACGGCCTAGCATCTCAATCATCTCCGGCAGCATGTCACCGAGATCAAGGACCTTGGGATCGAGGAACTGTTTGCGCGAAAACGCCAGCAGCCGCTGCGTCAGTTCGGCCCCGCGCCGCGAGGCCTTAAGGATGAATTCGATCGTACGTTTTTCCTGCATACCTTGCACACCTTCGAGGCGACTCAGGAGATCAGCATGGCCCATGATGATGGCCAGCAGGTTGTTGAAGTCGTGCGCCACACCGCCGGTGAGCTGGCCCACTGCCTCCATCTTCTGGGCCTGGCGCAAGTGTTCTTCGGCGCGTTTGCGATCGGAAATATCGGAGACGAAGGCGAATGCCCCCGAGACTTTGCCCGAGCTATCGGTCAGATTCGTCGAATTGAAATTGGTCGACAGGGTTTTGCCGCTCTTTGCTTGCAACTCGATTTCAAAGGTCCGCTGTGACGTGATCGGTCGTTTGGCGAATTGCGTCCTGAAGATCCCTTTGTTCTCCTCATCGACGAACGCGAGCGGGGATCGACCAAGCATTTCCTGCCGCGAGTATTCCAACATTTGGCACAAGGCATCATTTGCATAAATCGTCAGGTTGTCGGCACCGATCAGCCAAAATCCTTCCGATGTCGTCGAGATGATATTTCGATAGCGCGCCTCGCTTTCCTGCAGTGCGGTTTCCGCGCGCTTGCGTTCTTCAATCTCCACGCTCAGTTCTCTGGTTCGCTCCGTCACGGCCTGTTCGAGCCCGGTGCTGTATCGCCTTACTTCCGTCTCGCTCTGCACCAGGCGCTCGACGTAGCGGCGCTCGCGCAACATGAGGACGATCGAAGCCAGCACCACGATTGCGAAAGGCAGTGACAGGCCCGCAACCCAGGGGCTGGTCTGCAAGTATTCAAGATAGGGCAGTCTATAGGGACCCAAGGCCACGATGCGCCACGCACTGGTCTCGGAGACTGCGAGGCGAAAACGGTATTCTTCTGCATCAATTTGCAGGAGTTTCTCCGCTTGCGATTTCATGATCCGATCGAGATTTCCGGCGCTCGATGCTTCCTTTCCCACCATGTGTTCGAAACTTGGGGTCGCCGCGATCACGATGCCGCCCCGGTCCAGTATGACGAGCTGGTGCCGTTGCTGATCAAACACGCCCCGCCACAGACTCTCGATTTCCTCGAGCTTCATCGAGATCCCGATCATGCCGGCAAATTCACCCAACGACGATCGCAGAGGACTAGCCATCCCGGTGACCTTCACACCGCCGATCGAGCCGATGTGCGGATTCATCACGTATCGGGGCTTGCCTGCAGCGAGTTCCCGAAAAAAAGGCAGCTCTTTGACTGAAGATTGTGATTTTTCGTCAAATGATTTTCCCGAGGCGAAGAAATCTCCGTCAGCATTGACAGCGGAAAAATTTGTCACCGAGGGAAATCGATGGATAAGTCTAGAAAAAAATTGATTACAGGTTTCTGTACGTTTGGCAAGTACGCATTCACTTTCTGAAATAACCTTGAAGATTTCCTCGTGCCTTCTGAAATAATCGTCTGTCACATTCCTTACTTCGAGAGCGGCAAGCGCAAGTTCAGAGTCAAATTTTGCCGAGACATCGCGGTAATCGTTTGCCACAAATACCATTGCGTAGGTAACACTTAGCAGGATCAGTAGTCCGAGAATCAAGAAAATCGGACGGCCCGAAATCCGCGCCAATGTTCTGGAGCGTTGAGTGTTATCTTCCACGGTTCGGTTTCAATGTGTGATGCTGGTTATCGACAGTCCGTCATCATCGGCCTTTTTCATTTTGCGTTTTATGAAAACTGCCGGGCCCTCCGCACCCTTTCCCAATCATCCACAGGGTACCTTTTGTGGGTGTTGGGGAGGGGGTGCGGAGGGCCTGAATTTGTTCTTACGCTCTCTAGCGCGGGGCATCGAGCGAAGAACGGCAGGTGGGACTAAACATACTTTGCCGACGACGAGCGGCAAACGTAGCGATAATTATAACACAAATGGCATGCAACCGTAATAGTGGCGGTTGTAGACCAGAATTTGTAAGTTCCAGGTCAATAGCAGCGGCTCAGGACACATCACGAGGTCGCCACATTCCTGTCCGCAACGGACGGATCAACGTCGAAAGCGCTAGTCCAGGAAGGCGGCTTCACGCCAACTGTTGGCTCGCGCTCCCCAACGGACATCCGCTCGATAACCCGCTCCCCCTACCCCTCCAGCCACAGGGTAGCATTGCTGGATGATTGGGAAGTTGGAGTAGATGGCCAGGATCAATCCTGACGCGCTTTAGCCAAACCTATTCGCCCGCGAAAACCCCTTCGGTGGCAACCTTCCCGCGGCGCCGCGTTTGCCCAGCCAGGCCAGCAGATCCGTCTCGGTCCGCGTGCGCTCGCCGCTGCGCCAAGTCAGACCGTCCGCTTTGTTGAAGGCCTGGGCGTCATTGAGACCGCCGTCTTTGTACCTCTGTAGTGTGACGCCACGGCCGCGGGTCATGGTCGGCACATCGTCCAGGGGGATGATCAGCAGTTTGCGGTTTTCGCCGATCAGGGCCAGCGAATCGGCGCCCTCGGGCACCTCCGCGCACACCCGGGCCTCGATGTCGCCGCGCACGTTGAGGACCTGCTTGCCGCTGCGCGTCTGGGCGATGGTGGCGTCTTCCTCGACCACGAAGCCACGTCCGTCGGAGGCTGCCACCAAGAGGCGACGGCCGGGGCTGTGCAGGCGGAGCTCGACGATGTCCTCGTCGTTGCCCAGATCGAGCATCAGGCGCACCGGTTCGCCGTGGCCACGGCCGCGTTGGATGCGGTCGCAGGGGATGGTGTAGAAGCGACCGTTGGTGGCGAATAGCACCAGCTTGTCGGTGGTTTCAGCGGAAATCCAGAAGCGGCCGCGGTCGCCTTCCTTGTACTTGGCCTCGCGGTTCTCCTCGACGTGTCCCTTGACCGCCCGCAGCCAGCCCTTTTCCGAACAGATCACCGTGATGGGCTCGCGCTCGACCATGGCCTCGGGCGGCACCTCGGCAACCGTCGGGGCCTCGGCAAGAAGCGTGCGGCGGGCGCCCAGCGGGGTTTTCTCGCCGAACTGCTTTTTGATCTCGCGGATCTCGGCGGCGATGGCCTGCCAGCGGCCTTTTTCATTTTTGAGGAGCGCCCGCAGTTCCTTGCCCTCAGCCTCCAAAGCTGCGTGCTCGCTGCGTATCCCCTCCTCCTCCAGGCGGCGCAAGCGGCGCAAGCGCATGTCGAGGATGGCGTCGGCTTGGACGTCGGTGAGATCGAAAGCGGCCACCAGTGCGGCCTTGGGCTCGTCCTCCTCGCGCACGATGCGGATCACCTCATCGACGTTGAGGTAGACGATGAGGTAGCCGGCGAGGATCTCGAGGCGGCGTTCGATGGTGGCCAGGCGGTGCTTGCTGCCGCGTACCAGTACCTCGTGGCGGTGCTCGAGAAAGGCCCAGAGTGCGCCACGCAGGTCCATCACGCCCGGCGTGCCACGGGCGTCGAGCACGTTCATGTTGAGGGAAATGCGTACCTCGAGGTCGCTGAGCCGAAAAAGCTGCTCCATGAGCATTTCGGGATCGATGCTGCGGCTGCGGGGCTCCAGCACCAGACGAACCGTCTCGGCCGATTCGTCGCGCACATCGGCCAGCATGGGCAGCTTACGCTCGTTGATCAGGTCGGCGAGTTTCTCGATCAGGCGGCCTTTTTGGACTTGGTAGGGAATCTCGTCAATGACGATCTGGTACTGGCCGTGCTTTTGTTTCTCGACCTGCCAATTGGCGCGCAAACGGAAGCTGCCGCGGCCCGTCTTGTAGGTCTCGACGACGCTGTCGGGGGGCTCGACCAGCACGCCGCCGGTGGGAAAGTCGGGGCCCGGCACGAACTCGACCAATTTGGCCGCCGTGGCACGTGGGAACTTGATTAGGTGCAAGAGAGCGGCACAAAGCTCGCCGGCATTGTGCGGCGGGATCGAGGTCGCCATGCCCACGGCGATGCCGCTGGCGCCGTTGGCCAAGAGGTTGGGAAAGCGCGCCGGCAGCACTTCGGGCTCGCTGTCCTCGCCGTCGTAGGTGTCGCGGAAATCGACGGTGTCGTCGTCGAGGCCGGCCAACAAAGCCTCGGCGACGGCGGTCAGACGGGCCTCGGTGTAGCGCATGGCGGCGGCGTTATCGCCGTCGATGTTGCCGAAGTTGCCCTGACCGTCGACCAGGGGGTAGCGCTGGGCGAAGTCCTGGGCCAAGCGCACCATAGCGTCGTAGACGGACTGGTCGCCGTGGGGATGGTATTTGCCCATGACGTCGCCGACCACACGGGCGCATTTCTTGAATCCCTTGTCGGGATCCAGGCGTAACTGGCGCATGGCCCACATCAGGCGGCGCTGCACCGGCTTGAGACCGTCGCGCACGTCCGGCAGCGAGCGCGAGGTGATGGTCGAAAGCGCGTAGGCCAGATAACGCTGGCTTAGGGCCTCACCCAGCGGGGTTTCGTGGATGGTTTCGGAGCGGGCATTCATTTGCCCACATTTACACCAGATCTAGTGGTTGAGCGAGCAAAACGTTCAAGAAGTCGTGTCCGGGCCGCCGGCAAGGTCTGGTCGTGGGGACGCAGGGCCGAGTGCTCCAGGAAGTGCCCGGTGAGTTCGAGCCCGGCTTCGATTTCCGCCTTGGGATCGTTGAATTCGTCGCCGCCGGCGCCGTTGCCCAGAAGAAAACCCGGCAATTTCAGTAATCGATCACGGTATTGCCCGGCACCTTCGTCGCTTACCGCCCGGCCGCTGCGGGGTGAAACAAACGTCAGGTTCTTGCTGCTGCCGGTAACCGCGCAGCTTGCCAAATCCAGACCGAATCCAAGCTCGGCCAGCAGTCCGAGTTCCCAGCGCACATATACGTAAGGCCAGATCTCAGCGCCCTCCTCCAGCGCATCGAGCAGCGCCCGGGTGGCCCCATGGCTCGCCACATGGGGCTCACGTTCGGGCAGCGTCAATTCGGCCACGGCACAGGCCGCGGCCAGTCCCGCCAAACGGACGGGATCGTCCATCAGCGCCGCAGCGCGGGCGCGGGTAAGTTCGACGGTGTAATGGCCCAGATGCTCCGGCAACCGGGCTCGCCATTCCGCTCTGACCTCGTTGCCAGGCTGCAGAACGCCCCGCATGCGCCGGCCCACGCCGCCCCGCACCAAACCAGCGTGACGGCCGTGATCGCGTGTAAGCAGCTGCACGATGGCCGCCGTCTCGCCGTGCTTGCGGGCACTGAGGACGATGCCATCATCGGCCCACTGCATGGTCAGTACCCCCTTGCGCAAAAGGATGACACGTCTGACGGCCAGGAAGGGTCACAGGGAGGACCGGGGGCTAGGAGCGTGGTCCGCCGTGATGGTGGACCATCACAAGGGCCGCGGGACGACGTCCGATGGCCCTTCATGGAGCTATACCCGAAAGTTGGTGACGGCCTGATGTAAGGGCGGCGTATCCTGGCGATGCTGAAGTCGCCATTTCCACGAAGG
>NZDS01000174.1 GCA_002690215.1 Rhodospirillaceae bacterium | reverse complement strand
GCCAACCACTCCATCAACTCCTCAACATATTGATTCTTATAGCATAATCTCCATCTCAGGGCATCGATTAACGAGTTCATCTGGGAAATGGGGGTTAAGACATGTCGCTGGACGCCGATGCCATTCTTGACCGCCGCCGCCTCAAGCGAAATTTGATCGTCTGGCGCGGTGTGGCCGTCGTCGCCGTAATTGGCGCAGTTTTTCTTGGGTTTTGGCGGGGCGATCGCCTGATCGCCCGCGATCATGTGGTGCGGCTGGCCGTCGAGGGCCTTATCGTCGACGATGCCGAACGCCTCGAGGCCCTGAATCGAATCGCCAAGGACGAGCGCGCCAAAGCCCTGATCGTGCGCATCGATAGCCCAGGCGGCACCACGGTGGGCGGCGAGGCTCTCTACCATGGATTGCGGCGCGTAGCTGACAAAAAACCTGTGGTCGCCACCATCCGCACCCTGGGTACTTCGGCCGGCTATCTGGCGGCCTTGGCCGGCCACCGCATCATTGCCCGCGAAAGCTCGTTGACCGGCTCCATCGGCGTGCTGGTGCAGACCGCCGAGATGAGCGGTATGCTGGAAAAATTGGGAGTATCGGCCGAGGTCATCCGCAGCGCGCCGCTTAAGGGCAAGCCCTCGCCCTTGGCACCGCTCAGCGAAGAAGGCCGCCAGGCCACCCAGGAAGTGGTCGACGACGTGCACCAATGGTTCGTCGGCATCGTTGCCGAGCGGCGAAAGCTGGCCCCCGAACAGGCCCAGGCCCTGGCCCAGGGTCGCGTCTACTCGGGCCGCCAGGCGCTGAAGTTGGGTTTGATCGACGAATTGGGCGGCGAAATCGAGGCCCGGGCCTGGTTGCGCAAGGCCCACAAACTGTCGACCAGCCTGCCCGTGCGCCCCGTGGAGCTTTCAGACGAGGGCTTGGGACTGTTTCGTTTGATCACGGGGCTGGCGGAAAAAATGTCGCTTTCTGAAAGACTTACCCTTGACGGCTTGGTTTCGGTTTGGCACCCTGAGGGCCTTTTTTAGGAGTCCGATGCCGGCCGGGGGGAGACGGTACGGCTGCTTGGGGCGTTCGGGAGACCGGGGCAATGGTCAAATCTGAACTGATTGCGGAGCTAGCGGAGAACAACCCGCATCTCTATCAGCGCGATATCGAGCGTATCGTCAGCACCATCTTCGACGAGATCTCGGCTGCTTTGGCGCGGGGCGACCGCGTCGAGCTCAGGGGCTTCGGCACCTTTTCGGTCAAACAACGCGCGCCCCGGGTGGCGCGCAATCCGCGCACCGGACAGTCGGTGCAGGTCAGCGAAAAGCACATCCCCTACTTCAAGACCGGTAAGGAACTGCGAGAGCGCCTCAACACCAACTATCTCGCCCCCCAGGCCTAGCTTGGCGCGGCCGGCACCGGCCTTGCCACCAGACGGTTGACCGTGAAAATTCTGACTTGGCTCGTGCTGTTGCCGCTGTTCGTGGTGGTGGCGGCCTTCGCCGTGGGTAACCGTGGCGCGGTGACCATCGATCTCGACCCGTTGCCGCTGGCCTTCGAAGGGCCGCTCTACCTGGTGGTCATGGCGGCCGCCTTCATCGGCCTACTGGCCGGCGGAGGGGCAACCTGGATGGCCGGCGGCAAATGGCGCCGCGAAGCCCGTCGAGGTCGTCGCAGCATCAGACTGTTGGAAAGCGAACTCGAATCCTTGCGCGCCCAGGCCGCCACCGTGGCGGCAGCGGAAGACGAAATCCCGGCCGCCGGCCCAACGCCACCCAAGGCGATACCCAGCAAACACGAATCACATTAGCGGCGACGAGGCGGCGTTTCCTCAGGAAGCGACCAAGCCACGTCATCAGGGGGGGTAGCGGGGGGAGCCGCAGGGGGCGCTCCCGGCAGCGACCAGTCGACACCCTCGGAATCGGGCTCGCCAGCGGTATGTTCAGCGGCGGGCTTCTCTTCGGGCTCCGACCAATCGACCTCGGGCATCGGCGGTGGTGGCGCCTGCAACACTGGCGGTGGGGGCGGCGGCTCTGGTGGCGGCGAAGGCTCGGCCGGCGGCGCCTGCTCACCAGGCAGTGCCCAGTAATAGCCTTCGGGATCGATTTGTGGGGGCCGACGATCAGGCAGCGACCAATCCAGCCCCTCGGCATCGATTTCGGGACCGGTTTGCGTTGCAGCCGCGGGCGCTGCCGGGGACGCGTCGGGTAGCGACCAATCGATGCCCTCGTCGTCGAAATCGGGCTGGGCCGGTGCCTGCGGCGGGGCCGGGGGCATCGGGGCCGGCGTCGCCTCGGGCAGCGACCAATCGATGCCGTCAGCGTCATAGTCAGGTTGGGCCGGTGCTTGTGGCGTTGCCGGGGGCGCCGCTGCCGGTGTCGCCTCGGGCAACGACCAATCGATGCCGTCAGCACCATAGTCAGGCTGGGCCGGTGGCGCTTGCGCTGGTGCTGCCTGCACCGGTTGTGCCTGCGCAGGGGGCGGTTGCGACCAGCCGACAGCTCCGCTGGTGAGAGTCGCGGTGGGCGCCTGGGCACGGGCAGGAGCCGGCTCATCGGGCAACGACCAGTCGATATCGTCGGGCTGCGACCAATCGATCTCTTCGGCCAGATCGGTTGTCGCCACATCGGGCAGGGACCAGTCGATAGCGTCAGGGGCGGCGGGCGTCGGCGGCGGAGGCGCGACTTCGGCCGCGGGTACCGCCGCGGCCGGAGGCGGGGCGGGCGCTGGGGGTGCAGGAACGACAGGAGCTACTGGAGCTTCGGGGACTACCGGGGTCGGTACGACCGGCGGCGCGGCTTCGACCACTGGTGCTGCCGGGGGCGGCGCTGCGGCGCCAGCTTGCTCCGGCGCAGCAGGCGCCGGTGCAGGCACTGGTGGGGGTGGCGGCGGCGCTGGTGCGGCGGGCTGCGGCCGGGCTCGCGGCGGCGTTGGATCGATGGGTTGGCGGTAGAGGAAAGCGAAGTTGACGGGATCGATGAAGAAGGGCTTGAAGCCGGCGCCGGCCAAGATGTCGGCCAGCACCCGGCGGGCCTCGGGGAACAGCATCTGGGCACAATCGACGTGACAGGCCAGGTCGACGCGTGCCGGGGGAAAATTCTGCAACACGAAAAGGCCGGAATAGTCGAGAGATAGCCGGAACAGCGGCATCTCGCCGCGCGTCGATTCCAGCACAATGCGCAGCACCACCTCGTACTCGGCATCGCCGAGGTGTTCGGCAACGACCTCGATGTCGAGATTTGTCAGCGGCCGGATAGGCGATTGCGACAGGCTGCGCGGCGCCGCCGGGTTGCGCAAGGCCGCCCGCTTGATGCCGTGTTCCCGAAACGCGGCCTGCGGCCTCGCTTCCTGCGGCCGCTCTGCCGCGCCTGTCTGGACGTCGCTCATTCCGCCCCCGTAATAGCCGCCCGGATTCTAGCGCATTTCCAGTTAGATAAGAATCATCTGGCCAGGCGGCTCCAATAAACCCCGAGTGGGTGGCCAGGATCAACTGGGAGTGAACCCAACCGAGGTTGTGCTATAAGGCCCGCCATGCCTCTCAAGAGCAAGATCTGCGGCATCAACTCGAGCGCCGCCTTGGCCGCGGCAGCAGCCGGCGGTGCCGATTTCGTGGGCTTCGTTTTCTATCCTCCCTCGCCCCGCGCCGTGACGCCGGAGCAGGCCGCGGCGCTGGTGGCCGAGGCCCCGGCCGGTCTGGGCCGGGTCGGTCTGTTCGTCGACGCCGACGACCGTACCATCGGGACCACCCTGGACGCTGTGCCGCTGGATCTGCTGCAATTGCACGGCGACGAGACACCCGAGCGCCTGACCGAAATCCGCAGGTTATCGGGGCTGCCGCTGATCAAGGCGCTGAAGATCGCCGGTCCCGCCGACCTCGACACCGTGCCCCGCCATGCTGCTGTCGCGGATTGGTTGCTGTTCGACGCCAAAGCGCCTAAAAGCAAGCCGTCGCTGCCCGGCGGCAATGCGCTCAGTTTCGACTGGCGGCTGTTGGCGGGATGCGAGGTGGGCAGGCCCTGGTTTCTCTCTGGCGGCCTCGATGCCGGCAATTTGGCCCAGGCGGTGGCACTTTCGGGCGCCCGGGCGGTGGACGTCTCGTCGGGGGTGGAAAGCCGGCGCGGGTTGAAAAGCCCGGCTCGCATCGAGGCGTTTCTGGCCCGCGCGGCCGAGCTTTGAGGAGACCATGGCGGTCGAAACAGTCAACAGCTATCGCACCGGGCCCGACGAGGCCGGCCGCTTCGGCGCCTACGGCGGCCGATTCGTGGCCGAGACCCTGATGCCGCTGGTGCTCGAGCTGGAGGCGGCTTATGCCGCCGCCGGCCAGGACCCCACCTTCGCCGCCGAGATGGATGATTTCCTCGAACATTACGTCGGCCGGCCCAGCCCGCTCTATCACGCCGAGGCGCTGAGCGAGCATCTGGGCGGCGCGCGGATCTACTTCAAGCGCGACGAGCTCAACCACACCGGCGCCCACAAGATCAACAACTGCCTGGGCCAAGTGCTGTTGGCGCGCCGCATGCAAAAAAAGCGCGTCATCGCCGAAACCGGCGCCGGCCAGCACGGCGTTGCCACGGCCACGGTGGCGGCCCGCTTCGGCCTGCCTTGCACCGTCTACATGGGCGAGGTCGACATCGAACGGCAAAAGCCCAACGTCTTCCGCATGAAACTGTTGGGAGCCGAGGTGGTGCCCGTCACATCCGGCTCGCGCACCCTCAAGGACGCCATGAACGAGGCGTTGCGCGACTGGGTGAGCAACGTCGACAGCACCTTCTACGTCATCGGCACGGTGGCCGGGCCACACCCCTATCCCGTGATGGTGCGGGATTTCCAGTCGGTCATCGGCCGCGAGGCCAGAGAACAGATATTGGCCGCCGAGGGGCGTCTGCCTGACACTTTGGTAGCGTGCATCGGTGGCGGCTCCAATGCCATGGGACTGTTTCACCCCTTCCTCGACGACGAATTGGAGATCATCGGCGTCGAGGCGGCCGGCCATGGTATCGAGACGGGCCAGCATGCCGCCAGCCTGTCCGCCGGCCGGCCCGGCGTGCTGCACGGCAACCGCACCTATCTGCTGCAGGACGCCGATGGCCAGATCACCGAGGCCCATTCGATCTCAGCCGGGCTCGACTACCCCGGTGTCGGTCCCGAGCATTCCTGGCTGCACGACGTCGGCCGCGTCAGCTACGTCGCAGTGAGCGACACCGAGGCGCTGGAGGCCTTTCAGCTCTGTTGCCGCACCGAAGGTATCATCCCGGCGCTGGAGCCGGCTCACGCGCTGGCCCACGTCGCCCGCATTGCCCCGGAACGCGCCGCCGACAACCTCATCCTGATGAACATGTGCGGCCGGGGCGACAAAGACGTCTTCACGGTGGCCGAGGTCCTGGGAGTGGAGCTGTGAGCGAAGCGGAAGGCCGGCTGGAACGGCGTTTCAAGGCCCTGGCCGACGCCGGCCGCAGCGGCCTGGTGACCTTTCTCACGGCCGGCGATCCCGATGCCGAGACGGCGCTCGAAATCGTGCGCGGCCTGCCCGCCGCGGGTGCCGACGTGATCGAGCTGGGTATGCCCTTCAGCGACCCCATGGCCGACGGCCCGGCCATTCAGGCGGCCGGCCAGCGCGCGCTGGCGGCCGGCGCTGACATGTCAGCGACCTTGGATTTGGTGCGCGCTTTTCGCACCGCTGACGACGACACCCCGGTGGTGCTGATGGGCTATTACAATCCCATCCACGCCATGGGCTGCGAGGCCTTCGCCGAGGCCGCCGGGGCGGCCGGCGTCGATGGCCTGATCGTCGTCGACTTGCCGCCCGAGGAAGACGCGGCGCTACGCCTGCCGGCGGCCGGGGCCGGGCTCAGGCTGATTCGCCTGACCACGCCGACCACCGACGAGGCCCGGCTGGGAAGCATTCTCGAACACGCCGCCGGTTTCGTTTATTACGCCTCGATCACAGGCACCACCGGCGCCGCCTCGCCCGAGACCGCTGACGTTGCCGCGGCACTGGAGCGCCTGCGGCGCCAGACGGCTTTGCCGCTGGCCGTCGGCTTCGGCATCAAGACCCCCGACCAGGTCGCCGCCGTGGCCCGGGTGGCCGATGCCGCGGTGGTCGGCTCGGCCATCGTCGAGTGCCTGGCGGGAACGCTGGAGGCTGGCCGGGCGGGCGGCACCACGGTAGCGGCGGTGCTCGACTTCGTGGCCCAATTGGCGGCCCCGCTGCGGCCCGGAGGTGGCTCTTGAACTGGCTGACAAATTTTGTCCGGCCCAAGCTTCAGGCCTTGGTGCGCAAACGCAACGGGGCTGACAATCTCTGGGAGAAATGCCCGGGCTGCGGCCAGATGATCTTTCATCGCGAGCTCGAGCAGAACCTGCGCGTCTGCGCCGCCTGCGACCGCCACATGCAACTGCCGCCGGGCGAACGCCTGGTTTCGCTTTTCGGCGAGGCTGCCTACGAGCGCCTCGAGCTGCCGCAGGTAGTGGTCGATCCGCTCAAATTCCGCGACGAAAAACGCTACACCGATCGCCTGCGCGACAATCGCAGCAAGACCGGCGAAGAGGAAGCCGCAGTGGTGGCCACCGGTGAGCTCGGCGGCAATCCTGTCGTGGTCGTGGTGCAAAATTTCGCCTTCATGGGCGGCTCCATGGGCCTGGCGGTGGGGGAAGCCATGATGGTCGCGGCGGACGCCGCCGTCGAACGCCGGACGCCGCTGATCGTCTTCAGCGCTGCCGGCGGCGCCCGCATGCAGGAGGGCATCCTTTCGCTCATGCAGATGCCCCGCACCACCATCGCCGTGAGTCAGGTGCGCGAAGCGGGGCTGCCCTACATCGTCGTGTTGACCGACCCCACCACCGGCGGCGTCACGGCATCTTATGCCATGCTTGGCGACGTGCAGCTGGCCGAACCCAGCGCCCTGATCGGCTTCGCCGGCCAGCGGGTGATCGAGAACACCATCGGCGAAACGCTCCCCGAGGGCTTCCAGCGGGCCGAGTACCTGCTCGACCACGGCATGCTCGACATGGTGGTTCACCGCCACGAAATGCGCGACACCCTGGTTCGCATCGTCGATCTGCTGGGCAACCGCGACCGGCGCGAAGAGGCGGTTCTGCTGCCGGCGCTCACAGAGACCACAGAAACCACAGAAACCGCAGAAACCGCAGAGGTTGTAGAGCCCGGGGCGGAGGCTGAAACCTTACCTGAACGAACCGCCGCCGCTGCAGGAGACGAAGGCGCTGACGAGTGATGTCATCCTGGAGCGCCTGAGCCGCCTCCACCCCAAGCGCATCGATCTTTCGCTGGGCCGCATGCAGCGCCTGCTCGAACGTCTCGACCATCCCGAACGCCACCTGCCGCCGGTCATTCACGTCGCCGGCACCAATGGCAAGGGCTCGGTGGTGGCGCTGCTCGACGCCATGCTGGCGGCGGGCGGCCACAAGCTGCACCGCTATACCTCGCCGCACCTGGTGCGCTTTGCCGAGCGCATCCGCCTGGCCGATGGCAACGACATCGCCGAGGACGAGCTGGCAGCGCTGCTCGAGGAGTGCGAAAGCGCCAACGGCGGCGGCGCCATCACCTTTTTCGAAATCACCACGGCAGCAGCGCTATTGGCCTTCGCCCGACAGCCGGCCGACGGAGTGTTGCTCGAAGTCGGGCTCGGCGGCCGCCTCGATGCCACCAACGTGGTGGCGAAACCCAGGCTATCGCTGATCACGCCGGTCAGCATCGATCATACCGGCTTCTTGGGTGAGTCCTTGGCCGCCATCGCCGGCGAAAAAGCGGGAATTCTCAAGCCCGGGGTGACAGCCGTGTTGGGCCGTCAGGAGGAGGCGGCTGAAAGCGTGATCTCCACCCTGGCGGCGGAGTGTGGCGCGCCTCTGCTGCGCCACGGCCGCGACTGGTCGATAACGGCGCAAGGTTCCCAGGTTCGGCTGCGCACGCCAGGCGGCGAACGCCTGTTGCCGCGCCCGGCGCTCACCGGCGAACACCAGCTCGAAAACGCCGGCCTGGCCGTGGCGGCGCTCGAACAACTGGCCGAGTCCCCTGTCGGCGAGGCCGCCATTGCCGCCGGCCTGGCAGACGTCCGCTGGCCGGCCCGGCTCCAGCACCTGGCGGTTGGGCCCTTGCCGGCGCTATTGCCGCCGGGTAGCGAGCTCTGGCTCGACGGCGGCCACAACGGCGCCGCCGGCCGGGCCCTGGGTGCCGTGCTGGCGGGCTGGGCCGCAGAGAGGCCAGAGCGGCCAGTCGAGCTGATTGTCGGCATGCTGGACAGCAAGGACCCCGAGGCCTTCCTTGCTCCCCTGGCCCCCTTTGCTGCGCGCCTGCAGGCCATCGCCGTGCCTGGCGAAAGCGCCAGTCTGACGGCCGCCGAGCTGGCCCGACTGGCTGCTAAGTTTGGCTTTGCGGCGGCGGCCGCCACCGACGTTGCCGACGCCCTTGCAGCCATCACCCAGCCGGCCCGGGTATTGATCTGCGGCTCGCTCTATCTGGCCGGCACGGTGTTGGCAGCGCAGGAGTCCGCCTAACCCAGAATCGCGATCCCCCCCCCGCACCGGCCATCTTCCACCCGGCGAATCGGTCGCCACCATCGATCTGAAACGAATTCGGCTTATCGTCTCCAACCACTTGTTATTTGATGATTTTTATTCCGAGTTCAGGACTGAACTCGTTCTATCAGCATTTCGCAAGCTCATTAAGAAATCAACCAAGCCCTCGTTAATACTCCTTAATTGAAGGGACAGGGACGTTATTCTGGGGGGCTTTTCAGTTCACTAGTCTTCGGCGAAAGCCGGTGGGTTGTTGAGTAGGCCAATGATGCTCTGGCCGTCGGAATTGGCAATCGAAGTGCTGAACTTGCCCAGTTCCTGGGAGATCTGTTGAGCCCTGAGCTTGGCGCCCTCGACGCCGAGATCGGGCTCGATTCGACCGCTGAAATCGTCGACCAGGGCCTCAACCACCAGGCTGGCGTCCTCGACTTCAGACTGTAGCGCGTCTTGGCTGCCCTTGAGGTCGGCCTCGCGGGCTTCCAAGGTGCGGATGGCCGTATTCAGACGGCCCTCGGCGACGCCCGACTTGGCAGCGGTGTCGACGCCGAGGTCGTCGATTTCCAGGCCCTGGGCGCTGAGGTCCTGGGCCCGAACCGTTAGCGTCGTCTCGTCTTCAGTCAGGGCGGTATTGAGGTCGGCGGCTTTTTCCTGCACCGGAGCGGCGCCCTTCAGAGCCACGCCCTGAATGAAACCGGTGGTGCTCTCCTGCACAATCTCGCCGAAACCGGGCTCGACGCGGCTTTTGTCGAAGCGGTCGACTTCACTGTCACGCTGACGCTCGGTCAGGCCGCGGCCGCTACGCGCCGTCGCCAGTTTGACGTCGGACGCACCTCGGGCCAGCAAATTGGTGCCGTTTACCGCGGCAGCGCCAACGTGATCGTCGATCCTTGCGGCGAGTTCGTTGAAGCGCGACTCCAGCTTGTCACGGCTAGATTTGTCGAGGCTGTCCTCCTTGGCCTGGATGGCCACCGCGCGCATCTCGAAGAGCACGTCCTTGATCTGGCCCGAGGCCTCGACGGCGGCGGCCGCGGCGGCTTCGGCATTGCCCAGCGCCTCCCTGGCGCTGCGCACGCCGGAAGTGTCGGAGAGCCGCGCTCGAACGGTGTCGGTGCGGGCGTTGGTGTCGCTCCGCTCGGCGACTTCTTTGTTGCTTGGAACCAGGTTGCTGACCTGGTTGATGGCGTTCAGCGCGGTCAACGCATTGAACGCCGATGGGTCGATGGAATCCACCATGGTCCGTACCCCGGAATTGACGCGGCGGCGATGATCGCCCCGCTATTCCGACGCCGAACGCAGGCGCGCGTCACGGCGGCGGTTACCCGTGCACGGCCTTCTGCCTGAATTTTTTGGTTTTCAGCGTACTGCTGTAGGCGGATTATAGCTCAAATCAATGCGTTTTGCACGTATTTCGTAGTTGTGCCGTCTCAATCCGGTTGACTCGCCGACAGGCCAAGTTGAGCCCGGCGTCTAAGCCATGTGCTGGGGCGGTAGCGGTCGTCGCCACTGAGCTCTTGCAGCCTGCTTAAAATGCGCAACACGGTGTTCGGTCCCATGGCATCGGCCAGCGCCAGCGGGCCCTGCGGATAGTTGAGACCAAGGGTCATGGCGGTGTCGATGTCGGCCGGCGAGGCAATACCGATCTGGGCCATCTCGCAACCCAGGTTGGCCACCATGGCGCGGATGCGTTGGGCGATGAAACCGGGAGAATCCTTGATAAATGTGACTTTGGCGTCGCTTGTTGCCAGCCGCGCAACCACCGCCGCCGCCAGCTCCGGGTCGGCGCCCGGCGGCGCCATGAGGGTAAGGCGCTTGTCCGCCGGCACGCTGGTGTCGACGGCCAGCAGACGGCGGTGATCGGCGCCGGTACGGGCGGCGAATGCCGAAGCATCTTCGCCCAGCGGGGCACAGAGCAGCGGAATTTGGCCGTCGTCCGGGCGGATTTCGGTCCCCGAGGCGGCCAGCAACTCGGCCAATGCGCCCTCTGGATCATCGCCCAGCAACGCCACAGCCGGGGCCGGCGCAGCCGTGCTTGTGGCATCGGGGCTGATGCCCGCGAGGGCCTTGCCGTCGGCGCCATAGTCGTAGTACCCGGCGCCGCTCTTGCGACCATAGCGGCCGGCCTCGAAAAGCGCCTGATGAGGTGGCGAAGTGGCCAGGCGGCGGTCGTTGAAGAAACCCTCGAAGACGATCTGGCTGACCGGAAAGTTGACGTCGATGCCAGTCAGATCCATCAGCTCGAAGGGGCCCATGCGGTAGTTGCAGCAATCGCGCATCACGGCGTCGACCTGGGCCGGCGTGGCCACGCCCTCATGCAGAATGCGTAGCGCCTCGGTGTAGAAAGCACGGCCGCCCAAGTTGACGAGAAATCCGGGCCCGTCCTTGACCACCACCGGCGTGCGGCCCATGCGTCGGCCAATGTCACAAAGCAGGTCGGCCACGTCGTCCCCGGTCTGGGGGGCCCGGATGACCTCGACCAGGCGCATCAACGGCACCGGATTGAAGAAGTGCATACCGGCGATGCGCCGGGGTTGGGCGCAGGCTGCAGCGATCGAGGCGATGCGGATGGACGAGGTGTTCGAGGCAATGACGGCGTTATCGTCGAGCACCGCCTCCAGGGCCTGGAAGACCTGGTGCTTGACGGCCAGATCCTCGACCACGGCTTCGACCACGGCCTGGCAGCCGGCCAAGTCGTCGAGCCCGCTGACCACCTCGATGCGGGCGTTGGCGGCAGCGGCATCGGCTACCTCCAGCCGGCCCTTTTCGACCTGACGGGCGAGCATGCCGGCGACGAACTCTCGGCCCGCCTCGGCGGCGCCCTCGACGGCGTCATAAAGTCGCACCGCCATGCCGCCGCCGGCCGCCACCTGGGCGATGCCGCGGCCCATGGCGCCGGCACCGACGATGCCGATGGACAGGTCGTTCTCCGTTGCAGCCACGATACTTCCTCTCGCTTTGTTGTCTCCCTGTCCCCCGGGAACCTTTGTTCCATGCCGACCCGGGCAAGATCAAGGCCTTGAAGGCCGCCGCACCGTCATTAAGTATAGTCGGCATGATTTGCGGCGGTGCCGTCAGGGCCGTCGACGCTGTGGGGCGCCAAGGATGGGTCCCTGTGGGCCCCGGCTGCGGACTCGCTCAAGCGGAGGAGATCGCTCGTATGGCCAGAGTATCGCTTTTCAACAGTCCGTTATTGCTCGGATTCGAACATCTCGAGCGCACCCTCGACCGTCTGAGCAAGGTCGATGGCGAGGGTTATCCGCCCTACAACATCGAGCAGACCGGCCCCAACGGCATGCGCATCAGCCTGGCCGTGGCCGGTTTCACGGCCGACGACCTGGCGCTGACGGTGGAGGAAAACCAGCTCATCGTGCGCGGTCGCCAGCGCGATGAGAACGACCGCGTATATCTCCACCGCGGCATCGCGGCGCGCCAGTTCCAGCGAACCTTTCTGCTGGCCGAAGGCATCGAGATCGAAGGCGCCGACCTGGAGGACGGGCTTTTGCACATCACGCTGGTACGCCCCGAGCCGAAGGCACAGAGCCGCTCTATCGAGATTCGCCAGGGCGGCAGCCGGACAAAAACCACGGCTATCGACGTGGACTGACCAGCCACCCCGTCAGCGCACTTCCAATTTCCGATCCACCCGCAGCACTTCCTGCAGGCGCTCGCCCTTGAGGCGCACCAGCCGGTACTCGCCGACGTAGGTTCCCACCGCCCAGGGCCGCCGGCCGCGCTTGCCGACGAATTTGAACCAGCGCGCCTTGTGCCGTGCGATGGGGCCGCCGCGGCTTTGGGCGATGACGCCGCCGTCGG
>NZDS01000173.1 GCA_002690215.1 Rhodospirillaceae bacterium | reverse complement strand
TCAAAGGTCTCGATGGCGAACGGGCGGTGCGGGTGCTGAACCTGCTGGCGGCGGCGAGGAGGCTCGATGAATTGCCGCGGCTGGCGAGCTACCGGCTGCACAAGCTAAAGGGAGATCGCGCCGGACAGTGGTCTTTGACCGTCAACCTGCCATGGGTGGTTTGCTTCCGGCCCGACGCGGCCGGCGGCTGGCGGGATGTCGAAATTACGGACTATCATTGATCGCCTCGCGTCCGCGGTCGCAAACAGAGATTCGAAGGAACGAACCATGCCCCCAGCCACGCATCCCGGTGAAATCCTTAAGGACGAGCTTGCCGCCCGGGGGCTGAGCGCGCATCGTTTCGCCCTCGAATTGGGTGTGCCGCCGACGCGCATTGCGGCGATCCTGAAAAGCGACCGCGCCGTCTCGCCCGAAACCGCGCTGCGCTTGGCCGCCTACCTGGGCGGCAGCGCCAAGGTTTGGCTCAGGCTCCAGGCCGATTACGACTTGGCCCAGGCGGAGGAAAAACACGGCGCCGAGATCAGGCGCACGGTCCGCGCCGCCTGACGCCCCCCACGTCGCCCAAAACGAAAACCCCGCGAACGCGGGCGATCACGCCGCCATGGCCTTTTGCAGGGCCGGCCGGGCTTTCAGGCGCTCGACATAGGCTTTGACGTTGGGCAGATCCGAGAGATCCGCACCCAGCCGTTCGGCAACCACGCAGGCGTGCCCGGTCATGAATTCGGCGCCGGAGAACTCGCCAGCCACGTAATCGCGTCCCTCGAGGCCCGTCTCGACCGCTTGCAGGCTCTTGTTCAGGAGCTTTTGCGCCCGGGCGAGATTGGTTGGATTGCGTTTTTCCTCGGGCAGGAACAGGGTTTCGACGATGATGATGTTAACCTGGGGCATGATCATGCCTTCGGCGTAGTGCAGCCACTGGAGATAATCGGCGAATTCCAGGGAATCGCGCTCGGGAACCATCCGCCCCCCGCCATACCTGGCCAGGACATATTCGACGATGGCCCCGGATTCGAAGATCGTGACGTCGCCATCCTGCAACGTGGGAACCCGACCCATGGGGTTGAGCTTCAGATACTGGGGCTCACGCATGGCCTTTTCACCCAGCTTGAAGCCGATCAGTTCGTACTCGAGACCAAGTTCCTCCAGCAACCAGACGATGCGCATGGAACGCGAATTCGGGGCGTGAAAAAGTTTCATGATGGTTTCCTCTCAAGACGCGGCGCCTGGCAGGCTCGGGGACAGCAAGATCCCGGATTTTATCATCCGATCACAAAGGAATCTGCTGCTGATGAAGTGTAGGGGGCAACTATGCGATCCCAACTGCATGGGCTGATCGGCCCATCGATTTCCCGCTCGTTGTTTACCGTGCCACGGTATACGTTTGGCGGGTGATCGAGAGCTATCGGAATGCCAGGACGCAAGACGTGCACGAAACCGGTCCGGCACGGGGCTTCAAGGGCCTTGATGGCAGGTGGCTGGCGGGATGTCGAGATCACGGACTACCATTGATCGCATCGTTCAAGCGGCGACAAGCAGCGAATCGGAGAAAACCCATGCCCCTTGCAACGCACCCCGGTGAAATCCTCAAAGACGAGCTTGCCGCCCGAGACATGAGCGCGCATCGCGGCGATCCTGAAAAGTCAGCGCGCTGTCTCGCCTGAAACGGCGCTGCGCCTGGCCGCCTATCTCGGCGGCAGCCCCAAGGTTTGGCTCAGGCTGCAGGCCGACTATGATCTGGCTCTGGCAGAGAAGAAGCACGGCGCTGAAATCAAGCGGACTGTCAGGGGGGAATAGGCAATCCCCACCATTTCGATTCCGCTATTGAAAATCAACAGGCTTTCGGCATCCCTGCAGGGCTGGCGGCGGCGCAGGTATTCCCCGTGCTAATCTATCAACTCCGGGAACCGGCATAGTTCACGAGCCGGTTCCGATCATCCCCCTTTTCCGACTCTCAATGACCGACAAGAAGAAAATATCCGACTTGGCGGCCAGCGCCCACGCCTATCGTTGGGTGGTGTTGGGCGGGGTCTGGCTGGTCTATTTCTGCTTTGGTCTGACCATCGTGACGCTGGCTCCGCTGGTCAACGTCGTGGGCCTGGACCTGGGGCTCAGCCATTCCCGCATGGGCACGGTGATGGGCGCTTGGCAGCTCGTCTTCATCGCTTCGGCCGTACCTTGTGGGGTTCTGCTCGATCGCATCGGGCCGCGCCGCGCGCTGGTCATCGCGCTGCTCGTCATCGCCGCCTCGGGAGCCTTGCGTGCCGCGGCCGGTGGGCACCTCAGCCTTTTCCTCGCCGTTGCCGTCTTTGGTCTGGGCGGCCCACTGGTATCGGTGGGGGCGCCCAAGTTGATCGGGCTCTGGTTCGAGGGCCAGGAACGGCGCTTTGCCATGGGCCTCTATATGACGGGCCCAGCCATGGGAAGCATGGCCTCGCTAGCCTTGACCAACAGTCTGATGATGCCGCTGCTGGGCGGAAACTGGCGAGCCGTGATGCTGGCCTACGCCGCCATCGTACTGGCCGCCGGTTTGGTCTGGTTGGCCATCACGGCCCATCCCGCCAGCCGGGCCATCGAAAGCAGGCTGGCCGCCGCACCCCGCGAACCGCAGCTCAAAGCCTTCGCCGAAATCCTGCAGATCCCCGCCGTGCGCATCGTGCTGGCCATGAGCATCGGCATTTTTTTCATCAACCACGGTCTCAACAACTGGCTTCCGGAGATCCTTCGCAGTCACGGCATGGGGGTGAACGCAGCCGGCTTCTGGGCGGCTCTGCCGACGGCCGTGGGCATCGTCGCGGCACCGACCATCCCCCGTCTGGCCACGCCGGCCCGGCGCATGGGCATTCTGGCGGCGCTCTTTCTGCTGGCCGCTGGAGCGACATTGCTGCTGCTCAGCGCCAACGGCACGCTGCTGGCCGCAGCCCTGGTGATGCAGGGCGTGGCCCGGGGCGGCATGATGACCTTGGCCATGCTAATCCTGCTCGACGTTCCCGAAGTGGGATCCCGTCGCACCGGTCTGGCCGGCGGCCTCTTTTTCTCCGCGGCCGAGATCGGCGGTTCGCTAGGACCCATGTCGATCGGCGTGCTGGCCCAGTGGAGCGGCGGCTTCGCCACCTCGTTGGCCATGCTGACAGGCATCACCGTTGTTCTGATGGCTCTATTAGTGGCGCTGCGGCGTTAGCCCGCAATTGTCACCAAGTCACGGCCTGCGTCGCTCCCAGGTGATGCGATCCGCAAGGAAAAGCCCGAAGAGATTGGCGGGGCTACAGTCTTCGGACTTGGACGACGCGGGCGCGCGCCCAGACGCAACCCTTCGGGCGGCGCTGTCAGAGCAGCCTAGGCAATCCCCACCATTTCGGTCCCGCTATTGAATATCAGCAGGCGCTCGGCATCGACCCACTCTTGCATGCCGTCGGGACGGATGTGTGCGCGGTACCTTGCCCAGCCCGAGGCGTTGGCAAAATAGAGCTCCGCCATGCCGACGTAGGGTTCCGTCTCCGGCTCCAGGCTGTGGCTCACGGCATAACGAAAGCCACCGACGGCTGCCATGGTCTGGCGCACGTTGGGAATGTGGACGTCGAGCCAGTGCGCGAAAAGGGCGTCGCGGTCGGCGCCCTGTTGCAGGGAAACCAGGAACGTCACCTTGAAGAATCCCGAGCGCGTGCAGGGGAACGGCGGATCCAGCGTCGGCGGCTCCAGCGGCAGGGCACCGTCCATGGCCAGGTACTCGCGCGTCGCCCAGGGGTGGTAGGGCTCGGCTATTTCCTGAAAGGTATCCGTGGGTTCCGTGCCATGGGGTATAGGGGGTGGCGGTGGCACCTCTTCGTACCAGAGATTTGCCATGCCATCCCAAGCCTGCGGCTTGTCGGCTCGGGGATCGAACAGCGTCGCCACGTAGCGCGTCGCGTGCAGCTTGCCGGCTTCCCGGTTATGCTCCATGCGCGCGATTGTCGGGGGCATGTGGTTGGCGAACCAGTGCGCGATCAACTGCTCGCGCGTGGCCGTCGATCGGCACTTGATCAGGTAGATCATCTTGGCGCCGGGTGTCTCTTTGGGTGTAGACGATGTCATGCTGTTGCCTTTCCTCTAGCCCGAACTCCCGCCTCGTCATGCTGCACAATTTCGCTGTACCCGAAAATACCAAATGGCGGTCGCGGTTGCGTGCTTTCCGTCAAGTTGGTGTCGTGTGCGGCCCGTGACGATATGCCACGGCGACAGGGGACATCTCATGAAATAGCCTGAACGTGGTGGAGTCCGTCGCCCGCTCCGTCGACACTTCGGCGGCACGCTTGCCTGTTCATGCTACGCCTCCGCCACGGCTGCGGGCCCGCAGGGTTTGGCCGAATCCGATCGCCCGGAATTTTCCCTGCGTCGTTCAAACCCTCCACCGCGAAAGGGGGTTGGACATGTCTTACATCAAGAGGATCGGCCTTTTCGGCATCGTGCTGACGCTGCTGTGGTGGCCGGCGGCGTTCGCGGCGGAAGAGGTCAGCTTCAACAACGACGTCTTTCCCATTCTCGAGCTGCGCTGCCTGGAATGCCACCAGCCGGGTAAGAAAGGCTACGAGGAAAGCGGTCTCGATCTCAGAACCTACGAAAGCCTCATGAAAGGTACCAAGCACGGTCCCATCGTAGTACCGCGCAGTGCCTTCACGAGTAATTTGGTGGTCGTCATCGATCATCGCGCCGACGCCGCCATCCGCATGCCGCACGAAGGCAAGCGGTTGTCGAAGTGCGAAAGGCTGCTGGTGAGGTTCTGGATCAACCAGGGCGCCCGCAACAACTGATGCCGCATTCGATGATCAATGCGAAAACCCGTGGAAAACCCGTGACGCTTTGAATTGTCCTAAACCACCGGCGACATGCCGCCATCCAAGTTGACCGCCGTGCCGGTGATGTAGCGGGCTCGCTGGGAAACCAAAAAGGCCACCAGGTCGGCATACTCCGCGGCCTCGCCGACCCGGCCCAGAGGCACGCGTGCGGCCATCTGGGCATAGACCTCGTCGACCGGCCCGTCGCCGGCCCGGCGATCCCACTGGGCGCTCTTGATCAAGCCAATGCAGATGGTGTTGACGCGGATCTGGTCGGCGGCGAATTCGTTGGCCAGCGATTTGGTCAGGTTGATGCCGGCGGCCCGGGTTACGGAGGTGGGCAACGACCGTGCGGATGGTGCCTTGCCGCCCCAGATGGTGGCATTGACAATGGCGCCGCCGCCGCGCTCTCGCATTAGCGGCACGGTGGCACGGCAGAGCCGCACCGCCGCCATCAACTTGAGCTCGATATCGGCCTGCCAAGCGGCGTCGTCGAGATCCTCGAGCGCCGAGGCGGCCGAGGCACCGGCGTTGTTGACCAGGATGTCGACACCACCGAAGCGGTCGACGGTGGCCGCCACCAGGGCCTCGATGTCGGCGGGCACCGAGACGTCGGCGGGCTGGGCGATCACGGTACCGCCACTCTCTTTGGTCAGTTCCGCCGCTGCCGCCTCCAGGTGATCCCGACGGCGGGCACAGATCACGACATGGCAACCCTCGGCAGCCAAGCGCTGTGCCGTTGCGCGCCCCAGGCCGTCGCTGCCGCCGGTGATGATGGCAACGCGTCCCGTCAATTCCAGATCGAACATGCTGGTCTCCCGCTAGGATTTTCGGGCGCCAGCATAGCAATCGTTCGCGCACGCACCAGGGTGGATAGCTGGGAGATTTCTATCGATCTCTATTCGGCCGCATCGAGGGTGGCGGACGGCGAATAGCCGTAGGCCTCGACCAGATCCAACTCCCGCACGATATCGAGACCACGCTGTAGCGCTTCGCCACGCAGCGCGTTCAGTGGTTTGCGCAGCGGTCCCGCAGGCATGCCCACCGCCGCCATCAACGATTTCATCGGCACCGGATTGATGGCCGAATAGGCATAGTGGAGCATCGGCAGGTTGCGCAGGTATGCGGCCTGGAAGTTTTGCGCATCTTCAGGGCCTTGCCACGGCTTGGAGATCACCGCCATCTCGCGGGGGATGATGTTGCCGGTCATGTTGGCGGTGCCATGGCCGCCCAAGGACATGGTCGGCACGATCAAACCGAGATTGGGGGAACAGCAGCACATCAGGCTCATCTCAGGTTTGGCGCGGGCGATTTGTGCCACCTGGGCCACCCGCCCGGTCGATTCCTTCAAGACCCGGACTTGGGGATGTTCGGCGATGCGCAGGATCTCGTCTGCCGTCAGGTCGGTCTTGACCCGGGGAGGGTTGTTGTAGATGCCCAGCGGAATGGGTGAGGCATCGGCAACTTCGAGGAAATAGTCGACGATGTCCTCGTTCGCTGCGCAGATGTATGCCGGTGCGGCGATGACGGCGCCGTCGGCGCCCTCGGCCGCTGCTTGCTTGACGAAGGCGATGGTGGCATCCGTGGTCGGGCCGGTGCAGCCGTACCACATTTCCATGCCGGGCTGCTTCTGCTTCATGGTCTCGGAGACGATGGCGTGGCGTTCCTCCACCGTCAGCAGGGAAACCTCTCCGCTCGAGCCCATAATCAAGACACCGGAAGAGCCGTTCTCTCTCTGGAACTCGATCAGCGTGCGAAAGCCGCCGTAGTCGATGGAATAGTCCTGATTCATCGGGGTGATCAGGGCAACGAATGAGCCTGTCAGTAGAGCCTTCGACACGTCGTTTCTCCCATCAGCCAGGCCTCATTATGCAATGAAGCAGATATTGGGGAAACCGCTCCAGGAAATCACCCTGAGCCACGTTTCCCACTCTGGACGCGGCCCTTCGCTCGATTCGAGCTTGATCAGAAAAAACCAGCTACAATCCGAAGGCAAACCAGAGGCGACTCAAATCGCTTCCCCAGTCCGGCCCCCACAGAGAGGAAACGTCACGATGAAAACACGCATCACGGAACTTCTCGGTATCGAGCACCCGATAGTTCAGGGCGGCATGCACTACGTAGGATTTGCCGAATTGGCGGCAGCGGTTTCCAACGCCGGCGGACTGGGGATCATCACGGCGTTGACCCAGAAGACGCCGGACGATCTGGCCAAAGAGATCGCACGCTGCCGGGAGATGACCAACAAGCCCTTCGGCGTCAACGTGACCTTCCTGCCGGTCATCGAGGCTCCCGACTATCAGGGCTACGTGCAGGCTGTCATCGATGGCGGGGTGAAAGTCGTCGAAACCGCCGGCAACAATCCCCAGAAATGGATGCCCATGTTCAAGGAGAACGACATCAAGGTTATCCACAAGTGCACTTCCGTGCGCCACTCGCTCAAGGCCGAGACCATCGGTTGCGACGCGGTTTCGGTGGACGGTTTCGAATGCGGCGGGCATCCGGGCGAAGACGATATTCCCAACATGATCCTGCTGCCCCGGGCGGCGGATGAGCTGAAGATTCCCTTCATCGCCTCGGGTGGCATGGCCGATGCGCGCTCGCTGGTGGCCTCGCTGGCCATGGGCGCCGAAGGTATGAACATGGGCACCCGCTTCATCGCCACCAAGGAAGCGCCGGTGCACGACAACGTCAAGCAGGCGATCCTGAATGCCAGCGAGTTGGATACCCGCCTGGTCATGCGGCCGCTGCGCAACACCGAACGGGTGCTGACCAACCCGACCGTCGAACGCCTGCTGGAGAAGGAACGCGAGCTGGGCAAGGACCTCCAATTCAAGGACGTCATGGCAGAGGTCGCCGGGGTCTATCCCAAAGTGATGATGGACGGAGAAACCGAATCGGGCGCCTGGTCGTGCGGCATGGTCGCCGGTCTGATCAATGACGTTCCCACCTGCCAGGAGCTGATCGACCGCATCATGAGCGAGGCCGACGCCCTGATCCGCGAACGCCTGGAAGGCTTGGTGGCGTAATCCAACCCCACGAATGGCAGTGGGGCGATGAAGGTTTTGTTTCGGCTGGTTTTTGGCGTTTTGGCGGCAGGACTTATTGCAAGCTGGAGTGCAACGGCAAAAACAGCCATCGTCCCTCTTCCGCAATTGGGAAACGGGCCGGTTGAGCTGCGGCTGGCTCATGCCGTCAATCCTCGCCTGACATCGCTTGATCCCGACGAACTGGCGACGCTGCTGGCCGAGACGCGCCAGGTGGTCCGGGACCATTTCAATATCGAGCTGAGGTTCTCTGAACCCGTTGATATTTCGGTCGAACGGCTGCTGGCGGCCATTCCGGCCGAGGTGTTGAAGGCACGAAGCGGCCTGATCTATGACTTCAAGGGAAAAACCGGAGACCGCTCGCGCCTGGTCTGGAGCCATCTTCGCCAGCTTACCAGAGTCATTCCCGATCTGGCGGAGGCCATCGCCTACGCCCGCCCTCACCTCGTAACAGCGGTAGCGGAGCCGACTTACAAGGCTTTTGCGGAGGCCCTGGTCAGCACCCATTTGCATAGGTTGGACCACTGGCGTGACCTTCGCACCCAGGCCGGTGGCCGCGTCATGGACAGCAGCCATGCCAACGAGTGGATCGTCTGGGACCTCTTGGGTTACAGCGCCATGCCCTATGACGTGATCGTTACCAATCAGCTTGTGGCCAGCGCGGAATACGATGATGCAGCGATAAACTCCTCGCTGCGCGGCGGCGTTACTGCGGGCGGCACCAGTTACAACAAGACGGGCCGCCACAAGACATATTCCTTCCTCAGCACCTTTCCCTTTACCCAATACCAGGCCATCCCGAAGGGTATGAGCGACATCCGGAATCGGGCCCAGGCAGTGCGTCTGGCCGGCCGATATCTGGCGCATGAAATAGGACATATGTTGCTACTGTTGGGCCACCCCTTCGGCAACCCGGCCTGCGTGATGCGGCCCGAGCCACTGTTCGCCTATGCCGCCTGGGAGCAAGATTTGGACCAGTCGAAGTGCCAGATCGGCAGCAATAAGGCCATGACGCCGGGCGCGGCGGTGATCAACTACAAACCTGATTGGTAGGCTTGGCCATCGCCCGGCAAACGCCTGGTCCGAGAGGTACGGCCTAGGCAGTCTCGGCCAGTTCCAAATGCCCCGGTGGACGGGCGAACAGGCGCCTGACCATGGGCTCGAAGTGTTCCAACGGCAAGGTGTCGTATTCGGGGTCGAAGGCGTTCTGGTCGTAGTTCTGACAGAACGCTTTGCAGTCTTCGTAGTAGGGATGGTCACGATACTTCTCCCGCGCCTGCCGGTCGCCGCCGAGGAAGTGATTGTAGTAGTGGCCCTGGAAGACGCAGTGCTTGGCGACGATCCAGTGGGTTTTCTCCGAGACGTAGGGCTTGAGGATGGCGGCCGCGAGTTCACCGTGATTGTAGGGCGAGATGATGTCGCCGATGTCGTGCAACAGCGCTGCCACGATCATCTCCTCGTCACAGCCGTCACTCTCGGCCCGAGTGGCGGCTTGCAGACTGTGCTGATAACGGTTGATGCGATAGCCGCCCCAGTCTGCATCAAGCAATTTCAGGTGCCCCAGCACCCTCTCGACGAGGTCCGCGTTGAATCGTTCCTCGACCTCGACCAGCAAATCCCAGTCCTCCTGGGTGCCACCCTCCATGCGGGTCCAGGACACGTATTCGAGATCGTGTCCGTCATCAAAACATTCGGGACTGTTGAGCCTATTTCTTAACGGAGGATCTGGCTCATCTTGGTTTGATGTTAAGCCGCTTGTCGTTGATGGTT
>NZDS01000172.1 GCA_002690215.1 Rhodospirillaceae bacterium | reverse complement strand
CTCGAAGCGGGGGTCCTCGAGCCAGTGCTCCTCGCCCATCAAGCGCGCCCAGCGCTCAAACAGCGGCCGGCCCACCACGTGCACCAGCACCCAGCCGTCCTGGGTGGCGAAGGTGTCGGCGGGACCGCCGCCCTGGCTGCGGTTGTGCGAGGCCACGCGGTCGATCCCCAGCGCCGCCTGTTCCATCAAGAAGGCATTGCCGACCCACAGCGCCGAGCCCAGCAGCGAGCCCTCGACCTGTTGGCCGCGGCCCGTCTTGTCGCGCTCCCTGAGCGCCATCATGGTGCCGAAGGCCATCAGGATGGCGGTGGTGAAATCGACATAAGGCGCCCAGGACTTCATGGGCTCGCCGGCATGGCCGGTGAGGTGCATGTTGCCTGACATGGCCTGACCGACGCCGTCGAAGCCGACTTTGGAGGCGTAGGGGCCGACGGAACCGAAAGCCGAGGGCGTGACGCTGATGATGTCGGGCTTGATGGCCTTCAGCGATTCGTAGTCGAGCCCCATGGCTTCCAGCGTCTCGAACGGCAGGTTGGCCAGCACCACGTCGGCGGTGGCCACCAGGCGGGCCAGCACTTCCTTCCCTTCGGGCTTCATGGGGTTGAGCGTGAGGCCTTGCTTGTTGCGCGCCAGCTGCAAGAACAGGCACCCCTCGCCGCCTTCGGCGATGGGGGCGGTGAAGCGGTCCTCGCTGCCGTCGACCTTCTCGACGCGGATGACTTCGGCGCCAAAGTCCCCCAGCAACGTGGCGCAACAGGGCCCGGCGATATAGCGCCCGAAATCGAGAACCCGGATGCCTTCCAAAACACTCATGCTTTTAGCCTTTCGTTGTCGGGGTCGTAGGGAGATTCGGGAATCACCGTGGCCCGGTACATCTCACCCAGGATAGCGATCTCGAATTCGCTGCCAACGTGTGCCAGATCGGGCGGCACCATGCCGAGCGCCAGGCTTTTGCCCACCCGCCAACCATAGCCGCCGCCGGTGGCCCGGCCGACCATCTCGCCGCCGGCGAATAGGGGCTCGCTGCCGCGGGCGTCGGCCTCGCTGACGTCGTGCACCTCGAGGGTGACGAACTGGTACTTGAAGCCCTGGCGTTGCCACTCGGCCAGGGCGTCGGAGCCGACGAACTGGCCCTTGTTGAGATGGACGAAGCGCTGCAGGCCGGATTCGAAGGCGGCGTATTCGATCGAAAGCTCGGTGCCCCACATGCGGTAGGACTTTTCGATGCGCAACTGATCCATGGCCCGGATACCGAAGGGCTTGATCTCGAACTCGGCACCCGCCTCCATCAACAGATCGAAAATGTAGTTCTGCATCTCGATGGGGTGGTGCAGCTCGTACCCCAACTCGCCGACGAAATTGATGCGCATGGCCCGAGCCCGGGCGCAGCCGATGTCGATCAGGCGGCCCGAAAGCCAGGGGAAGGCGGCGTTGGATAGATCGGTGTCGGTGACCTTGGCCAGGACGTCGCGCGAACGCGGCCCGGCCAGCACCAGCACGCCCAGTTGCGTCGTCAGGCGGTCCAGACGCACGCTGCCGTCGGGGGGCAGCGACTTTTCCAGGGCGTCATGGTCCATGCGCTCGGCGGCCCCGGCCGAAACCAAATAGAAGGCCTGGGGGCCGTCTCGCATGATGGTGAATTCGGCCCGCACGCCACCGTTCGCCGACAACAGATGGCCGAGATTTATGCGCCCCACTTGCTGCGGCAGGCGGTTGGCCAGCAGGAGGTCGAGCCAGGCCTCGGCACTGGGGCCCGAAACCAGGAACTTGGAAAAGGCCGTGAGGTCCAGCAAGCCGACGGCGTTCTGCACCTGGCGGCATTCGTTGCCCACGTGCTCGAAATAGTTGGTACGGCGAAAGCTCATGTCGTCGCGGGGCTCGACGCCCTCGGGCGCGAACCAGTTGGGCCGTTCCCAGCCGTACTTCTGCCCGAACACGGCGCCGAGATCCTTCATGCGCTCATAGCACGGTGCGGTTTTCAGCGGCCGGCCGGCGGGGCGCTCCTCGTCGGGGAAATGGATGGTGAAGACGCCGGCGTAAGTTTCCTCGTTCTTGGCCTTGAGGTAGCCCCGCGAGGCATAGGGCCCGAAACGGCGGGGATCGACGCCCAGCATGTCGATGCTGGGCTCACCCTCGACCAGCCACTCGACGAGCTGCCAACCGGCGCCGCCGGCCGCCGTGATGCCGAAGCTGTGGCCCTCGTTGAGCCAGAAGTTCTTCAAGCCCCAGGCCGGCCCGACGATAGGGCTGCCATCGGGGGTGTAAGGGATGGGACCGTTGACGACCTCCTTGACGCCGACCTCGCCAAAGGCCGGCACGCGGTTGATGGCGGCCTCGATGTGAGGCTCCAGGCGATCGAGATCGGCAGGAAAGAGATCGTTCTCGAAGTCGGCCGGCGGGCCGTCGACGAAACAGGCCGGAGCGCCCTTCTCATAAGGTCCCAGCAACAGGCCCCCGGCCTCCTCGCGCAGGTACCAGGAGCTGTCGGATTCGCGCAATACGCCCATCTCCGGCAGGCCCTGCTCGCGCCGGGCCAGGATTTCGGGATGCGGCTCGGTGACAATGTACTGGTGTTCGACCGGGATCACCGGCACGTCCAACCCGACCATGGCGCCGGTCTGCCGGGCGTGGTTGCCGCTGGCCGCCACCACATGCTCGCAGGTGATGTCGCCCTTGTCGGTCTTGACCAGCCATTCGCCGCCGGGTTGCTGCTCGATGGCGGTGACGGTGGTGCGGCGGTAGATCTCGGCACCGCCGTTGCGCGCCCCCCGGGCCATGGCCTGGGTGACGTCGGCGGACTGGATGTAGCCGTCCTCGGGATGCACGATGGCGCCGACCAGACCCTCGGTCTGACACAACGGCCACAGGTTCTTCACGTCGTCCGGCGTCAGGAACTCGACCTCTACCCCGATGGTGCGGGCGACACCGGCGTAGAAATGGTACTCGTCCATGCGGTCCCGGGTGCGGGCCAGGCGGATGTTGCCGACCTTGCGAAAACCCACGTCCTGGCCGGTCTCCTCTTCCAAGGTTTGGTAGAGCGCCACCGAGTATTTGTGGATCTGGCCGACGCTGTAGCTCAGGTTGAAAAGTGGCAGCAACCCGGCCGCATGCCAGGTCGAGCCCGCCGTCAGTTCGGTGCGTTCGACCAGCACCACGTCAGACCAACCCTTCTTGGTCAGATGGTAGAGCGTCGAGACACCGACGACGCCACCCCCGATAACCACCACACGAGCATGAGATTTCATGGCGCACCCCCTGGAACGGCCGCGGGCCGGCACTAGTTGGTCTCTAGCAGATGGCCGGCAGAGGGACAAGCGGGGCACCGCGCCGCCCTGGCCAAGGCTGCGGTCATGGGGCAAAGTCGTGAGCAATTCAGGGGAGGGTTTCGGCATGAATCAGGCCAAGGGCAGGCGGGGCGGTCGCGAAGCGCGCCGGGCCCAGCGGGAGCGCCCGAAGACGGCGGTACTTCCGGCCATCAGCCGGCAATTGCCGGTGCTCGACGTGCTGGGCGAAGAAGGCCTAGAGATCATCGAAGCCAATGCCGAAACAGTGTTGGCCGAGACCGGCATCGATTTCCGCGACGACGACGAAGTACTCGAGCTCTGGCGCCAGGCCGGCGCCGAGGTCAGCGGCGAGCGTGTGCGCCTGCCCCGCGGCCTGGCCCGCAAACTGCTCGAGACCGCACCTGGCGAATTCACCCAACATGCCCGCAATCCGGAACGTAGCGTACCCATCGGCGGCCGCAACATCGTCTTCGCGCCGGTCTACGGACCGCCTTTCGTGCGCGACCTGGAGGGCGGCCGGCGCTACGCCACGCTTCGGGATTTCGAAAACCTGGTCAAACTCGCCTATCTGGCCCCGGCGATGCACCATTCAGGCGGCGTGCTGTGCGAGCCCGTCGACGTGCCGGTGCCCGAACGCCACCTCGACATGCTGGCCGCCCATATTCGCTTGAGCGACAAGCCCTTCATGGGGGCGGTGACGGCGCCCGAGCGGGCGGCCGACAGCATCGCCATGGCCGAGCTGGTATTCGGAGCCGATTTCGTCGCCGACCATACGGTGCTGATCAGCATAATCAACGCCAACTCGCCGCTGGTCTACGACGCCACCATGCTGGGCGCGCTCAAGACCTATGCCCGGGCCAATCAGGCCACCATCGTTTCGCCCTTCATTCTGTCGGGTGCCATGAGCCCGGTGACGGTGGCCGGTACACTGACCCTGATACTGGCCGAGGCATTGGCCGGCATGGCCCTGACGCAATTGCTGCGGCCGGGCGCGCCCGTGGTCTTCGGCGCCTTCGCCAGCTCGATCTCGATGCAATCGGGTGCCCCAACCTTCGGCACGCCCGAGCCGACTTTGGTGCTGCTGGGTGCCGCCCAGTTGGCGCGCCGCCTGGGAATTCCGTTCCGCTCCGGCGGCTCACTCAGTGCGGCCAAGATCGCCGACGCCCAGGCCGCCTATGAAAGCGCCCAGACATTGCTGCCGACCCTGTTGGCGGGTTGCAACTTCGTGCTGCATGCGGCGGGTTGGCTGGAAGGCGGGCTGTGTGCCGGCTACGAGAAATTCGTGCTCGACGCCGACCAGCTCGGCATGATGCAGGTGCTGGCCGGAGGCGTCGACCTCAGCGCCGACAGCCAGGCCATGGCAGCCATTACCGAGGTCGGGCCGGGCAATCATTTTCTAGGTGTCAGCCACACCCAGGCCCACTTCGAAACCGCCTTCTACCGCTCGGCCCTGGCCGACAACAATTCCGTCGAGCAATGGCAGGACGAAGGCAGCCTGGATGCGGTCCAGCGCGCCCACCAAAATTGGCAGCACCAACTCGCCGATTATCAACCCCCCGCCCTCGACCCTGCCATAGACGAGGCCATCGCCGACTTCGTGACCCGGCGCAAAACACAACTGTCGGATACCTGATCGCCAATTGACGTTTACGTAAACGTCAAGGTAAAATCCGGATTAGTCTGGCGGCTTTGTGAGCCCGGCCCCCAAATCAGAAAGCGAAACCTTGTCCACTGAACTTCAGTATCCCCTACCCACGCCTCCCGAACTGGGCGAGGCTCAGGAAATCGCTCCCGGTGTTTTTTGGCTGCGCCTGCCGCTGCCCTTTGTGCTCAATCACGTCAACGTCTGGCTGCTGGCCGACGGCGACGGCTGGACCCTGGTCGACACCGGCCTGAAAAGCAGCAAAATCGAGGCACTGTGGCGCCAGATCATGAGCGATCACTTCGGCGGCAAGCCGCTCAAGCGGATCATCGGCACCCATTTCCACCCTGACCACATCGGCCTCGCCGGTTGGTTCGAGGAACACTGGCAGGTGCCGCTGTGGATGACCCGGCTGGACTGGTCGATGGGCCGAATGTTGCAGCTTGATTCGCGGCAGAACCTGCCCCAGCCGGTAATCGACCATTTCAGCCGCGTCGGTCTTAGCCAAGCCGAGGTCGCGGAAATGGAAGCCATGGGCTATGCCAACTTCGGCAACCGCATCTCGCCCATCCCCATGACCTTCCGCCGCATCAGCCACGGCGAGGAGCTGATCATCGGCAACCATATTTGGCGCGTCGTGGTGGGCCGCGGCCATACGCCCGAGCAGGCCTGCCTCTATTGCGACGAGCTTGGGTTGCTGATCTCGGGCGATCAGATCCTGCCGCGCATTACGCCGATGATCGGCGTCTACCCCTCGGAGCCCGATGCCAACCCGCTGCTGGAGTTCCTGCATTCGCTGGACCGCTTCAAGGGCCTGCCGGCCGACACCCTGGTGCTGCCCTCGCACGACAGTCCCTTCGTCGGCGTGGGGCCGCGCATCGACAAGATCCGCCAGCATCACCGCAACAGGCTGGACGACATCTTCGGCGCCTGCGCCGAGCCCAAGACTTTGCGCGAGACCGTGCCTTACATGTTCGATCGCGAATTCACCGACGGCGAGATCTTCATGGCCGTGGCCGAGGGCTTGGCCCACGCCAATTATCTCATCGACGAGGGCCAGCTCGACCGCGAAATGGGAGCCGACGGAGCCTATCGCTACCGCCAGGCCGGCAAGCGGGCGGCCGCAGCCTGAAGCTGCCAATCCCTGCCCTCCAGAAAGGACTTTCTATGACCGAGACGGTGCTTAGCCAGCGTGACGGCGCGGTGTTGACGCTGACGCTCAACCAACCCGACAAGCTCAATGTCCTGGACGAACAAATGTGCGGGGACCTGGCGGCAGCCGGTGAGGCTGCGGCGGCCGATGACGGCGTGCGGTGCGTGGTGCTGCAGGGCGCCGGACGCGGCTTTTGCGCCGGTGGCGATATCGCGGCGCTCTCCAAACGTTTCGACCCCGACCCGGACACCCAGCGGGCCAAATATCGCGACTTCGTGGGCGGCTACCACGCCGCCGTGGCGCCGCTGCAGAGCATGAACAAGCCGGTGCTGGCCAGCGTTCACGGCGCCGCCGCCGGTGGCGGCATGAGCCTGGCCATGGCCTGCGACATGATCGTGGCGGCCGACGATGCGGTGTTTGCCATGGCCTATTCGACGCTCGGCGTCAGCCCCGACGGCGGCAGCACCTTTTCGCTACCTCGCATCGTCGGCATGAAGAAGGCCATGGAGCTCGCCATGATGGGCGACCGCATAGACGCCCAGGAAGCGCTGGATTTGGGCATCGTCAACTGGCTGGTGCCGGCGGCCGAACTCCAGGCCGAAACCGCCAGGCTGGCGGCCAAACTGGCCGGCCGGGCAACCGCGGCGCTGGGCCGCACCAAGGCACTATTGTACGAATCCTCGCGCGCCACACTGGCCCAGCAGCTCGAGGCCGAACGCGAAAATTTCGCGGAGTCGACATTGACCGAGGATTTCAAAAACGCCGCAGAGGCGTTCCTTGAGAAGCGCACGCCGGAATATAAGGGACGATAAATAGGGGGGGCCGCTAGAAATCATACGGAGGAATCCATGCTCCAGACCCGCGTTACAGAACTTTTCGACGTCGAATATCCCATCGTCCAGGGCGGCATGCAGTGGGTCGGCCGGGCCGAGCTGATCTCCGCCGTGGCCAATGCCGGTGCGCTGGGCTTTCTCACGGCCCTGACCCAGCCCTCGCCCGAGGACCTGGAGAAGGAGATCGCCCGCACCCGCGAGATGACCAACAAGCCTTTCGGCGTCAACCTAACCATCATGCCGTCGCTGAAGCCTGTGCCTTATGAGGAGTATGTACAGGTGATCATTGAGTCGGGCATCAAGGCCGTCGAGACGGCGGGGCGCAACCCAGAGCCCTTCATGCCCGCCTTCAAGGAGGCCGGCATCAAGGTGATCCACAAGTGCACCTCGGTGCGCCACAGCGTCAAGGCCGAGGCCATCGGCTGCGACGCCGTATCGATCGACGGTTTCGAGTGCGCCGGACATCCCGGCGAGGACGACATCCCGGCTCTGGTGCTGATCCCGGCCACCGCCGACCAGGTCAAGATCCCCCTGGTCGCCTCGGGCGGCTTCGCCGACGGCCGTGGCCTGGCGGCGGCGCTGGCACTGGGCGCCGAGGGCATCAACATGGGAACCCGCTTCATGGTGACCCAGGAGGCGCCCATCCACGAAGAGATCAAACAGGTGCTGGTCGACGCCAGCGAGCGCGACACGGCACTGATTTTGCGCTCGCAACGCAATACCGGCCGCGTCTATCGCAACAGCGTGGCCGACAAGGTGATCGAGATCGAAGCCACGGGCGAAGCCACCATGGCAGACCTCGGCCCCCTGATCTCGGGCCAAAAGGGCCGCCAGGTACTGGAACAGGCCGAGATCGACAAGGGGCTGCTATACGCCGGCATGGTGGTCGGCCTGATCAACGACGTGCCGAGTTGTAAGGAACTGGTGGAGCGCATCGTCGCCGACGCCGAAGCCATCATCAACCAGCGCATGGCCGCTGCCGTAGCCTAGGTGGCGACCAGGGGGAGAGGGGGAAAATGACCGGCAGCCTTAAGGACAAAACGCTTTTCATCAGTGGCGCCAGCCGGGGCATCGGCCTGGCTATTGCGCTCAGGGCAGCCCGGGACGGCGCCAATATCGTCATCGCCGCCAAGACGGCCGAGCCCCACCCGAAGCTTCCGGGCACCGTCTACACCGCCGCCGCAGAGATCGAGGAAGCCGGTGGCCGGGCCCTGCCGGTGGTCACCGATATCCGCGACGAGCATCAAGTCGAGCACGCTGTAAAGCACACCCTGGAGACCTTCGGCGGCATCGACATTCTGGTCAACAACGCCAGCGCCATCAGCCTCAGCGGCACCATGGCAACGCCGATGAAGCGCTACGACCTGATGCACCAGATCAACACCCGCGGCACCTATGCCTGCTCCCAGGCCTGCATGCCGCATCTCATAAAGGCCGAGAACCCGCATATCCTCAATCTCTCGCCGCCGCTGAGCATGAGTCCGCGCTGGTTCGCGCCGCACGTCGCCTACACCATGGCCAAGTACGGCATGAGCCTTTGCGTGCTGGGCATGGCCGAGGAATTCAAGGACGCCGGCGTCGCCGTCAACGCGTTGTGGCCGCGCACCGGAATCGCCACCGCGGCGATCCAGATGATCGGCGGCGACGAGACCATGAAACGCTGCCGCAAGCCCGAGATCATGGCCGACGCCGCCCACGCCATCCTGACCCGCGAGGCCCGGTCCTGCAGCGGCAACTTCTTCATCGACGACGAGGTGCTGGCCGAAGAGGGCGTGACGGACCTCAGCGAATACGCCGTCGACCCCGAGGCCGATCTGGTGTTCGACTTCTTCATCGACGGCCACGAAGATGCGGCGTTGATTTAGAGCGCGAAAGAGCTGTGAACGATATCGGCGAATGCACTGACGAGGGCTATTGACCAAAAAAAAAGCCAAACACCCCCACCCTACCCTCCCCCATCAAGGGGGAGGGAAAAAATCAAGAAACATAAAGGTTTACACTCCCTCCCCCCTTGTGGGGGAGGGTTGGGGTGGGGGGGCATCGGCAGGAGTCGACGCCGCTGTCAAATACCTTCACACGCTCTTTCGCGGGAATGACAATATTATAAACGGTCGCATCAAACCTGATCCGCTTTAGTCCTCCCGCAGGGCCCGCTTGACGAATTCAAGCCGGTCCTGGCCGAAGAACATACGCTCGCCGACGAAGAAGGTGGGCACGCCGAAAACGCCACGGGCCACCGCGTCGTCGGTGTTTTGGCGCAGCCGATCCTTGACGTCAGCACGCTCGATCCCGGTGAAATAGGCGTCCGGGTCCAAGCCGGCACCTTCGAGCGTCTGGCGCACCTCGTCGGCATCGCTGAGGTTCCTGGCATCCACCCAGATGGCCTCGAATAATGCTTTGAGATAACGCGCCAGTTCGCCCCGTTCCTCGGCCACGAAGGCGCCGCGCATCAGCGGCAAGGTGCGAACCGGAGCATGGGGATTGAGGGCGAATGCCACGCCGTAGTGCTGCGCCCACATGACGTAGTCACCCATGATCCAATCCCGCTTGGCCGGAATTACCAGAGGTCCGGGATTGTCGATGGCCTGGAAGATGCCCCCGCACAACACGGGAGTGAGGAGCACCTCGGCCCCCGCTTGCTGCTCCACCGCGTCGATCTGGGTCCAGGCCAGGTAGCTCGGTGCGCTGACCAGATCGTAGATGAATTCAAAGGTACGAGACATGGACGGGGATCCTTGGTTCCGATTAACGTGGCGTTAGCCGTCCCAGCCGGCTTTGCGCAAGCCTTCGAGGTTGATTTCCAACAGGGCGGAGTTGCGCACGAAGATGCGGCGGTAGTCATCGGCGGTTTTTATGTCGCGCTTGGCCAGATAGTCGGACAGGCACGCAGCAGCCTCTTCACGCCGCTCCAGGTGGCCGAGTATGACCGTTTTGAAACCCAGGTAGGCGACGTCGTGGGGACGGGCGCTGAGGCAGCGCTCGAGATATTCGTAAGCATCCTCGAACTGGCGCTGACCCAACCGCGCCTGCATGAGCTGGAAGCTGTAGTTGTGCTGGTTGGGGTCGAGAGGGTTGAGCTTGAGGCACATGAGGGCGCACCGCTCTGCTTCCTCGGGTTCACCGAAGTTAGAGAGGGCCATGGCCAGGGCTTGGTAGGCATCGGCTGAGCTCGGGTTGAGCTCGACGGTCTGGCGGCCGGCCTCTACCGACTGCCGCAGCTCGCCCCTCCAAAAATGGGCATGGCAAAGCACTTGGTAGATGCGGAAGTTCCGTGGATCGATCTCGCTGGCCTTCTTGGCCAGTTCGAACATCATGTCCATGGCAGCGGTACTGTCGGCGGCGCGCAGGGAGTAGATGTCGGCGCTGTAGCAAAGCGCCAGGGCCGTGTAGGCGTCGGCGAAAGTGGGATCGGCCTCAATGGCCTGCTCGAAAATTCGCTTGGTCTCTTCGCGCAGCTTACCGTACGTCGCCATGTTCGCCATGCCGCGCACGTAGAGCTCCCAGGAGTTCAGGTTCTCTGTACGCCGCTGGATCAGTGCGGCCAGTTCCGCCTTGCTGACCTCGGGTGCGATGGAGCCGGCGATCTTGAGCGAGGCCTCGTCCTGCAGCTCGAAGACGTCGTCCATCTGGCGATCGAAGCGCTCGGCCCAGATATGGTTGCCGCTGGCGGCATCGATGAGCTGGGCGGTAATGCGCACCCGGTTGCCGGCCTTGCGAATGCTGCCCTCCAGCACATAGCGGACGCCGAGTTCCTTGCCTACTGTTTGTACGTTTTGGGCGTGGCCCTTGTAGGTGAAGACCGAGTTGCGGGCGATGACGTAGAACCAATGGAACTTGGATAGCGCCGTGATAATGTCCTCGGTCATGCCGTCGGCCAGGTAGTCCTCTTCGGGATTGCCGCCCAGGTTGTCGAAGGGCAGGACGGCAAGGGCCGGCTTGTCGGCGGCGACTGCAACGTCGTCGGCTGGCGCCGCGGCATCGCCCCGGCGTTCCATCTGTACACGGTAGACCCTGACCGGCACCGAGACGTTCTTGACCACCTGCTCGCCCTGGTCCTCGAAACCGACATCGAGCTTGTTGCGCACTTCCTGATGAACACTGCCCGAGATCCACAGGCCCCCGGGCTCGGCCAGGGCTTCGATGCGGGCTGCGATATTGACGCCGTCGCCGTAGATGTCTTCCCGATCGACGACGATATCGCCGAGATTCACACCCATGCGAAAATCCAGGCGCCGGTCATCCGGCCGCCCGGTATTGAAATCCTGCAGCGCGCGTTGCATGGCCACGGCACAGCGGACGGCATCGTGCGCCGTGCCGAATTCGGCCAGAAAGCCGTCTCCCGTATGCTTGACGATGCGTCCGCCTTGATCGGCAATGGCGGGATCGATGAGGTCGCGCCGCGCCGTCCACCAGGCCGCCAGCGTACCCTCCTCGTCCGCTTCCATGAGCCTGGTGTAGCCGGCAACGTCGGCGGCCAGAATGGCAGCGAGTTTGCGCGTGACCCCATCCGGCTCCACGGACCTGCCCCTTACCCTAACGACCAAGCAGCTATCATAGGGTTTCGCGGGACCACCGCCAACAACGAGACCGCTTACCTCAGCGGCAGGGCAGTCCGGCGTAGTGGCGGCTCAGGACGCGGATCTGGTCGTCGCTGAGTTCGGCAGCCTGGCGGCTCATCTTGGCGTGCTGGCGGCTGCTGCCGGCTTCGGGCAGCGGCGTCGGTGCCCGGTCATCGCGGAGCAACCTGAGCTGGCGTACTAGGTATGGCCCCTTCTGGCCGGCCAGATTGGGAACCGCAACGTCATCGCTGATGCCCGCGGCGCCGTGGCACTCGGTGCAACGCTTAGCCGTTTCGGGCCCCTCGGCGGCGGCTCCTTTGCCCCCGCCGCAGCGCTGTTCGGAAAAGAACTTGGCCAGGGCACCGATATCGCGCCGGGAAAGGTTTCGAGCCAGCGGCCCCATGACGTGGTCGTGGCGCCAAGCGGCGGCGAGTTCCGGACTGATTGCCTCCGGCGGAACGCGAAATTGGAGCAATTGATTCTCCAAATAGCGTTGCTGCTGGCCGGCCAGGGTGGGGATGAAGGGATGGTCGATGCCTTCGCTGCCGTGGCATTTGAGACAGCCGAAACGGCGCGCCAGGTCGCTGCCGGCTATCTTGCCGCCGCCATCGCTCTTCGCCCCAAGCAGGTCCTGCGCTTGAGCCAATTGTTCGCTGCTCAGCTCTGCCGCCAGCTTGGCCAGTTGCTGCTTGGCTGTCTCGGCCAGTTTGCCCCGGGCGCGCTGGGCGCCCCGTCTGAGCCAGACGAAGGCCTGCACCCGATTGGCCTCGAGGCCCTCGCCGCGCAGGTAGGCGAGACCAAGCCGGACCTGGGCCGAACCGAGGTTGCTCTTGGCCGCCCGGCGATACCAGGAGACCGCCTTGGCGGCATCCTTCGGCACGGCCGTGCCTTGGGCATGGAGGCGGCCAAGCGCGTACTGGGCTCGGGCATAGCCCGACAGCGCCGCCCGGCGATAATATTTCAGCGCCCGGGCCGGGTCGCGGGCCACGCCGCGACCCCCGAGCAAAGACAATCCCAGCATGTATTGGGCGCTGGCCAGGCCTTGTTCGGCAGCTTGGCGAAACAGCGTCACCGCCTTGGCCTCGTCTTTCCCGGTACCCCTGCCGGACCGGTAGGCCAGACCCAGATTGTACTGCCCCTTCGGATAGTTCTGTGCCGCCGCCTTGCGGTACCAGGACACGGCAACTTTGGCATCCAGCTTGACCCCGCGGCCCAAGGCATAGAGCACACCGAGATTGGTCTGAGCCCGCGCATCGCCCGCCCTGGCGGCCGCCTGCCAGATCCGGAATGCAGCCGCGAAATCGCCGCGGTCATAGGCCTGCTTGCCGTACTCGAAGGTGGCCAAGGAAGGCGTCGACCAACCGACCACCAGCAGAACTACGATAAGAAGGCACCTCATTGGGCTGCTTCCACCGTTGCCGGCAGGGTGAAGACGAAGGCGGCCCCGGGGCCTGGTTTGCTGCCGACCTGAAGCTTGCCGCCATGCCCCTCGATAATAGTGCGACAAAGCGACAGCCCGAGACCCGTGCCCTCGCTCTTAGTGGTGAAGAAGGGCTCGAAAATACGCCCCTCCGGCAGCCCGGACAGCCCGCCGCCGGTATCGCGCACCGTGACTTGAACCTGGCCCGGCTCCTCCCGCCCGGTAACTTCCGTAGAGATAACCAAGTGGCGCGAGACGGTGTCGCTTTCGTGCATGGATTCCATGCCGTTGCGCGCCAGATTGAGGACGACCTGCTGAATCTGTACGGCGTCGGCCAAGACCGGCGGCAAGGTCGCCGCAAAGTCGAGCTCGATAGTTACGGTGAAGCGGCGGGCCTCGACCTCGAGCAGCACCAGGGCCTCGCTGATCACGGCGTTGAGGTCGACGGCTTGATGCTCCGGCTGCTCACGCCGGGCAAAGCCACGCATGCGGCGGATGACCTCGTCGGCGCGCTCGGCCTGATCCAGGATCTTGTCGATGGCCCGACGGACTTCGGCCGGCGTGCCCGTGTGGTGTTGCAGGCGCCGGCTGCAACCGTGGGCGTAGTTCATGATGGCGGCCAGCGGCTGGTTGAGCTCGTGAGCCAGCTCAGTGGCCATCTCGCCCATCATGCCCAGACGATGATCGTGTGCCAATTCGGCTTGGCGGCTGCGCGATAGCTCTTCGCGGCGCTTGCGTTCGGAGATGTCTTGGGCCGTGCCGGTGGTACCGACCACATTGCCCTCTTCGTCTCGAACCGCCACGGCGTTGAACATCATAGGCACCAGGGAGCCATCCTTGTGGCGGTAGGCGGTCTCGTAGCTGAACAGCGCCTGGCCCTGCTTGACATCGGCGAAAGTAGCCATGTCCTTGACCGCCTGTTCCGGCGTCTTGAACTCGGCCAGCGAGCGGCCCAGCATCTCCTCGAGTTGGTAGCCCAGGATGGCCATGGCGGCGTTGCGGTTGACGAAGGTGAAGCGGCCCTCAGCATCCACCGACCAGATCAGATCATGGGTGGTTTCCACCAGGGTGCGGTAGCGCGCCTCACTGACCGCCAGTGCCTCGTCGGCGCGTTTGCGAGCGGTGATGTTGCGGGCCACGCCGCTATGGCCGGTGTATTCGCCGCTGGAGGAAAACACCGGCGCCCCGCTGATCGCCAGCCAGACGGTGCTGCCGTCGGGCCGAGTGCATTCGAGTTCGAATTCCTGGAAGTGGGCCAAGCCCGAGGTCACGGCCTGAACGCGCCGGGCCTCCTTGGCGCGCTGCTTGGGGGCGACGAAATCGAGTGGCTCGCGGCCCAGCACTTGATCCGAGCTAACTCCCAGAGCTTCCTTGACGTTTTCGGAGACATAGGTGTAACGGCCTTCGGTATCGACT
>NZDS01000171.1 GCA_002690215.1 Rhodospirillaceae bacterium | reverse complement strand
AGCACCGACCAGCACTGCATCAACGTCCAATAATTCCCTTGCCAACAGGGAGCCGTCCACACATGGCTCATATTGGCGAGAAATTCCGATTTGGCGCGGTTGGCAAGCTCCGCCTGTTCCTTCGCCCGATGAAGCTCGGTGACGTCCGTTCGTATCCCCACGATCCCACCTGACAACGTCTTGCCTTCCGTGAGGCGAATCACCCGACCGTCGGCAAATTTTTGTTCGATGGCGCCTTCGGGACTGCGATGCTGCCGGGTGCGCGCAGCGATCCATTCCTCTTCGCTCCCGATGGCCTCGCTAATTTGGCCACGACGGATTTGCATCCGCAGAAGATCTTGGTACTTCATACCGGGAGCGACGGAGTCCGCTATCGACGGAAAAAGATCGGCGTGCTTCTGGTTGTTGCGGACCAAACGATCCTGCGAATCGTAGAGTACGAAACCGTCCGGTATGGCCTCGATCGCATCTTGAAGTTGCGCCTCGATCCGCTCGGCCTCCTCCTTGGCCGCCAATAGTTCAGCTTCAGCTTGTTTGCTCTCAGCGATATCGATGCTGACGCCAAGCAGAACCTGCCGACCATCCATCTCAATTTTTTCTACGGATAGCAAGGCAGCGAATTCATTGCCATTCTTTCTGGTCCCTATGACTTCGAAATTGCGAACAAAACCATCCCTATTGAGTATTTCGATCATTTTCTGCCGAATAGATGATTTGCTCCAAAAGCCCAAATCGGCAGCGCAACTGCCGACGACCTCATCTCGCGCGTAGCCCATCATCGAAAGCCAGGCATCATTGATGTCGAGCATCTGGCCCGTTTCGATCTCGGTGATCGCTATTGGCAACGGGCATACATGAAATATCTTCTCAAAACGGGCTTGTGATTGAACCCGAGCCTGCTCCGACTGTTTGCGTTCGGTGATGTCCGCGTGCCAGACGATGCCCGCATTCTTGCCCTCGAAAACCAGCGGCTGGGCGCTCATGAGAACCCACCATCGGGTGCCGTCCAGGCGCTTGCGCTCGGCCTCGAACTCGACGAGCACTTTGTTGTTCCGAATAGCAGAAATAATCCGCTCGAATTCGTCGGCATCCACCCACGACTCCGTGATATCGCGATCCATCAAGTCGTGACGGTTGGCCGCACCGAGGCCCTTGGCCAGAGCCGTGTTCACAAACAACCGCCTGCCCGAATCGCGATCCAAAATCGCGATGCCGATCGGGCTCGCTTCCAATACGTCGAGCAGTTGGTCGTCGGATCGCTGTTTCATTTCCGGATCGAACATCAAGGTTCGCTACTCCGGCAGTTTGTCGAGACCGCCTATGTCGCGCAACAAATTGACGTAGTAGCGGAAGTCGTCGAGCTTGACGTCGGGTGGTACGGCGTGATCGAGGCAGGGGAAGTAGCTACCGGTTTCCATGAGGTACGGCACCTTCGACATGACCTCGTGGCGGATGGCGTCCTTGCCTTCGAGGAAGACGCGCTTGTCGATATTGCCGCTGAGGATCAATTCGCGGCCGTATTCCTTGCGCAGGGCAATGGCGTCCATACCCGCTGCCACCTCCAGCGGCCAGGGGAAATTGACGCCCACCTCGAGCCACAAAGGAATCAGCTCGGTGGCGTCGCCGTCGCTGTCGACGTGAAGAATCTCGATGCCCTCGCCGCGCAGGTAATCCGTGATGACCTGGTAGCGCGGCGTCATGAATTTCTTGAACATCTCCGGCGAGATCAACGGCCCAGAGCGATAGGCCATGTCCTCCCAAAATCGCACACAATCGATGCGCAAGTCCTTGAGCACCCTCTTGGCCATGGTCAGGCTGAGGTGCAGTACCTGATCCATCATGTCCTCGACCAAATCGGGTTCGTCGTAGAAGAGGTAAATCAGCTCCTCCAGACCGGTCCATTCGCGCAAGGGCCCGAAATAGCCCTCCAGCAGCAGCATGGTGGGCGCATCGGTGGCGTTCATGCGTTCGACGTAGGCCGCCCAATCGGCCGGGTAGCGTTCCGGGGTGTCAGGGTCGAGGCGTTTTTTGTATTCCTTCCAGGTGGCCCAGTCCTTGACCGGGCGGTCGACGAATTTGGGCATGCGCCAAGGGTGTTGCTTGTTGACCTCGACGGTGACGCCGCCATAGGTGGTCTCGACGCGGTGGCGCTCGTCCTCGCCGATGATCTCGATGGGGAACACCGGCATGATCGGCGGTGTGACGTGAACCGAGACCAGGCTTTGAGTGTCCAGCTCCTTGAGGTCGGCGCGGTTATGCTCGGAGATGATCTCTTGCAGACCGTGCAGGTGGTCGAGCCCGAAATATTCGTTGTAGGCATCCTGGTTGGTGATCTCCGGCGGCGCGCCTTCTTCGATCCAGTTGTCGATGGTCTCCAGCCAACTGCGGTGGAACCAATCGATGAGAGAGACGTCGCCGTCGCGCTCGCCCCGGCAGATGGCCATGAAGCGCTCGCGGTTGGGCATGGCAGGTTTTGCGTTGTTCATTGCGCCATCTCCTCCATCCACTTCTCGGAGACATCGACAGCCGAGACGAAATCCTCGCCAAAGCCGTCGGCGCCGGCCTTGTCGGCGAACTGCGGCGTTACCGGGGCGCCGCCGATGATGATCTTGACCTTGTCCCTGAGCCCGGCCTTGGCCAAGGCTTCGATGACGTCGCTGACGCCCACCATGGTGGTGGTGAGCAAAGACGAGATGGCCAGGATGTCGGCATTGCAATCGCGCACCGCGGCGACGAAGGTCTCGGGCAGCACGTCGGTGCCCAGGTCCTCGACTTCGAAGCCGACACTCTCGAGCATCATCTTGACCAAGTTCTTGCCGATGTCGTGCATGTCGCCTTCGATGGTGCCGATCACCACGGTGCCCTTGTGGGGCATGTTGATCTTGCCCAGTTCCGGCTGCAGCAGCGCCACACCACGATTCATGGCGCGACAGGCTACCAGGATGTCGGGCAGGTAGACGGTGCCATCCTGAAACAGCTTGCCCATCAACTGAATGCCCGGGACCAAGCCTTTCTCCAAGATTTCGAGAGCTTGCTGACCGCTCTCCATGGCCTCGCCCACCAAGCCGGCCACCGCCTCGGCGTCACCATTCTCCACGGCTTCGCCGATTTGTTGGTAGATCTCCGTCATGTTTGCGCCCTCCGCCCCCCCGGATGCAACGCCCCCCTTTGATCTACTTTCTCTATCGGCAACATTAAGCCAGAGATAGTGCGATCCAGGCAAACGGCTTCCTCGCCTATTTCGCGGGATCGTTGTCCGGTATGGGGAATTCACCGCCTTCCTTGAGCCATTCCAGAACGATGTGTGATTGCACGCGGGCCACGGCAGGGTGGGGCAGCAATTGGTTGCTGATAAGGTCATTGAACTGATCCAGGTCGCGGGCCACCACTTTCAACAGAAAATCCACGCCGCCGGTCAGCTTGGCTGCCTCGAGAATGTTCTTGTTGGTTTCGATCAGTCGAATGAACGAAGAAATGTCTCCCTGGCTGTGGGTGGTCAGCGTCACGTCGATGAAGACCATGATGCCGATACCCAGCTTGCGTTGCGACAGGCTGGCCCGGTAGGCCTTGATGACACCAAGCTCTTCAAGCCGTTGGCGGCGGCGGCCGCACTGCGAGGCTGACAGCGCCGTCCTTTCGGCCAATTGCTGACTGGTCAAACGGCCGTCCTGCTGCAAGGCGCTGAGAATTCGGCGATCGAAATCATCCAGAGAAATCATGACGCCCACTCCGTTGCAGAAATCACGCACAATCATACGCTTTTTCATGGTTTGTCCGCAAATTCGATAGCGTAAATCCACTATTTTGCGCAATCTCCCGGTGTCAATTGCGGCATACTTTTGATCCAATCCGAAAGCCGGTCCCGCCCCGAAATGTGTCGGCTCATGCCAGACGGACGGAGGGCACCACAATGCTTCAACCAAACTGCATCATCCCTGACGGCGAAAGCCTGAGCGTCGAGGCCACCGCCCATGCCGCCCGCAACCCCGGGCTGGTTCTGGAGATCAACGACGAGATCCACCAGCGCGTCGCCGCCTCGCGCAAATTGCTCGACGAATTCGTGGCCTCGGGACGCATCATTTATGGCGTCACCACCAGCGTCGGCGGCTTCGTCAACTGGTTGGTACCGGCGGCCCAGGCCAGCACGGTGCAGAACAACATTCTGCGCGCCGTGCAGTCCAACGTCGGACCGGATCTCGATGACGAATATGTGCGAGCCGCCATGCTGGCGCGCATCAATTCGCTGGGCCGGGGCAACTCGGCGGTATCGTCAGCCAACTTCGACAAATACGTCGCCATTTACAACGCCGGCATCCTGCCCTGCATTCCCGAGAAGGGCTCGCTCGGTACCAGCGGCGACTTGGGCCCGCTGGCCTGCATCGCCTTGGTCGGCACAGGACAGTGGCGGGCCAAGTACGAGGGCGAGATCATGCCCGGTGCAGAAGCCCTGCAGCGCGCCGGCATCGAGCCCATGGAACTCGACTACAAAGAAGGCCTGGCGCTGATCAACGGCACTTCGTGCATGGCCGGCATGGCGGCCTGCCTGACCACCGACGTCAAGCGGCTGATCAAGTCCTACACCCTGGCGTCATGCCTCAGCCTGGAAGTGCTGAAGGCCAAGATCATGCCTTTCCATCCGGCGGCGCACCGGCAGAAGCCGCACCGCGGCCAGATCCTGGTGGCCGACGCCATTTACAGCACGCTGGCCGACAGCGCCATGATCGTGCAGGACCACGAGGTCGAGCAGTGGCTGCGCAAGATGGCCCGGGACGAGCCCCGGGGATTGGACGAACAGATCGAGGACGCCTATTCGATCCGCGCCACGCCGCAGGTGCTGGGCCCGGTTGTCGATACCACGCTCTTTGTCGAGGCCACCGTCGAGACCGAGCTCAATTCGTCGAACGACAATCCCCTGATCGTCGTTGAAGAGGGCGACGCGGTGCACAACGCCAACTTCCACGGCCAGTACATCGCCAACGCCATGGATCAGCTCGCCATCGTCCTGGTCACCATGTGCAACCTCTCGGATCGGCGCAACGACCGGCTCTTGGATCCCGACCACAACGGCGACCTGCCGCCTTTCCTCTGCCGCGAGAATCCCGGCCTGCGGCTGGGGCTGATGGGCGGCCAGTTCATGGCCACTTCGCTAACCGCCGAAATCCGCCAGATGTGCCATCCCATGTCGATCCAGTCGCTGACCTCGACGGCGGATTTCCAGGACCACGTGTCCTTCGGTCTGGTGGCTGCGCGGCGCACCCGGGACATCCTGACCAACGCCTATTGCATTCTCGCCTTCGAATTGATCACGGCCTGCCAGGCCGCCGACATTCGCGGCCTCGAGACCTTGAGTTCCGCCACCCGCCGGATGCACGAGATCGTCCGCGAGGAGGTGCCGTACCTGGATTTCGACACCCCGACGACGGATTACATCGAAGCCGTGGCAGCCCAGCTTCGCCAGGGCCGCATCCTCGAGGCGCTGCCCGAGGACGTCGAAGGCTACGAATGGTAGGGCAGGTGCGCCTGCTCGGGGATTCTAGCAGCCAAACCAAACACCCCCTCCCTGCCCTCCCCCAAACTTCGGATTTGTGGGGAGGGGAAAAAAGCTAGTTGCGACTCCCTCCCCCACAAAGACGAAGCTGGGGGAGGGTTGGGGGGTGGCAACGGCTGGGCTCTTTTTGGATCATCGGCATCAATGCTGACTTGAATTGGCCGACGAAAGCGCCGCCTCGACCGCGCGGGAAATTGAGAACAGCCGGCGATCGCCGCCGTGCCAGCCGGCCAGAGTAAGCCCGACCGGTGCCGCGCCGGCCTCATGGCAGGGCAGCGAGATGGCGCAGCCGTCGAGGAAGTTGAGCACCGAGGGATTGCGCAACATGAGCAGATTGGCGCGGCCGTAATTCTCGTCCGATTCGAGCTCGGCCAGGGTCGGCGCGATCACCGGCACCGTCGGCATGATCAGGGCATCGAAGGACTGGAAAAGCACCCGGGCGCGGCGGATGAAGGCCGTGCGGATGCCCTTGAGCTCGATGTAGTCGGCAGCGTCCTGCTGGCGTCCATTGAGGATACGGGAACGTACGCGGGGATCGTAGGCATCGGCGGCCCGTTCCAGATGGCGGCGGTGCCAGGCATAGGCCTCGGCCGCCGCCAGGCCGCCCTTGGCGTTGATCTCCGGTAGTTCGTTGAGCTGTTCGAAGGCGATGCCTTTGATGGTGGCGCCGGCCGCCGAGAGCCGTAGCAGCGCCTCTTCGAAAGCCTTGGCCACGGTCTCGTCCAGATCGTCGAGAACCAGGCTCTGGGGTACCGCAAGGCGCATGCCGTTAAGCGGAAAAGGCGAAGGCAGCAGCCGCGTGTCGCCGGTCAGGATAGAGTCCAAGATGGCGCAACACTCGACGCTGCTGGCCAGCGGTCCCACCGAATCGAGCGAGAACGATAACGGCGCCACGCCATCCAGCGGCACCCGGATGGCCGTCGGCTTGTAGCCGACGATGCCGCAAAGCGCTGCCGGTATGCGGCACGAGCCGCCGGTGTCGGTGCCCAGCCCCGCCACCGCCATGCCGTCGGTCACCGAAACCGCGGTGCCGGAAGACGAGCCGCCGGGAATTCGCCCGGTGTCGCGGTCATAGGGGTTTTTCGGGGTGCCAAAATGGGGGTTCATGCCGATGCCGGAATAGGCGAACTCGGTCATGTTGGTGCGCCCGACGATGATCAGGCCGGCAGCCTTGAGACGCGCTATGACGACGGCGTCGGCCTTGGCCGGCGGCTGATCCTCCAGAACCTTTGATCCGGCCCTGGTGACTTGCCCGGCAACGTCGAAGAGATCCTTGGCCGAGACCGGAATGCCGGCCAGCGGCGACGGCGCCTGGCCATTGGCGCGCAACTGGTCCATGGCCTCGGCCGCCGCCGTCGCCGCCTCGGCGTTGACGGAGATGAAGGCGCGGGCCCCCTCGCCGTCCGGGTCGGCGATGCGGCTCAGGCTTTCCTCCACCAACTGGCGGCTGGAGCTGCGGCCGGCCGCCAGGTCGGCGGCAAGTTGACTGAGCTTGGGCATGTCGGTACCACCCCTGGTATGAAAGAATGCGCCGTCACGGCTGTGCCGGCAGCCAGAGGATTGTACATTAGGGTTCAAATGAACCAAGCAGTCATCAGCGCCATCCATCTCGACGCCGTCGGCGGCGTGGCCGGCGATATGTTCGTGGCGGCGCTGCTCGACGTTCGCCCTGAGCTGTGGCCAGGGTGTCAGGCAGCGCTGGCAGCGCTCGAGCTGCCGCCCGGCGTAGAGGCCTCACCGGCGCCGCACAGCGACGGCACCCTGGGCGGCAGCCGTTTCGTGGTGACCGATACGGACACCGGACATTCGCACACCCACTGGCACCAAATCCGCAGCCGGTTGCAGGAAGCGGCACTGACCGATGACGTCCGCGACGCCGCGCTGGGCATCTTCCAGGCCCTGGCCGAAGCCGAAGCGGCGGTTCACGCCATCGCCGTCGACGAAGTGGCGTTCCACGAGGTCGGCGCCGTCGATTCGATCGTCGACGTTGTTTGCGCCGCCGCCATCATCGCCGCCATCGGTCCCTGCCGCTGGTCGGTCGGGCCGTTGCCCAGGGGGCGTGGCCAGGTGCGCACGGCGCATGGTGTGCTGCCGCTGCCGGCACCGGCGACGCTCAAGTTGCTTGAGGGATTCCTGCTCTTCGATGACGGCGAGGAAGGCGAACGGATAACACCCACCGGCGCCGCCATCCTGCGTCACCTGGAGGTGGCGCAGGATATCGACGGAAAGGTCCGGCGCCTGGTGGGCACCGGCACCGGCTTCGGCACGCGCACCTTCGAAAGCCGCAGCAACGTGCTCCGTGCCACTCTCTACGCCGCCGCCGAGGGGGATCTGGCATCCGACCATGTGGAAGTCCTGCGCTGCGAGATAGACGATCAGAGCGCCGAGGATCTGGCCGTGGCGCTTGATCATCTGCGCCGGAGCGCCGGTGTCATCGACGTCTGCCAGTGGCCGGTATTCGCCAAGAAAGGCCGCATCGCCACGGCGCTGCAGGTGCTGACCCAGCCCGAAGCGGCGGATCGGGTGATTGCCGAGATACTCGACGAAACCACGACATTGGGGGTTCGCCGCGAAGCACGGGCTCGGTGTACACTCGAACGCAGAAGCGGCCGATCCCATGAAATCGGCATCAAGCTGGCCCGGCGCCCCGGCGGCCTGACGGCCAAAGCGGAGATGGACGATCTGGCCGCCATCGAGGGCGCGGCAGCCCGACGCGCGACAAGACGAGAGGCGGAGGCCAAGGCCTTGCTAGCAGAGGACGGGAATGGGGACGACGATGCAGCCTGAGGTACGTCTCGCAGCAATCCTGGAGGATTGCGGCCCGGTAACCATTGCCGTCTCGGGCGGCGTCGATTCGATGACGCTATCGAGCTTCGCCCAGCGCACTTTGGAATCCCGCGTGAGCATGATCCACGCGATTTCGCCTGCCGTCCCCGCAGCCGCTACGGCACGTGTGAAATCCCAGGCCCAGGCGGAAGGTTGGCGTCTCGAGCTGGTCGATGCCGGTGAATTCAGCGACCCGCGCTACCGCGCCAATCCCGTCGATCGCTGCTACTTTTGCAAGACAAACCTCTACCGCACGCTGGCCGCTATCTCGTCCAGCGTGGTGCTGAGCGGCACCAATATCGACGATCTCGGCGATTATCGACCGGGCCTGCGGGCGGCGGCCGACAACGCCGTGCGCCACCCCTACGTCGAAGCCGGCTTCAACAAGGCCGCGGTGCGCGCCCTGGCGCACCACTTGGGTTTGCCGGAACTTGCCGCGCTGCCCGCCTCGCCCTGCTTGGCCAGCCGCATCGAGACCGGCATTCGCATTGAGGCCGCGGATCTCGAGCTGGTCGACGGCATCGAAAGCTGGCTGCGCCGGACCTTGTCACCCAACACCGTGCGCTGTCGGGTGCGCGCCGACGGCCTGGTCATAGAGTTGGATGACGATACCTTCGCAGGTCTCGGCGACGGGCAGAGCTTGCTCGATACGCTTCGCCGGCGCTTCCAAATCCCGGCCGGCAGCGGCCTGCGCCTGACCACCTATCAACGCGGCAGCGCCTTCGTCGGCAATCGCGAGGCGGCCGAGTGATGGAAAGCGCGGAGGTCAAACTCGATTTCAGCCGCAGCCAGCGCCTGGGCTTCGGCGAGGCCGTGCTCTGCGCCCAGAAGTCGCGAGCCCAGATCGAGGAGATTCTCGACCAGGCCCGGGCCGGCGACCAGCCCATGCTGCTCACCCGCCTGGCGGCCGAAAAGGCCGCCGAGCTGGCTCCGGGATTGAACCGGCTGCTCGACTACGATGCGGTCTCCGAGACGGCCTTTTTCATGCAGCCCACGGTGACTTTGGCGGCAGCACAAGTCGCCGTGGTGACGGCCGGCACCTCGGACGCCGGTGCAGCCCGCGAGGCGATCAGAACCCTGGAATTCAATGGGCTGGATTCAACCGCCATCTTCGATGTCGGCGTGGCCGGCATCTGGCGCCTGATGGACCGCATCGACGAGATCAAGCGCCACCCCGTGGTGATTGCGCTCGCCGGCATGGATGCCGCCATGCCGACGGTGCTGGGGGGACTGGTGCCGGGGCTATTGATCGCCGTCCCCACCTCGACCGGCTACGGCGTGGCGCTGAACGGCGAAACCGCTTTCGCGGCCTCGCTGGCCTCGTGCGCCCCGGGCGTCCTGGTCTGCAACATCGACAACGGCTACGGCGCCGCCTGCGCCGCGATTAGAGCTTTGAAGGCGGCCGGCATGATCTCGGCTTCTCAGTCGACCGCGCCGGCACGATAGAACGGCACCACGTAGGGGCCTTCGGGAATCACCGCCACCGCCGGGTCGCCGCTGCGGGCGACGGCCTCGGCCACGGCAGCTTCGACCGAGGGAATCGTCTCGACACCCGTGATCGCCAGTTCGTCAGGCGACAGGCCGTGAGTGAAAAACTTGATCTCGCCCTGGCGCATGGGCTTGAGCTGCATCTCGGTCTGCCATTCGTCGACGTCGGCCAGGGTTTTGGCCAGCAGGGTTTTGAGAAAGGCCTCAGGGCCCAACTCGACCAGCCGTTTCTGGGCCGCCGCGAATTCCGCTGATCCGAAACCCTCGGAGCATTCCGAAGCGATGATCAGAGTGCCGCCGGGCTCAAGGATGTCGAGCGGCGTCACCATTCCCTTGACGGTCTGGTAGTAGGTCTTGTCGAGGGGATAGCCGGCAGCCGAGGTGACAACGGTGGCAAAGCGGCGCTCGACCGCTACTTCCGTAGCGCCACGTACGAATTCGACGGCTGCCAGGTGGCTCTCGACAATCTCGCCGAAATTGACGTGGACGAGATTGCGTTCCTCGTCGAGTACGGTATTCAAGGCATAGACCGGGGCCAAAAGGCCCATGATCTCGAGCTGTTCCTCGTGCAACGGATTGCCATCCAGGTTGCATTGGATGGCGGCCGGATCCTCCATGAAGCGGGCGCTGTGGAAGGTGCGAATGGTCTGCTCTTGGGCGATGCCCGGTGCCACCACCTTGCGCCCGCCCGAGTAGCCGGCCATGAAATGGGGCTCCACCAGGCCGGTGGCGATACGCAAATCGGCCTCGACGAAACGCCGGTCGAGACGGATCGGCGTGCCCCGCTTCGCGGTGCGGCCGAGATCGACGTGGTCGGCATCGTTGCGGGCGAAATGGTTGGCCACCTCGACGGTTTCCAGGACCCAGGGATCACCGACCAGCTCGGCCAGCTCGGCGCCCTCGTTGGGCCGGTGCAGGCCCGTTGCCACCAGCACTTTGATGTCTTCGGCGGCCAGACCCTGGGCCAGCAGGCGCTGGATCATGGGACCCAGGAAGAGCCCGTTGGGCACCGGCCGGGTGATATCGCAGATAAGAATGCAGGCGCTCTTGCAGCCACTTGCCAAGGTGTCGAACGGTGCCGCCCCCAGCGGTCGGTCAAGCGTCTGATCGAGCGCGGCGGCGGCATCGGGCAACATCGGCAGAGGTCGCTTGCGCAGCACCGTGGCCTGGCAGTCCGTCGGCAGTTCGACCGCCAGCGTCGATTTGCCGAATGCCAAGTCGACGATCATGGATCCTTTCTCCGCTCTAGCGACCCAGCCCGGCAATGGCGGCCGGCAATTCGGAAAAATGGTCGATCAGGGCGTCGGCGCCCAATTCTGCCGCCGGCACCTGGCTGTAGCCGAAGCTCACCGCTACTACAGGTATGCCGGCAGCCCGCGCAGTCGAGACGTCGGTCTGGCTGTCGCCGACCATGATGACGTTTGTCGGCACCTCGCCCAGCGCCTCGACGACGGCCAGCAGGTGGCCGGGATCGGGCTTGCGCACGGCCACGCTATCGCCGCCCATGACGACCGAGAAATAGCCGTCGAGCCCGAGGTCCGCGAGCAGCGGCGTGGTGAAGCGCATCGGCTTGTTGGTACAGACGGCCAACGCATGACCGGCCTGGCGCAACCCCTCGAGCACTTCCGGCACTTCGGCGAAGGGCGCGCTGTGGTGGCTCAGATTGGCGGCGTAGAAGGTGAAGGCGCGTTCCAGGAGTTCGTCTACCTGAGCTTCGGAAAGTGCCCCGCCGGTGTGTTCCAGGCCGCGCCCGATCAATTGCCTGAGGCCGTGGCCGATGAAATCCCTCACCTCCGCGTTGGCCAGGGCGGGTCGTCCGATGCTGGCCAAGGCGTGGTTGGTGGCGGCGCAGAGATCGCCGACGGTCTCTGCCAGGGTGCCGTCGAGATCGAAGATGATGGCCGGGGTGGTCATTTGAGAAACTCTTGAAAAAACTCGTAAGAATTCGTTACTTGGCGCGTCCTGGGCCTTTGTGGCATGGTCCGCCCGGCCGTCTTTCCGGGTAGTTTTAGACGCCCTGGGGGGCTGCGGCCAACCGAAAAGGCGGAGAGGCGGCGGAAATCTCCGCCGTCTGCCCCGGAGATCAACAAAGCATGGCAACGGATAGAAACCTCGCCGTCGTCGTTCTCGCTGCGGGCAAGGGAACGCGGATGGAATCGGACCTGCCCAAGGTTCTGCATCCGCTGGCCGGCCGGCCGCTGATCGCCCATGTCATGGCCTCGTTGGCGGCGCTCGAGCCACAGCGCATCGTGGTCGTAGTGGGCCCGGATATGGAAGACGTGACCGAGGCCGTGGCACCGGCCCGGACCGTGGTGCAAGACCCCCAGCTCGGTACCGGCCATGCCGTGCTGCAGGCGCGTGAGGCATTGTCGGACTTTAGCGGTGACGTGCTGGTGTTCTATGGCGATTCGCCGCTTTTCCGGCCCCAGACCCTGGCCACCCTGGTGGCGGCCAGAGGTGACGCGGCCTGTGCCGTGCTGGGCTTCCTGCCCGAGGGTGAGAACCAATACGGCCGCCTGGTCACCACGACCGACGGCGGCCTCGAGGCGATCGTCGAATGGCGCGACGCCGACGCCGCCACGCGGGCGCTGCCGCTGTGCAACTCAGGCGTGGTGGCGGCGGATGGCGCACTTCTGTTCGAGCTCCTGGACGGAGTCGGCAACGACAACGCAAAACAGGAGTACTACCTCACCGATATGGTCGCCGTGGCCCACGCCCGTGGCCTGGGCTGCACGTTTGTCGAGGGCGATCCCGAGGAAGTCCTGGGCGTCAACTCACGAGCCGAACTGGCGCTCGCGGAAGCGGCTGTGCAGAGCCGCCTGCGGGCCGCCGCCATGGCGGCAGGAGCAACATTGCTCGATCCCGACAGCGTCTTCTTCAGTTTCGATACAAAGCTCGGCCGCGACGTGGTGGTCGAGCCCCAAGTCTTCTTCGGCCCCGGCACCGAGATCGGCGACGGCGTCACAGTCAAGGCGTTCAGCCATATCGAGGGCGCCCGTGTGGCGGCCGGCGCCACCATCGGCCCCTTTGCCCGCCTCCGCCCCGAGACCGAGATCGGCCCCGGTGCCCGAGTGGGCAACTTCGTCGAAGTCAAGAAATCCAGCATCGAGGCCGGCGCCAAAGTCAACCACCTGACCTACATCGGTGACGCCCGCGTGGGTGAGCGCGCCAACGTCGGCGCCGGCACCATCACCTGCAACTACGACGGTTTCGACAAGGCCTTCACCGACATCGGCGCCGGCGCCTTTATCGGTTCGAACACGGCTCTGGTGGCACCCGTCAAGATCGGTGACGGCGCCATCGTTGGTGCCGGCAGCGCCATCACCAAGGATGTCGAGGCCGACGCCCTGGCCGTTACCCGAGCGCCGCAGACCGGGCGAGAAGGCTGGGCCGGCCGCTTCCGGGCGAGCAAGAAGGGCGACTAGCGCATGTGCGGCATCCTCGGTGTCATCGGCGAGGCCAAGGCTGCGCCCATCTTGCTGGCCGGCCTCAGGCGACTGGAATACCGAGGCTACGACTCAGCCGGCGTCGCCACCTTGGTCAACGGCTCGATCGAGCGCCGCCGGGCCGAAGGCAAACTCGGCAACCTGAGTGGCCTCTTGGACGACCAGCCGTTGGCCGGCACCATCGGCATCGGTCATACCCGTTGGGCCACCCACGGCGTGCCCAACGAAAAGAACGCCCACCCCCATGCCACGGCGCGGGTGGCGATCGTGCATAACGGCATCATCGAGAACTACCGTGAGCTGCGCGAGGAACTGGTGGCCGCGGGCTATGACTTCGTCACCGACACCGATACCGAGGCTGTGGCACAGCTCATTACGGCACACCTGGATCGCGGCTTGGATCCGGTGGCGGCGACGCATGAGGCGTTGAAACGCCTGCACGGCGCCTTCGCGCTGGCCATCATCTTTGCCGGAGAGCACGATTTGATGATCGGAGCACGGCTCGGTAGCCCGCTGGTGGTGGGCTGGGGTGAGGGCGAGATGTTCCTCGGCTCCGATGCGCTCGCGCTGGCCTCGCTGACCGACCGCATCACTTACCTCGAAGAAGGCGACTGGGTGGTCATCGACCGTGGTGGCGCCGAGGTGCGCACGGCCGACGGCCAGCCGGTCGAGCGCGAGGTCAAGACCACGGCGCTGAGCGGCGCCCTGGTGGGCAAGGGCAATCATCGCCACTTCATGCTCAAGGAGATCTACGAGCAGCCGACGGTTATCGGCGACACCCTCAACGCCTATTTCAACCCGGCCAGCCGCTCGATCCAGCTTCCTGAGCTGCCTTTCGACTTCGCCCAGCTGCCCAAGGTCACCATCGTCGCGTGCGGCACTTCGTTCTATGCCGCCATGGTGGCCAAGTACTGGTTCGAGCAGGTGGCCGGACTGAGCGTCGAGATCGACATCGCCTCGGAATTCCGCTACCGCGCGGCGGCCATGCCGGCCGGCGGCCTGGCGCTTTTCATTTCACAGTCGGGCGAGACCGCCGACACCCTGGCGGCCTTGCGCTATGCCCGAGAGCAGGGCCAGCACGTGGCCAGCATCGTCAACGTCAGCGAAAGCAGCATGGCGCGGGAATCCGACCTGGTGCTGGACACCCACGCCGGCCCGGAGATCGGCGTCGCCTCGACCAAGGCCTTCACTTGCCAGCTCGTCACCCTCGCCTGCCTGGTGATCGCCGCGGCCTCTGCCCGTGGCAGCATCGACCACGCCCGCGAGGAGGAACTCTCGAAAGCCATCGCCGAAGTGCCGGCGCGGGCTTCCGAAGTGCTCAATCACGACGAAGCCCTGCAGGCGCTGGCCCACGAGCTGGCCGAGGCTCGCGACATCCTTTACATCGGCCGCGGCCCTTCCTATCCGGTGGCGCTGGAGGGCGCGCTCAAGCTCAAGGAAATCTCCTATATCCACGCCGAGGGCTTTGCCGCAGGCGAGCTCAAGCACGGTCCCATCGCGTTGATCGACGAATCGGTGCCGGTGATCGTCATGGCGCCCTCGGACCCGCTGTTCGAAAAAACCGCCTCCAACATGGAAGAGATCATCGCCCGCGGCGCACACGTCGTCTTCCTCAGCGACGCTGCCGGCATCAAGGCGCTGGGCGAATTGGCCAAGCACACCGTCGAGCTGCCCGCCGTCGACCCCTTCGTGGCCCCGATCCTCTACGCCATCCCGGTGCAATTACTGGCCTACCACGTGGCCGTGATCAAAGGCACCGACGTCGACCAACCCCGCAACCTCGCCAAATCTGTTACCGTCGAATAACGCCACGGGCGGCCTTTTGGTAAGGAGAACGATATGAGCACCTCGCGCGAAGGTGATTTGCCCCGCACCCTGATGCAGATGGCCGGAGCGCCGTCTGAACCGCCGCCGCTCGGAGAGACGGCGCTGGTGTTGATCGATTGTCAGCGCGAATACGTCGACGGTGCGCTGCCCCCCAACGGAGTCGGGCCGGCGCTGGCCGAGGCCGGCAAGCTGCTGGCGGCAGCACGGGCGGCCGGGGCGCCGGTGGTCCACGTGGTGCATCGCGGACGGCCCGGCGGCGGTGCCTTCGATCCCGAGGGGCCCTACTTCGCCGAGGCCGATGAGGTGGCGGCAGTGGCCGGCGAAAGCTGCATCGAAAAGGCGTTGCCCAACGCCTTTGCCGGCACGGATTTGCATCAGACGCTGGAGGGCCTGGAGCGCAAGCAACTCGTCTTCGCCGGCTTCCAGACGCACATGTGCATCTCCTCGACGGTGTGGGCGGCGCTCGATCTCGGCTATGCCTCTACGGTCGTCGGTACGGCCTGCGCCACTCGCGATCTGCCCGACGGCGGCGGCGGTGTGGTGGCCGCAGCGGAATTGCACCGGGCCGAGCTGGTGGCGCTGTCGGACCGCTTCGCCCTGGTGGTAGAAAACAGCAGCGTCTGGTAGGTCCGAGCTGTCGGGGCTTGCCTCGGCTGGCGGCTAATGTTAGCGTTCTACCGAACGAGCGTTCGTTTGGCAGTTGGTTTGCCGATTCTGTGGTAAGCCTGAAGGGGGGTAGCAGCAGACGACAGCGGGTGAGGTATCATGGACAACAAAAAGAAATCGGCCAGCGCCCGGCAGGACTGGCAGAGCTCCTACGATCAGGCCATGGGTGAGGAGCGCGAGCGCCGCAACCGCTCGGGCATTGCCGTCAAGCCCCTCTATACCGACGAAGACTGGAACGACGAGCGCTACGCCGAGGCGCTGGGTTATCCCGGTCAGGCGCCGATGACCCGTGGTGTCTATGCCAGCATGCACCGCGGCCGGACCTGGAGCCAACGCCAGCTCGTCGGCCACGGCACACCTCAGGACTACAACGAACGCCTACAGCACATGCTGGCGGCAGGCGCCAACGCGCTCAACATCGTCATGTGCAATTCCTTCATGCGCGGTTTCGACGCCGACCAGGTCGATCCGCTGCTGCTGGGCACCTGCGGCACTATCGTCAACACGCTGGAGGACATGGAGATCGCGCTCGAGGGCGTCGACATCGGCGATATCTCGATCGGCTTCAACGATTCCGAGCCCTTCACGCTGCTCGCCATGCTGCTCGCCCTGGCCCGCGAGCGTGGCATACCCTGGTCGCAGATCGCCGGCACCTCGAACCAAAGCGACTACCTCTCGCACTGGGCGGCGCTGCATATGTATTCGCGCCTGCCGCTGGCTGCGGCGCGGCGCGTGCTAACCGACCACGTGATCTTCTGCAACCAGCATCTGCCGCTCTGGAACCCCATTTCGGCGGTTGGCCAGCACACTCAGCAGGCCGGCGCCAGCCCCGCCGAGTCCATGGCTTTCACCATCGCCGCCGGCCTGCAGATCGCCGAAGACGTGATCGCCGCCGGCCTCGATCCGGATATCTTCCTGCCACGGCTGACTTTCTTCTTCGACATCTCCATCAGCTTCTTCGAAGAGATCGCCAAGTTTCGCGCCGGACGCCGCCTCTGGGCCAAGCTGACACGTGAGCGCCTGGGCGCCCGCGACACCCGTTCGCAGCGGTTCAAGTTCCATGCCCAAACCTCGGGCGCCGATCTCACCCGCCAGCAGCCCTACAACAACATCGCCCGCACCGCCGTCCAGGGCATGGCCGGGATCTTCGGCGGCCTGCAGTCGTTGCACCTCAACGGCTACGACGAGGCCGTCAGCGCACCCACCGAGGACGCTGCCCGAGTGGCCGTCAGCACCGCCAACATCTTGCGCGACGAGGCCCACCTGGCGGACGTTATCGATCCGCTCGGCGGATCCTATTATGTCGAAGCCTTGACCGACGAGATGGAAGCCAAGATTGCCGACATCATCGCCACCATCGACGCCGCCGGTGGCATGTACCAGGCCACAGAGGACGGCCTGATCCAGGACATGATCGGCCGCTCGGCGCTGGATCACCACCAAAAGCTGGAAAGCGGCGAAGAGCTCGTGGTCGGCGTCAATGCCTACCAGCTCGAAGACGGTGGCGATGCCGCGGCCTCGTTGGAACGCCCGGTGCCGGACGTCATCGAGAAACTGATCACCAGGCTGGGCGGCTTCAAGGCGGGGCGCGACCAGGGCAAACTGCGCCAGTCACTGGGCGCCCTGGCCCGGGCCGCTGGCAGCGACGACCTCAACATCTTCGAACACGTCGTCGAGGCCGCCGCCGCCGGTGCCAGCCACGGCGAGATCGTCTCCTGCCTGCAGGAGGAAATGGGCACCGCCGAGCCCCTGGTCGCCGCCTGAGGGCCTCGGCCCCATCAAAATCATAGCCGGGAGCGGTTTCAGGAGACCCCGATGAAAGCGATCTTGTGCCGGCGCTTCGGTCCCCCCGAGGATTTGGTCCTAGCCGACATCGACGAGCCACAGCCCGGGCCGGGCGAGGTCCAGGTAGCGGTACGGGCGGCCGGCGTGGGGTACGTCGATGGGTTGATGGTGCAAGGGCTCTATCAGGAAAAGCCTCCGCTGCCCCACGTACCGGGCAGCGAATTTGCCGGCGCCGTGACTGCACTGGGCAGCGGCGTCGAAGAATGGACCGTCGGCGCCCGCGTGATGGGCATGGCCAGCACCGGTGCATTCGGCGAGAAGCTGATACAGCCAGCTGCGCTATGTGTAGCGACACCCGACAACCTGGACGACACCGAGGCCGCGGGCTTTCTTCTCAACCACGCTACGGCGCTGCATGGCCTGCGCGATCGGGGCGGACTCGAGGCGGGCGAAACGCTCCTGGTGCTGGGTGCCGCAGGCGGTGTCGGCCTGGCCGCCATGGCGGTGGCCAAGGCGCTCGGCGCCCGCATCATCGCCGCCGCCTCGAGCGCCGAAAAGCGTGAGCTGGCGCTAGCCTCGGGTGCTGAGGCGGCGGTCGACTACGGCGGCGAAGACTGGCGACAGGAATTGCGAGAGCTGACGGCCGAGAGTGGCCTGCAGATGGTTTGGGACCCGGTCGGCGGCAGCGCAGCCGAAGCCGCCATGCGGAGTTTGTCGTGGGGCGGCCGTCATCTCGTGGTGGGTTTCGCCAGCGGCACCATCCCCAAGGTTGGGCTCAACATCCCGCTGCTCAAGCAGTGCCAGATCGTCGGCGTCGACTGGGGCGCCAACCGGCGGCAGAACCATGACTACGCCATGGCCATCGAGCGCGAGGCAGCGGCTTGGATAGCACAAGGCCGCCTCAGCCCGGCGCCAGTATCCATCCGGCCGCTGGCCGAGGCTGCGACAGTGCTGCGCCAACAATTGGACCGTCGGGCACTCGGCAAGCTGGTGTTGAAGATTTCAGACACCAAAAACTGAATCGTATTGCCGGCGATAGTGACCTGCCGGCTTGCCGCTAGAGCGCCACCGGTCAACAATTGGTGCCATGAATCGCCGCGTTCTTTTGTCTGCCCTGATGCTCGCCGTGGCCCTGCCGGCTGCGGCCCAGACCGTGCGCCAGGCCCACAACGACGCCCGCCTGATCGGCACCTGGAAAACGACGCAGGAGATCGACGCCGCTTGCAGCCGCTTCAGCGGCGACGGCAGTTTCGAAATCACCCGTCCGCCCGACCAGCACGTTTACCGCCTGCAGGGCAGTTGGCAACTTGCGCGGAGCTTCAAACGCGGCTGCCGGCCGCAGCGTGATGCACCGCGCCATTTCACGGTTGATGTCACCGGCCGCTGCGCCGTGGCCGACAGCCACCTGACCTGCGAGGCTCACTTTCAAGGAGCGGTCACCATTCTGCGGGCCAAGCGCTCACTCTGGACCATCGGCCGCAACAGCCTGGACCTGGCGGAAACGACACCCGAGGGGTTCACGGTCTCGAGCAACGCCAAGCGCTGGTCGACCAACGTGCGCGGCGAGGTCGCCAGCTTGCCACTACCGCCGCCTCCCGGCGGCACGAAAACGGATCCGCCTGGCAATCAAGAGACGCTATCCGTACCTGCCCACCGGCTCTTCGCCGCCTGGCTCGAACGTTACGCTGCGGCCCACCACTGGCTGCTGACAGCACTCGACGGCCTGGCCGGCATGGACCACAACAGCGCCGCGCTTTTTGACCGATCCCTGACAGCCGATGCGGCTAAGCGCGAACGCCGCGACGGTGACCAGGCACTGACCTGGATCCTCGAAGCACACGCCGCCGCCCGGCCAGCCGCTGCGACGACCGGCGAAGCGGCGCTCGACGCCGCTGCCGGCCGTGGGCTCGACAACTTGCGCCAGCTCGAGGCCGAGGTGCGTCAGGCGGCCACGGATTCGGTTGTGCTCTTTCAGGGCGTCTTGGCGGGCCAAGCAACGGTGACGGAGGTCGCCATACGCCTGCGCCAGGGCCAAAGAGCCCGCCTTCGGGCCGAGCTTGCGTTCTGGCGCTTAAGAGTAGCCGGCCTGCCAGCGGCCCACCCGCAACGCCATTTGCTCGACTCCGCCAGCGCCGCCAGCGCGGCCCTCATCGACCTCTATGATGCCGTGCTCGGGCGCCTTGGCGCGGCCGGGCAGGATGCGGCGGCCGTGGTCGCCAGCGCCCGCCGCCAACTGGCGGCGGGGCACCGGGCGGTGGCGGAAGGGCGGACGACGACCAACCAGGCACTGGAAGTGGTACAAGTGAGCTCCACCCTGGGCAACGACGCCCGTCGCCAGCTTTTCCTCGGCCTGGCCATCTACGCCCAGTCCTTCGACGTCGAGGATCAAGTGCTGGAAGCCCTGGCAGCCGCCATCGACAACCTCGCCGCGGGCCGGCCTCTGGGTCAAGATCTCGAGGCCATCGCCACGCTCACCGCCCAGCGCCGCCATCACGCCCGCCGCCGCCTGGTCATCATCCGCCGCCTGGCCGGTTATGAGAGGTAGGGATTCTTGTCGCTCACGGCAGTGGACCTGACGGCCCACGCCTGCGCGGGCGCGCCGCAGTAGCGGCGGGTCGCGGTCGCTCCCGTTGCTTTTTGTCGCTCACGGCGGCGGACCTGCGGTCCGCTGCCTGCGCGGGCGCGCCGCAGTAGCGGCGGGTCGCGGTCGCTCCCGT
>NZDS01000170.1 GCA_002690215.1 Rhodospirillaceae bacterium | reverse complement strand
CATGCCAGCCTCCTTCTCCAGCTAACATCTTGAATCACAAATTATGACTCTTGGGAATCCCCTTGGTCGATTCGGCCTATTCACAGAACGCTCTAGCCCGCATTTCTCTAATCACTGTATTTGAAACGAAGTGCGCGGGCTTCATTGAAGCTGCGCTGACCGTATTTCGACCAGCCGATGGCCGCTTTGCGGGCCTTGATGAAGCTTCGGTAGATGCGCTTCGACAGGGGGTCACCGGCCCCGAATTCCGCCACCACCTCGCCTGAGGTGCGGCCCATGGCTCTGAGCACCTCGTTGGGCAGGCGTCTGAGTTGCACGCCATGACGGTAAGTCAGTATTTCCAGCGCCGCCGCGTTCATGGTGTCGAACTCGGCTAGCGTGATGGCGTTTTCCGCGGCGCAGGCGTGGCTGATGATTTGGCGCTGGGATTCGCCGAGGCCATCCCAAAGCTTCTTGTTGAGACCCAGCGCAAGGGCCGTGCCGGGCTCGTGAAAACCAGGGTAGTAGTAGTTCCGCACCACTCGGTGGAAGCCGAAAGCCAGATCGTTCCAAGGACCCAGCCATTCCGTGCCGTCTATTTTTCCGGACTGCAGCGCCGGGAATATCTCGCCACCGGGCAGGTTCACGGCCTTGGCGCCGAGGCGCCGCAGCACTTCGCCACCTAGTCCGGGGATGCGGAAGCGCAGGCCGTTCAGATCCTCCAGCCCGGCGATCTCGCGGCCGAACCAGCCGCCCATCTGGGCGCCCGTGTTGCCGGCCAGCAGGGGCTTGATGTTGTGCCCGGCGCCCAGCTCGTCCCACAGTGCCTGGCCGCCGTGCCAGTAAATCCAGGCGTTCATCTCGGTCGCCGTCAGGCCGAAGGGAACGGCGGCGAAAAAGGCGAAGGCCGGTGACTGGCCGACCCAATAGTGCTCGTGGGCGTGGTACATGTCGACCTCGCCACGTGATACAGCGGCGAAGGAGTCGAAAGGCGCCAGCCTCTCGCCGGCACCAAAGACGCGGACCTCCAAAGTACCGTCGCTAGCTGCCGTGATGCGCCGGGCCAGCCGTTCCGCCGAAGTGCCCAGGCCGGGAAAATTCCGGGGCCAAGTGGTGACCATGGACAATTCGCGCCGGCCCTGGGCCAGCGCCGGTGCGGCTCCCGAACCCGCAGCCGCTGCCGTAACAGCTCCGCCTAACGCCGCCTTGAGCAATTGGCGTCGTTTCATCCCCGTGCTCCTCCTTGTGGACTTTGTGTGCCGAACTGGGTTCAGCGCCTCTCCCAGCCCTCGCGGCCCAGCACCTCGAGCGGCGCAAAGCGGATCTTGTAGGCCATCTTCGGGCTATCGGCGATCCAATAGCCGAGATAGACGAAGGGCAGTCCCAGTGAGCGAGCCCAGTCGATGTGCCAGAGTATGATGGCCGAGCCAGGACTGCTGTCGTTGCGCTCCGGCGCAAAGAAGCTATAGACCAGCGACAGGCCGTCCGCCATCAAATCGGTGAGGCATCCCCCTTGCAACTCACCCGCGGCGTCGCGGTACTCGATCAGGCGGGTGACGATGGGCGTGTCCTCGACCATGCTGCGGTACTCGGCATAGTTCATGTCCGCCATGCCACCGTCATCGTGGCGCCACGCCAGGTAGCGGCGGAAGAGGGCAAACTGTTCCTGCGTGGCAACCGGCGGCCCGATTCGGGCCACCAGGTCGGCATTGCGTTTGCTGACCCGGCGCATCCAGCGTCGCGGCCGAAACTCGATCGAGCGAACGCGAACCGGAACACAGGCGGCGCAGCCGTCGCACAAGGGCTTGTAGATGATGTTCTGGCTGCGCCGGAAGCCGGCCGTCGCCAGGGCGTCGTGCAGATCCGCTGCTTCGTTTCCCACCAGCTCGGTGAAGACCTTGCGCTCAAGCCGGTCGTCAAGGTAGGGACACGACGTCCGCGGCGTCGCGAAGAACCTCCTGGGTCCGGTGTCGAGAGCTGGTTTCATGGCTGGGCCGTTGTCTCCAGTCGAATTCGGGAGCCGACAAGCGGTCCCATACCATTAGCTAGCGCGAAACCACCACCGCGGCAAGATTGTGCTGCCGGGTCCTCATCCTGCGACATCGAGCATGCTTTGGCGTAGCGCGTCGGGAATCCGCATGGGTTTGCGCCCCACGGGATCGACCACGACCATGATGCACTCGGCGGTAGCGGCGCACCGGCCGGCTTCGAAGAGGGCCTGGTTCAGGGTCAGCGAACTGTTACCGATGTGCGTCACCATGGTGGCGATATCGACCTCGCCGGGATAGAAGAGTTCGCTCTTGAGCTCAAAGGTCAGGCGCACAGCCAAAACCGGATCGTGCGCCGCCCGGCCGCGGCCCCGGGCGTCGGCAAAAAAAGCTACCCTGCCGGTTTCGAAAAACGTGGCGAAGGAAGTGTTGTTGACATGGCCACCGGCATCGAGGTCGGCAAAGCGGATGATGTCGCGGCACCAGTGGCGGTAGATTCGCGGGTCGCTGAAGTCAACGGTTGCCGGAGCCGCAGCCTGCGGCGGAATGCTGGAATCGCCCATGGCCGCTACTATGCGCAGCCCGGCAGTGCTTGCCAAGGGCGCCTAGTCCGGTGCCGGCATCAGGCGCAGGACGACCAGGCCGCTGAGAAAGTCGTGCAGCGTGCGGCCGCGGTTATTGAGCAGCGCCAACAGCAGCACCAGCCAACTGGTGGCGCCGACTGTGACGTAGAAAACCACGGTTTGGATAGCGGCACGGCCGAAGTCGGGGCGTTGGCCGCCCAGAGTGCGCACCTGCAGTCCCAACAGCCGCATGCCTGGAGTGGCCGACCAGGGCCCGCCAATGGTCAAGGTGTGATAGGCCAGGGGCACCAGTGCCAGAGCCAGCGCCGTCAGCGGTACCGTCAGTCCGAAAGTGATGAGGCCGAGCACCGAGGCGGCGGCTGCTAGAGCCCACCAGATAACGCCCAACAGGATCAGGTCGACAAGGTAGCCGGCTACGCGCCGCACCACGATGCCGTCGAACAGGATGGCGGGAAACTCAACTCCGCCGTCGCTCCCAAGGGTATTCCAAAAGGTAGCCTTTGAGCCCTCGCCAAGCGCCTCGTCGAGGCCGCCGGATCCGAGCGTTACGGACGCGGATCGCGGCGGCTTGCCGGGTCGATCTGGTGGCGTCTCCAACTTCCTCCCTCCAGGCTGTTTTACCGGCTGGATCAGCAATAGGTGGGGTCGGAAGAGACTTGGCGCTATCTCTTTTTTTGCAACTCGGGCGGCAGCACCGGTACCTCGCGCAGCAGCACGATACTGATGCGCCGATTCTGGACGGCGAACGGGTCTTCCGGCGTCAGCGGCTCCATGTCGGCGTGGCCGATGACTTTGACTACGCGTTCAAGCTCGACCCCGGCACTGACCAGGGCGCGGCGGCTGGCGTTGGCGCGGTCGGTCGAAAGCTCCCAGTTGGTGTAGCCGCGGCGGTCGAAGGGTGAGGCGTCGGTGTGGCCAGCAATAGAGATCGAGTTGGGCAGCCGTTGGATCACCTTAGCGATCTGCGACAGCACCTTCCTGGTGCTGGCTGCCATCTCGGCGCTGCCGCTTTTGAACATCGAGCCGCCCTCCTGGTCGACGATCTGGATGCGCATGCCTTCGTCGGTCATATCGACCTGGATGTTCTCCTGGAACTCCTGCATCTCCGGCGATTCTTCCATCGCCGCCTCGAGCTTGATCTGGGCGGCCTCGAAGGCGTCCTGCTCCTTCTGCGCCTTGTATTCCTCGAGTTGGGAATCCGTGGCCTGACCCTCCGGGGGCGGCTCGAACGAGGGCGGCGCCAGTTCGACCACCACAGTGGGGGCGTTATCGGAGGTCTTGGCGCCTTCCTTGGAGATCGTCAGGCCACCGCCGACGCCGCCGGCGCCACTGCGCGACAGGCTGGCGATGGTGGGCTGGAAATAGTCGGCGATGCCGCTCTTTTGTTCGTCGGTGGTGACATTGAGCAGCCAGAGCAACAGGAAGAAGGCCATCATGGCGGTGACGAAGTCGGCGTAGGCCACTTTCCAGGCGCCGCCGTGGTGGCCGCCACCGGTGATCTTCTTGACCTTTTTGATGATCGGCGGGCCGACGCCGGATGATCCTTCCGCCATGGTCGTTTACTCCGCTGCCGGTGCTTCCTGCACCGCCTCTTCGAGTTCCATAAATGTTGGCCGCACGTGGCTGAACAGGGTCTTGCGCGTAAATTCGATGGATACGGCCGGTGCGTAGCCGCTCATGTGGGCCAGCAATCCCGCCTTCATACACTCGAAATACTTGCTATCGGCATCGGCGTAGTGACCCAGCGAGACGCCGATGGGGCCGACCAGGCCATAGGCAAAGAGGATGCCGAGAAAGGTCCCCACCAGGGCGCCGCCGATCAGTGTTCCCAACACCTCGGGCGGCTCGGTGATGCTGCCCATGGTGACGATGACGCCAAGCACCGCGGCGACGATGCCGAAGGCGGGCAGGCCGTCCGACATCAGGGTGATGGAATGGGCGATGGTGTGGGCTTCCTTGTGGTGGGTCTCGATGTCGATGTCGAGGAGCGTCTCCACTTCGTTGGGATTATCGGTGCCCATGGTCATCAGGCGCAGGTAGTCGCAGAGGAACTCCGTGGCGTGGTGGTTGCTGAGGAAGATCGGGTAAGGCTGGAAGAGCGGGCTGTCCTCCGGCGTCTCGAGGTGGGGCTCCAGCGCCAGCATGCCCTTCGATTTGATCAGGCGGAAGATGGTGTAGAGCATGGTCAGGAGTTCGAGGTAGGTATCGCGGTCGTGCGGTGGCCCCTTGAGCACCCGCGAGAAATGCTTGCCGACGCCGGCCAGGATCGACTTGGGATTGGAAATGATGAAGGCACCGATGGCGGCGCCGAGGATGATCAGTACCTCGAGGGGCTGGATCAGCACGCCGATGCTGCCGTGCGGCAGGTAGCCGCCCAACACCGAACCGAGCACGATGGCAAATCCGACAATGAAGAACATTTACCGTTCGGACTCCCGCGTTCCCAAATTCCCCATCCGCGGGCGCTCAGCCGTCTGGCGTCGAACCCGCATCCCAACGCTGGTGCGCAGTCTCAGAAGGTCTCCCAACGCCCCATAACGCGCTGATCCCAGACTAACGCCAGGAACCGTGCCTCATGCGAAAAGATTCTCATTTTCACTGACTTTTCAAGGTTTCTAACCCGTCTTCGGACGATCATCAATGGACGACTGGCCTTGGCGAACAAAATATATCGTATTAGCCGGGCGCGGTTGCGCCGCTGTAGGCCACAAAGCGAAGCGCCGAGGCGCCTTCGTGAAGGGAGAATGGCTTTGGATTTGGAGCAAACACGCCTGCGCCAGGTGTTGGGCCGTTTCGCCACGGGCGTCGCCGTGGCTACCTGCCGCGATGTCGGTGGCAAACCACAGGGCATCACCATCAATTCCTTCAGTTCGGTCTCGTTGGAGCCGCCGTTGGTGCTGTTCAGTATGGCTCGTTCGAGTCGCCGTCTGGCCGATTTTCTTGCCGCCGGGCGCTTTGCCGTCAACGTGCTGGCGGCGGATCAGCAGGAGCTTTCGCGCCGTTTCGCTGTCTCCGACGATCCCTGGTGCGGTCTGGCCTGCGATCAGGATAACACCGAGGTGCCGCTGATAGTCGGCGCCCTGGCTCATTTCGAGTGCCGTTTTGAGACCAGCCACGACGGTGGTGATCACGTTATCATCGTCGGCCGGGTAGAGGCTTTGGCTGAGCGTCCCGGGGCGCCACTGGTGTTCTGGGCCGGCGATTACCACCAATTGGTGGGCGCCACCGGCTGATCGGCGCATTCCTTCTTATTTCGGTTGCAGCACCAGGGTTCCCAGGGCCCCGGCCTCGATCTCGTTACGCTGCATGGTCATGGCGATGAATTCGCCGTCGCGCCAGCGTGCAGCGAAATCACCATAGTGAGGCGACAGGAGGTTGCCCGATTGGCCGGTGGTGTGGATGTAAAGCGAGCGGTCGGGCTGCGACAGGTCGTAGATGGCCCGCAGCGAGGGGCCGTGGTAGTTGTCGAATGGCGCCTCGGTGTTGGCGATTCGGTAGCGTGCCGCGTTAACGGTATAGGTGCCGCCGGAATTGGCCAGCCGGAGGTCGAATAAATCGCCCAGGACGGGCTGCTTGCTGAAGGGCCGGTGCGCTGAATGGGCCTGGTGGGCTTGGCCCCAACGCCAGGCCGTGGGATCGTCGCCCCAGGCTTCGGCGAGACCGGCGACGGCCTGTTCCACGGCTTTGGCGACAATCTCGGTGCAGCTTTCCGCGGCCGGCGTGGTGATGTCGTCGCACCAATGCTGTTGGCCGCTTAGCACATTCATCATGAATAGCGGCCGTTGACCCCAGTAGTCCTTGAACAGTTCGCCCAGTTCGTCAGCAGCCACCAGCCGCGTCAGTTCGCGGTACCAGGCGGCGAAGAGCAGCGGCTCGGGGCGGTCGTGCGCCATGCTGCCGTCCCAGGACGCCATCATGGCCTTGACCTGGTCCGCCACCTTGGCTTGGGCCAAAGCCGGCCGCATCAGCGGCAGGAAGTCGCGGGCCAGCAACGAAGTGTCGTCCATCTGCAAGCGCTGGAAGCTATCGATCGAGTGACGTTCGCTGGCTGCCAGCAATTCCTCGATGCGTCGCGCCCGGTAGGGCGGTGCCCATTCACGGGTCAGAAAATGGCGATAGCCCGGCGGCACGATCTTGTGGTTGGCGGTGGCGACGTGACCGCGGGCCGGATTGAAGGCTTGAGGCAGTTCCTCGAAGGGCACGAAGCCTTGCCAGTCGTATTTGGCCTGCCAGCCCGGCACCGGCATCATGCCACCGACGTCGTTCTCAGGGCTGCGCAGCGGCACTCTGGCAGGGGCGTAGTAGCCGATGTTGCCGTCGACGTCGGCGTAGACGATGTTCTGTTGCGGCACCTGGAAGTGGCGCAGCGCTGCAACGAATTCGGACCAGTTGCCGGCCCCGTTCATCCTCACCAGCGCCTGGGCCGTGGTGTCGGTGGCGCTAAGCGCCGTCCAGGCCATGGCCAGCACGAAGGGACCGGAGGCGACCTCGGCAGCCTGCTCCGAGACATCCGAGATCACCGGCCCGTGACGCGTCAGGCGCACGTCGAGCGTGACCGGTTCGGCGTCCTTGACCTTGATGACTTCGCGCCGTACCTGGAAGGGCCGGGGGCCGTTTGGCGTGAGGTAAGCGCCGGGATTCTGGGGGTCGAGCTTTTCGATGAACAGGTCCTGAACGTCGGGCCCGGTATTGGTGAAACCCCAGGCGATGCGCTCATTGCGCCCCAGCACGACAGCCGGAATACCAGGCAGCGTGGTGCCGATGACCTTCAGGCCGGGTGCCTCCAGGTGGGCGAAATACCAAACCGAGGGCGCGCTCAGGCCGAGGTGAGGGTCATTGGCGAGCAGCGGCTTGCCGCTTTCCGTGCGCTGGCCAGACACCACCCAGTTGTTGGAGCCGTTGGCACGATCAGGCCCGGACGGTAGGGCGGCCCAGAGGCTTTCTAGCGGAAGCTTGCGGTAAAGTTCGGCCAGGTCGGGCAATGCCACCGGCGCATCGCCAGGATAGGGTGGGTAGAGCTCGCTGATCTGCCGGGCCGTCAACTTGCCCTTGGTGGCCAGGCGCGAGCGTAGCAATTCGTTGCGCCAGTTGGCTCCCAGATCCCACGCCATCATTTTGGCCCAGACCAGCGAATCGGCCGGCCGCCAAGGTTCCGGTGCGTGCCCCAGGATGAGGAACTCGGGTGGCAGCGGACCCGATCGGGTTTCCAGGAAGGAGTTGACGCCCGCGGCATAGGCCTCGAGCTGGGTCCGGGTGGCGCCGTCCAGCCCGGCCACAGCGCTTTCGGCGAAGTGGTAGACGCTGAGGGTGCGCAGGAAGCGGTCGATGCCGAGGCCAGGCGGGCCGACCACTTCGGAAAGCCGGCCGGCGCCGACGCGGCGGCTCATTTCCATCTGCCACAGCCGGTCCTGGGCATGAGCGTAGCCCAGACCAAAAGCGGCGTCGGCAACGGAGGCGGCATAGATGTGGGGCACGGCGTGGCGGTCGCGGACGATCTCGACGCGCCCGTTTAGGCCGGCCACCGCGATCTTGCCAGATAGTTCGGGCAACGAGCCCCGCAGCCAGACATAGCCGCCGCCCAAGACAATGACGATGATGGCAATCAGGCCGATAAGGCCACGCAGCAACCAAGTCACGGAATTCCCTCCCCGAAACGAACTCGCCCGATGTTTTTTGGGGTCAGACCCCAATTATTCGGACCCCAATTATTCGGAAACTACGGGTCAGAATATATCAAAAAATTGGGGTCAGACCCCAATTTTCGAGATCAGACCCCAATTTTCGAGATCCCAAATTCCGGCGACGGGTTTTTGCTGGACCGGCGCGGTCGACCGGCTTGACGGCGCTCCAGCGAGTAACCCAATTCCGCCTCGAGGCGGCGTTTGAAATTGACGCTGGCCGCCGCAGTTCCGCGTCTGGTGGCCTCGCGCAACACCACCACGGCCCGGTCAACGGCGCCTGCGCTAAGGAACTGCCGATAGACTCGCTGGCGCTCGACCGGCTGCGACCCCAGCGCTTCATAGAGCGGATGATCGTTGATCAGAGGGTTGACCTCGCCGTAGCCATGCCAGCCATAGCTCGACCAAGGGTAGTCGGCCGCATCCGCCACCATGCCCGCCCGCACCGGGTTGCGTTCGACGTAGCGGTAGCAGGCCAGCAAATAGGCCTCACTGTCGATCAGGCAAGAGTAGAAGCGGTCTTGCCACAAAGTACCGCGGCGTTGGTAGCGATCGTTGACGTAGCGCACATAGCTTTGCCCCAGAGATTTCATCAAGCGCGAGGCGGCTGTTCTGCACGCGGGCGTGACCACAAGATGCACATGGTTGCTCATCAGCACGTAGGCGTGGACGGCGCAGTCCCCGTGATCGTTGGCCCGGGCCAGATGGCGGAGATAAACCCGATAGTCGGATGGGCAACGGAATATGGCGGTGCCGTTGTGTCCGCGCTGAACGATATGCAGCGGTTGTCCGGGTAGGACGAGGCGGGGACGGCGAGGCATGGTGGATCTCCCTGGCGAATTGGCTGGTGTTGTTCTGCCCTTACCTATGAAAGGTTTAGGGCTGGAATCCCGTCGCCCCCGGGGGCGGCAGCAGAAAAGGAGCGGAAAATCGAAAATTGGGGTCTGACCCCTATTTCCGATATTCGGGATATTCGACTCCGACCCCGATTTTAGTTAGATCAGAGCGAGAGCGAATTCAGGCGAGGCGCAAGGGGAGCGACGAGATGAGCGAGAATGTTGCCTTTATCGGACTGGGCGTCATGGGCTATCCCATGGCCGGGCACTTGGCCGCGGCGGGTCACCAGGTGATGGTCTACAATCGCACCGCCGCCAAGGCCGAGGCATGGGTTGCCGAACATGGGGGCAGCCGGGCCGCGACCCCGGCTGAGGCGGCCGCAGGCGCCAACTTCGTCTTCTCCTGCGTCGGCAACGACGATGACCTGCGCAGTGTTACCACCGGCCCCGATGGCGGTTTTGCCGGCCTGGCCGAGGGCAGCGTCTTCATAGACAACACGACTGCCTCGGCGACGGTCGCCCGCGAACTCGCGGCGGCGGCCGGCGAAAAGGGCGTGGGATTCCTCGATGCGCCGGTGTCGGGCGGCCAGGCCGGGGCCGAGAACGGCGTGCTCACGGTGATGGTGGGGGGCGAGGCCGCGGCCTTCGAACGCGCCCGGCCGCTGATCGACTGCTACGCCCGTTCGGTCGGTCACATGGGGCCCTCGGGGGCCGGCCAGCTGACCAAGATGGTCAACCAGATCTGCATCGCCGGTGTCGTCCAGGGCCTGGGTGAGGCGCTCAGCTTCGGCAAGCGGGCCGGCCTCGACGTGGCCCAGGTGGTTGAAGTCATCTCCAAGGGTGCAGCCCAGTCCTGGCAAATGGAGAACCGCTACGAGACCATGCTGGCCGGCCACTACGAGCACGGCTTCGCCGTCGACTGGATGCGCAAGGACTTGGCGATATGTCTCGACGAGGCGCGGCAGAACGGCGCCCGTCTGCCGGTGGCGGCCCTGGTCGACCAGTTCTACGCCCAGATCCAGAACCTGGGCGGCAGCCGCTGGGATACTTCGAGCCTGATGGCACTGCTCGACCCGGCCAACGACTGAGAGGCGCACGACGCCCCGTAGACATGTTGGCGTTACGCCTGATGGTGCTGGCCAGCGCCGCCCTGCTGCTGATCGGCGGTCTGGCCGTGGCGTGGTGGGCCTTTGCACCGGGCCATTCGGCGTCTCCCGGTACCGTCGTCGTTAAGGTCCCCAATCTCACGCCCCTGGCCCGCACCGGCCAAATTTCCTTCGACGAGAATTGTGCCGGCTGTCACGGCGAGCACGCTGCCGGCAGCCTGCAGGGGCCGCCGCTGGTGCACCGCATTTACAGGCCTGGCCATCACGCCGACGGGGCCTTTCTGGCCGCCGTCCAGCGCGGCGTGCGCAGCCACCACTGGGGTTACGGCAACATGCCGCCGCAGCCCCAGATGACGCCTGAACAAACCGCCGCCATCGTGCGCTACGTGCGCGAGTTACAAGCCGCCAACGATATTAGATGAGGTATCGAAGTGGCCCCTCAGCCCTCAGCCAATTTCTTTGCTGCTGCCATGGCGAAATAAGTCAAAATCCCGTCGCCGCCGGCGCGCTTGAAGGCCAGCAGGCTTTCCATCATCACCCGATCGCCCTCGAGCCAGCCGTTCTGGATCGCCGCCGTCAGCATGGCGTACTCGCCGCTGACCTGGTAGGCGTAAGTGGGCACACCGAATTCGTCCTTCACCCGGCGCACCACGTCGAGATAGGGCATGCCCGGCTTGACCATCACCATGTCGGCGCCCTCGGCGATGTCCAGTGCCACCTCGCGCAACGCCTCGTCGCTGTTGGCCGGATCCATCTGGTAGGTCTTCTTGTCGCCGCCAGCCAGGCTGGGGGCCGAGCCCACGGCATCGCGGAAGGGGCCGTAGAAGGCCGAGGCGTACTTGGCCGCGTAGGCCATGATTTGCACTCGATCGAGGCCTTCGCCGTCGAGGGTGTCGCGGATGGCGCGCACGCGGCCGTCCATCATGTCGCTGGGCGCGATGACGTCGCAGCCCGCCTGGGCTTGCACCAGGGCCTGGCGGCAGAGCACGTCCAAGGTTTCGTCGTTGACGATGTAGCCGTCGCGCAAGAGGCCGTCGTGACCGTGGCTGGTGTAAGGATCCAGCGCCACGTCGCACATGACGCCGAGCTCGGGCTCGGCCTCTTTCAGGGCGCTCACGGCACGGCAGACCAGATTGTCGGGATTGTAGGATTCCTCGCCTTCGGGCGTTTTCAGCTTGGGGTCGGTGAAAGGGAAAAGTGCCATCAGCGGAATGCCGACGGACCGGGCCTCGCCGGCCGCTTTGATAAGGCGGTCGATAGAAAGCCGCTCGACGCCGGGCATGGATGCCACCGGCTCGGCCACGTTTTCGCCCTCGACCACGAAGACCGGCCAGATCAGGTCGTCGACGCTGAGCCGGTTTTCAGCCACCAGGCGCCGCGACCAGGGGTGGCGGCGGTTGCGGCGCAGGCGGGTGCGGGGGAAGCCCTCGCCGCGGATCTTGATTTCGTGCCT
>NZDS01000169.1 GCA_002690215.1 Rhodospirillaceae bacterium | reverse complement strand
CCCGCCTCGAAGGCCTGAAAGGCCCGAGCGCCATGGGCTATCGGCCTTAGCGCAAAATTTGGGACACACACACGTAACTGCCTAGTTTTTAGGCATTCATGTGTGCGTCCGAGATCCAACAAAGTGAAATATTGCCCCATCCTTGCAAATCGAAAACTCATCTTCTGATTTCCAAGGTAGAAACATGAGGGCACACACCATATGCCTATTTTTTGGGCGAAAAGGTGTGTGCCTCAAAATCGAAATGGTACACTACTCGGAGCCTCTACGCCTCGACCAGACGTCGGGTCAGGGTCACGGCTTCGCCCGCATCCTGGGCGTAGCCGTCGGCGCCGATGTCGTCGGCGTATTTCTGATTGACCGGCGCCCCGCCGACTATGACCTTGATGTCCTGGCGCAGGCCGGCTTTTTCCAACGCCGCCAGCACCTCGATGATCTGCGGCATGGTGGTCGTCAGCAAGGCCGAGAGACCGAGCACGTCGGGCCTGTGTTCGAGGCATTTCTGTACGAAATCGTCGGTCGAAACGTTGGCGCCGAGATCGACAACATCGTACCCGGTGCCCTTGAGCATGCTGACCACCATGTTCTTGCCGATGTCGTGGAGATCGCCCAGCACCGTGCCCATGAGCACCGTGCCGCCCCGCTTCTCGTTGTCGCCGGTGAGATAGGGATCCAGCACCTTGAGGCCTTCGTTCATGGCCCGGGCCGAGAGCAACACCTCCGGGATGAAGACCGTGCCGTCGCTAAAGCGCGTGCCGATAACGTCCATCGCCGGCAGCATGCCTTTGTTGAGAATGTCGCCGGCCTTGACGCCCTGGGCGAGGAGCTTTCGGGCATTGACCACGACCTCTTCCTCGTCGCCTTCGAGGACGTCTGCGGTGATCTGCTCGAAGACCTTGCCCACCTCCAAGGCGGCCACGGTTTCGCTCACCGACTGGGGTGTGGCGGCCTGAGCAGCGGCTTCCAGATTGGCCTGGGTCACCGGCTGGAAGGTGCCCGCCTTGAGCGGCAGGCTGCCGTCCTTCTCGATGCGTTCGCCGATGTACATCAGGCGGTCGAAATCGGCATCGGGGGGTGTCGTGTCGCCGATGGAAGCGATGAACCGGGTGCCCGGCGAGATGGTCTTGAAGAGGTTGTCCATGAACATCTCGAGGTCTTCGCGGGTCGTCGATTCCTCCAACAACAGCATCTCGGGGATGCCGCCATGGATGGTCAGGTGACCGGGCCGGCACCAGTGGTCGTAGTACTCCTCGATACGTATCTTGGTCATGGGCCAGGGCGTTACGGCATCGGCCACGTCCATGCGGCTGTCGGCGATCAGGTCCATCAGGCCCTGGTTCTCGCCGTCGGGGTGGTTGACCATGACCGTGCCCGTGGGCTTGAGGATCTCCGCCGCTTTGTGACACCAGGGCAGGAAGTACTCTTCGTAGAGCGCCGGGTAAGTGATCATGTCGTCGACGTTGGCGGACCACAGGATGGCGTCCAGCTTGGCACCGGATAGAACCTCCAGAAGCTGGTCGTAGACGCCTTCCAGGGCGTCAAGCAACGCAGCCATCTCAAGCGGATAGTCGTGGTGATGGAGGTAGAAATCGGTGGCGTCGAGGAAGGTTTTCTGGATGAAGTGCATGGGCGAGGTGCAGGCTAGGCCCAGACCATGGGCCACAGCGATGCCGTCGTCACCGATGTAATCGCGCCAGGCGTTGTAGCGCTCATAGGCCGGCTTGATCTTCAAATTGCCGAAGATATGGGCCAGCACCTTGTAGTCCTCTGGACCCTTGATGGCGTGTTCCTTGACCCAGGAGATGGAGGCGCCTGACTTGCGCATCTCCGGCGTCAGGCCGTGGCGCGTCGAGACCATGCCCACCGGTGTGTGATACTCCATATGGGTCATTTCCTCGTCGCCGTTGATCTCCTGGCTGACGCGGATATCTACATCGGAGGGGAACTCGTAGGTGTAGGGAAACTCCTTCAGATCGAAAAGGCCGATGGACCGGTGATTGAGATCCTCTGGCTTTTCCGGGCGGCTGTATTCAGGGGCGTACTTGTGCAACGGCCAGCCCATGGCGCGGTGGATCTCCTCGACCCGCATGCCGGCGAACTTCTCCGGCAAAGTGCCGCGCAGTTCCTGGGCGTTGTGCCAAAGATCGATGCGCGGCACCCAAGGAATGGTCTCAACCATTTCACCACGGATCACTGCCAGAATGTTTTCCCGGTGGGATGCGGAAGCCATGAGGCTCTCCTTCTCGGTTGCGCGCTCCCCCTCCCAATCCCGGGGGCGCCAGAGGGGATAATTGCGAAAACCAATCGAGGCCAAAATGTTAGCGCTGCCATCGACGCATGTAAAGTTTCGCGAAATTTCTTGAAATCGCAGCCTTGCGAACCATGTTAGCGCTATCAACGCTAATCAAGAGGACCAAAGGGGGACAAGAGGGAAATTTCCGATGATCTCGGACCAGGATATAGAGTTCTACCACCGATCGGGCTATCTGCTGGTGCCAGAGGTTTTCTCGCCGGCCGAAATCGCTGAACTGCGAGCCGTCACCGAAGAGTTCGTCGAACGCTCGCGAGAGGTTTCCGAGCACACTGAGGTTTTCGACCTCGAAGACGACCACACTGCAACGCGGCCCCGGGTGCGGCGCATCAAGACTCCGCATTTGCATCACCCGGCCTATACCGCGGCGGCGCGCCACGAGAAAGTCGTCGAAATCCTCGGCCGCCTGATCGGCCCCGGCCTGCGCTTCGACACCGGCAAGCTCAACCTGAAAGACGCGGATGGCGGCGCCGCTGTGGAATGGCACCAGGATTGGGCCTTCTATCCCCACACTAACGACGACCTGGCAGCCGTCGGCATCATGCTCGACGACGTCGAGGCGGAGAACGGCCCCTTGATGGTCATCCCCGGCAGCCACCGGGGCCCGGTATACGACCACCATAGCGGCGGAGCGTTTTGCGGCGCCGTCGACGTCGGCGACAACGATATCGGTTTCGACCAGGCTATACCGGTATTGGGCTCGGCCGGCTCAATCAGCATCCATCACTGCCGCACGCTGCACGGGTCCGTGCCCAACCGTTCAGCCCGGCCACGGCGCCTGCTGCTCTATCAGTACCTGGCAGCCGACGCCTTTCCGTTGTTGGGTGTGCCAGACATCGAAGAATTCGATTCCCGTCTGCTAAGCGGCCCAGCCACCGTCGAGCCCCGTCTGGCAGACGTACCCGTGCGCATGCCGCTGCCGCCGGCACCACATCAGGGCTCGATCTACGAGAATCAGCGCTCGGCGGCCAACAGCTTCCTCGCCAAGGCGGGCTAAAAAACTTCAGCTTCAGGCGCTATCGCGCTGGACGATACGGAAGCCGACGTCGACGACATCTTGTTCCAGTGCCTTCCCCGCAAGTCTGGTGACGATGAGTTGGGCCGCCAGCTCGCCGATGCGGCGTCCGGAAACCTCGGCAGTGGTCAGGCCCGGCGTAATATGGCGGGCGATTTCGTAGCCGCCGAAACCGGCAATCGCAATGTCGTCTGGAACCCGGACGCCGCGGCGCCGGCATTCGAATATGGCTCCGGCCGCCAAGGCGTCGCTGGCTACGAACACGGCATCGGTATCGGGTTGACGTCGTAGCACTTCATCCACCGCGGCGGCGCCTTCATCCATCTGACGCGTCAGATCCTCGCGACCGACGACCAGCGGTTCCGCAACTTTGCCTGCCAGCGCCCTGGCGAACCCTTCCAAGCGCTGGCGCGAACGCAGTTCGGTATTGGTTCCAGCGAAGGCCAAGCGCCGGTAACCGCGCTCGATGAAATATTCCCCCATGGCGAAACCGGCGCCCACGTTGTCGCAGCCGACGACCATGTCGATCGGATTATCGGTCAGGGCCCAGGTCTGGACCACCGGGATTCCCGAGAGGCGTAGAAGCTCTTCGGCCCGGGCGCTGTGTTCCACCCCGGTCAGGACCATGGCGTCGGGCCGGCGCCCGAGAAAGGCGCGAATGGCTGCCTCCTCGTCGTCGAGCGAATAGTCGGTGTGCGCCAGCAGCAACTGGTAACCGGCCGAATCGAGGCTGCTGGTCAGTCCCGCCACGGTGTCGGCAAAGATCGACATCGAGACGCTGGGCAGCACCAAGGCAACTACCCGGCTGCGGTTCGAGGCCAGATAGCTGGCCGTCAGGTCCGGCACGTAGTTGAGCTTTTCGATGGCGCCTAGGACGCGCCGGCGCGTGGCCTCGGCCACCTTCTCAGGCAGGCGCAGGACGCGCGACACGGTCTGGGCCGAGACCCCGGCCTCGCGGGCCACGTCGAGCATGCGCACGCGGCCGGACGCCGCCCTGTTGGCACGCACTTTCATACCGGTCTGTCTCACGCCCCTCTCCTCACCCCATGCCGGTTGCACTTTTAGCGGCATAATGGCTGCGTGAAAAGGCTATGTTAGCGTTATCATCGCCATATCGTCAGGGTCAGGAGAATCTTCGTGAGCAAGATCGATCGCGTCGAAATTCAAACTTTTGCCTTCGAGTTGGAAAACCTCGGCCTCGGCCATGGCGGTAAAGCGGGCGTCGGCAACATGATTTATGCCAAGGGGGAGAAGCTTCCCGCCAGCCGCTTTGCCGTCAAGATCATGTGCGACGATGGGGCCCAAGGCGAGTACGTCAGCCACTGGGTCGGCACCGCTTCGACGCTCGGCCAGGTCCAAATGCTGGCGCCTGCGCTGCTCGGCCGCGACCCCGAGCAACGTGCCCTCATCTTCGACGACCTCAAACGCGAGGTGCGAGCCTACGACCACATGGGCCACGGCGTTTTGGACATCGCGCTTTGGGACCTGGCGGGCAAGAAACACGGTCTCTCCGTGACCCAGATGCTAGGCGGCTTCAAGCAGCGCCTGCCGACTTACGCCAGCAGCTATCACGGCCAGGAGGAACCCGGCGGCCTCGACAGCCCCGAAGCCTTTGCCGATTTCGCGAGGCACTGCCAACAACAAGGCTTCAAGGGTTTCAAGATCCACGGCTGGCATGACGGCGACACCAGCCGTGAGACCGCCAACCTGCTTGGCGTGCGCCAAAGTGTCGGCGAAGGCTTCCCCCTGATGATCGACCCGGCCTGCCAGTTGCGTACCTACATGGATGCCCTCTACGTTGGCCGGGCCTGCGACGAGGCCAACTATTTCTGGTACGAGGATCCTTACCGCGACGGCGGGGTATCAGCCTTCGCCCACGCCCGCCTGCGCCAACAACTGGCGACGCCGCTGCTGGTCAGCGAGCACGTGCGCGGCATCGAATTGAAGGCGGATTTTCTCCTCCAGGGCGGCTGCGACATGATCCACGCCGACCCCGAATACGACATGGGCATCACCGGCGCCATGAAGCTCGCGCACTTTTGCGAGGCGCTGGGGCTCGACGTACAGGTCCACGCCTGCGGGCCTGCCCATCGCGCGGTGATCGCCGCCGTGCGCAATACGCATTTCTACGAAATGGCCCTGATGGGGCCCGGCATGCCCAACGCCGTGCCGCCGGTCTATACCTGCGGCTATTCCGACCAGCCCGAGGATCTCGGCGCCGACGGCTGCGTGCCGGTGCCTGACGGCCCCGGGCTTGGTGTCAGCTACGACTGGGATTTCATCGCGCGCCACCGAACCGCGCTGACGATCTTCGAATAGCACGGCAGCAGCATTTTGATGGACAGCGGAGCGCCAAGCGGAATATGTTGTTAGCGCTATCATCGACGGTCGTATCAGCCGTCAAGGGCCTGTCGGCCGTTGGCCCGAGGGACGCAAGATCGAGGCAGGTAAGCCTCACTCGGACCAGTGGCATGTTCTTTTGGGGGGACAATCGAGCCAACCGCGGCTCGTCATCAGGGAGACCAAAAATGAAAATGGCAAGACTATCCCAGTCAGTTCTGCTTGCCGGCGCGTTATCCGTCGCCGCCTCGACCTGGGCCGTGGCCGAAACCTGGACCGTGCAAACCTCGATGCCTTCCGGTTCGGCCATCTTCAAGCACGTCGAGGCCTGGGGCGCCAAGCTCAAGACCCTGACCAGTGGGCGGGTCACCATCCAGTGGGTCGGCGGCGGCGCCGTGGTGCCGCACAACCAGACCATCGACGCCGTGGGCCAGGGCATCCTGCAGGGCGACTTCACCGCCACCGTCTATTTCGGCGGCCGCGACAAGGTGTTTGCCGTGATGGGCGACCTGATCGCCGGCTATGACACGCCTTGGCAGTTGCTCAGCTACTGCTATCAGGGCGGCGGCATGGATATCTTCCAGGAAGCCTTTGACAAGTACACCAAGAAGCGCGTCAAGGTGGTGGGCTGTGCACCCTATGCCAAGGAATCCTTCACCTCGACCATCCCCATCAAGAGCGTCGCCGACATGAAGGGCGTCAAGATGCGCTCGCCCGAAGGGCTGGCCGCCGAGGTCTTCCGCCGCGCCGGTGCCAATCCGGTCGGCCTGCCGGCCTCCGAGGTCTTCACCAGTCTGCAAAAGGGGGTGATCCAGGCCGCCGATTATTCGTCCTACACCGAGGACGAGAGCATTGGCCTGCATGACATCGCCAAATTCCCGATCTATCCCGGCATCCATTCGATGCCGATAATTCATTTCACGGTCAGCCAGAACAAGTGGGACGCGCTCTCGGCGGCCGACAAACTGGCGGTCGACTTCTGGTATCGCTCGACCATGATGGATCTGATCCAGAAGCTGGAGATCAGCGATCGCACGCTGGTGGCCCGCGACCGGGCGAGCAAGGCAACCACTATCATCAACTGGACCCAAGCCGAGCGCGACAAGCTGCGCAACATCGCGGCCGGGGCCTGGAAGGATTTCGCCGCAACCAGCCCCTTGGCCAAGAAGGCTTACGAATCGCACATGGCCTTCATGAAGAAGATGGCGCTGCTCGACTAGAGCGGTCAGAGTTCACTGCCAACAAAAACCGAGTCCCGTGACCCCGTGTCACGGGACTCTCCGTTTTGCCGCTTTTCCGCGCTTCCCGTGCGCTTGCTTGGGGGCCCTGAATGATCAAGTTGATCGATCTGCTGAACGATTTCACCGGCCGTACGACTGCCTACTTCTATCTCTTTGCCGTGGTCATTTCTTGCTACGAGATCACGCTGCGCTACGTCTTCAATGCGCCGACGCTGTGGGCCCATGAATTCGTCATCATCATCTGCGCCGTGTCGTACCTGTTGTCCGGCGGCTACGTCACCAAGGAGCGCGCCCACGTGCGCATCACGGCGCTTTTCGAGATCCTGCCGCGGCGCATCCAGCGCCTGCTCGATGGCTTCGCCGTGCTCATCGGTCTGGTCTGCGTCAGCCTCCTGGTCTACGCCAGTTGGGATCAGAGCCTGATGGCCATCGAGGTCTGGGAAAAGACCGGCAGCGCCTGGGATCCGCCGCTCTACGGCATCGTCAAACCGGCCATCACCATCGGCGCCGTACTGGTGGTGCTGGCCAACCTTAGCCTGGCGGTAAAGTTGCTGCGCGGAGAGGATTAGGGCCGTGGGCATCGAAGTCATTTCGCTGATCATCATCGCCTCGATGCTGGCGCTGATGGCGCTCGGCGTGCCGCTGGTCTACACCACTCTGACCGTTGCCATCGCCTGCACCCTCTACCAGCTCGGCTTCGCCGGCCTGCCCCTGGTGGCCAGCCGGGTGACCGGTTTCGTCACCGAGTACGTCTTCGTCGCGGTGCCGCTGTTTGTCCTGATGGCCTGCGTGCTGGAGCGTTCGGGGGTGGCGCGCGACCTATACGACGCCATGTTCCTGCTGGCCGGGCGCCTGCCCGGCGGCGTCGCCGTGCAGACCACGCTGGTGGCCGTCTTCATGGCTGCCATGACCGGCATCATCGGCGGCGAGATCGTGCTGCTGGGCATGGTGGCGCTGCCCCAGATGCTGCGGCTGGGTTACGACCCCAAGCTGGCCATCGGCACCATCTGCGCCGGCGGATCGTTGGGCACGTTGATACCACCTAGTGTTGTATTAATCGTCTACGGGCTGGTGGCCAACGTCTCGATCGGCAAGCTCTTTCTGGCCGGTGCCGGGCCGGGCTTGCTGCTGGCCTCGCTCTATATCACATACATCATCGTGCGCTGCTGGTTCAACCCGAGCCTGGCGCCCAAGGTAAGCGACTCGGATATGTCGATCGACCGGGCCGAGAAGATCAGGTTGGCCAAAGGGCTGGTGCTGCCGCTGGCCGTCATCGTCTGGGTGCTGGGCAGCATCTATGCCGGCATCGCCTCGGTCACCGAGGCGGCCGCCGTCGGCGTCGCCGGGGCCATGGCTTCGGCGGTGGTGCGGCGGGAATTCGACTTTGTCATGATGCGCGATGCGCTCTATCAGACCATGCGCACCGTGGGCATGCTGATCTGGCTTTCCTTCGGCGCCAACGCCCTGGTGGGGATCTACAACATCATGGGCGGCACCGCCTACATGAAGACCATGCTGACTACGCTGCCGGTGCCGCCGCTGGCCATCATCGTCATCATGATGGCGCTGCTCATCGTCATGGGTACCTTCATGGACTGGATCGGCATCTGCCTCTTGACCATGCCGATCTTCGTGCCGGTGATCATTGCGCTGGGCTACGACCCCATCTGGTTCGGCATTCTGTTCACGCTGAACATGCAGGTCTCGTACCTCAGCCCACCGTTCGGACCCGCCTGCTTCTACTTGAAAAGCGTGGCGCCACCGGAAATAACGCTCAACCAGATATTCAATTCCATGTGGCCCTTCATTGGCTTGCAGCTCATCGGCTTGGCCATCGTGCTGCTAAATCCGGAAATCGCGCTCTGGTTGACGCAGTACATATAGGTCGTTCACTCCCTATTGTGCTGGCGTTTTTCTCTCACGACGGTCTTCACCATTTTGCCGAACGCACGATCGTTGGCGCGGCGTTCGGCCAGGCTTCCTGAGTTGTGTGCCTCTTCGGCTGCTAGTTTCCGCCAGCGCTTGAGGCGATCCGCTTCAAGTGTGCCCGACTCTATTGCCGCCAGTACGGCACAACCGGGCTCGGTTTCGTGTCGGCAATCACTGAATCGGCACTCCCCCGCCAAGACAACGACATCGGCAAACACATCATCGATCCCCGATCTCACGTTGGCCAGTTGTAACTCGCGCATGCCGGGAGTATCCAAAAGCCAGCCGCCGACTGGCAGACGATAGAGCGCGCGTCCGGAGGTCGTGTGCCGCCCCCTGTCGTCATCCTCTCTGATACCTTGTGTCGCAATCCGCTCGGCACCGATTAGCGTATTGATCAACGTCGATTTTCCGACACCCGAGGAGCCGACCAGCGCGACCGTCTGACCGCTCGTGCACCAAGGAGCGAGGCAGGCGACGCTGTCCGGATTGCGAGAGTCCAAGACTTCCACCAGGAGACCCGGCAGAAATTTGACTGCGGCACGGGTAAAATCCTCGGGCTCTTCCGTCAGGTCGGCCTTGGTGAGCACGATGACCGGCGTGACATCGGCCTCGCGCACCAGGACCAGATAGCGCTCCAGCCGGGCAATGTTGAAATCTTGATTGCAGGACGAGACAATGAACACCGTGTCCACATTTGCTGCAATGAGCTGCAGCGTGCGACCGGTTCCGGCAGCCCGTCGCTTGAACAGGCTCTTGCGTTCCAGAATTCGTGTCGGCCGGTATGTCGTGGGATCGAGCAGCAACCAATCGCCCACAGTAGCGGTGGTCTCTTCATCATCCGGGGTCGCAACAAAGGGTGGTATCAGTGTATCGACAGCAGGCCCGACCACGCTGAGGCCGCCGCGGTGAACCGCCATCACTCGTGCCGGCACGGTAGAATCCAAATCATCGGGCTCTAGTTGGGTGTCAAAAAAAGCGCTCCAGCCGAATTCGACCAAGTCGGAAAACTGGGAAGTCATCGGTCTCGCATCAGCTAATGCGCCCCGATGTCAATGCTCAACACGGCTTCTGAATAGCGGACAAAGGTCCGCGCCGACACTGGCGCACCGGGCATTGGCGAGCCGCTATACCTGGCCCGAGGTGGTGAAGAGCACGATGGCCAGGATAACGAAAGCGATGACACTGGCGAAGAAGGCATAGCGGTCTATCTTGGGCACGGCGATTTCCTCTCTCAAGCGGCACCGAGGCGCGCCAGCTTGGCCTGCAAGCCGGCGCTCTCGAGCACATCATTGTTTACCACATTGGCCGGCACCTGACCCGACAGCACGGTCTGAATGGCGGTGCAGTTGATCTCGCCGAACAGCGCGTGCATCTGGTCGGTGTGGCCCAGCGCGTGCGGCGTCAGCACGACGTTGTCCAGTGCCAGTATGGGATCGTCGGGCCCCGGCGGTTCGGGATCGAAAACGTCCAGCGCAGCACCGGCGATGCGGCGCTCCTGTAGCACCTCCAGCAGCGCCGGCTGGTCGACCACCGGGCCGCGGCTGGTATTGATCAAGAACGCATCGGGCTTCATCAGGGCCAGGCGCTCACGGCTGCCGATGCCGCAGGTTTCGTCGCTGAGCCAGCAGTTGAAGGTGAGGATGTCGGATCGGCGAAACACCGACTCCAGATCGACCATCTCGATGCCCAGCTCGCCCTTTTCGGCGGCGTCGACGTAGGGATCGTGAGCGATGAAGCGCATGTCGAAAGGCTTGGCCAGGCGGAACATCTCGGTGCCGATATTGCCACACCCCACGGTGCCCAACGTCAGGCCGACCAGCCCCCGGCCATGAAAGTCACCGCTCTCGGGCCAGGCCTGGGCGCCGCCGCGGGCGATGCGGTCCTTGGGCAGCAGGTTGCCTACCATGGCCAGCAAAAGCGCCATGATGGCCTGACCCATAGGCCGGCGCACGCCGTCCGGGGTGATGGTCAGCACCACGTCGTTGGCGCTGCAGGCGGGCACGTCGATGGTGTCGTAGCCGACGCCGAAACGGGCTATGTGGGTAAGCCGCACGGGGTCGCCGCCGGCGAAGCTCTGCTCGCGGACCTGCTCGAGGAACAAAATGACGGCGTCGAATTCATCGAGGGTCTCGCGCGTCAGGATTTTTTCCCGCGGCAGCAGATCCAGTTCGATATCGGCCGCCTCGGCCAGCGGCCCGAGATCGTATGCAGGAAAGACGGGGCTGCCGTCGGCGCGGCGGATGCGGGGGCTGACGCCGACCCGGTATTTGCTGTTGCTCACGAGACGCTCCTCGATCGCTGCGATGCCCCCCGGCCAACTTGAACGAAAGTTGAGTTTAGCGAAGAATCACGGCCGGCGGGAGTATTGTCGCTCACGGCGGCGAACCTGAAGATCCGCTGCCTGCGCGGGCGCGCCGGACGACCGGCGGGCCGCAGTCGCGGCCTCAAGCAATTCCCATTTGCTGAGGCCCGCTCTGAATCAAAAGGGAGAATTCATCGTGGCCTGGACCGAACCCTTCGCAGAATTCGCTGGAAAAACGGTTCTGGTTACGGGCGCCAGCGCCGGCATCGGGGCCGCCACTGCCGCGGCCTTCGCAGCTTGCGGCGCCCGCGTCGCAGTCCACTACGGTGCCGGCGAGGCCCGCGCCCGAGAGGTTCGCGAAACCATCGTGGCGGCCGGCGGCCAAGCCGAGGTCGTCGGCGCCGATCTCTCCCAGGAAGGTGCCGGCGAACGCCTGATCGAGGACACCGCCGGTTTGTTCGGAAGCCTCGACATTCTCATCAACAACGCTGGCGGTCCCCTCATGCGCCGACCCTTCACCGAGCACTCTGGCGAAGACTACCGCCAGGTGACAGCGTTGAACCTGGATGCCGTGGCGGCCACGTGTCGGGCCGCCTTCCCTTACCTCAAGGCCTCACCCGGCGCCGCCATCGTCAACACCACCTCGGTTGCAGCCCGCTTCGGCGGGGGGCCCGGTGCCGTGATCTACGCCATGACCAAGGCCGCCGTCGGCTCGATGACCCGTGGCCTGGCCCGGGAGTGGGCCGAGCACGGCATTCGCGTTAACTGCGTTGCACCAGGCTACATCGACACCCCGCTGCATCAGCGCGTGACGCCCCCGGAAGTCCGAGATTCCCAGATTGCCAATGTCCCCATGGCCCGCATGGCGCTGCCCGACGAATGCGCCGGTGCCTACCTGTTCCTGGCATCGAACACGCTTAGCAGTTACGTCACCGGCCACTCGCTGGAAGTCAACGGCGGCTGGATGATGCCGTGAAAAAGGGGACAGGTACCTTTAGGCCTTAAGGTACCTGTCCCCTTTTTCACTAGTTTTTGTCGCTCACGGCGGCGGACCTGAAGGTCCGCTGCCTGCGCAGGCGCGCCGCAGGGGCGGCGGGTCGCGGTCGCTCCCGTTGCACTAAAGGACTAAAGTGGTCCCTGTCCCTAGTTTTAAAGTGGTCCCTGTCCCTAGTTTTTGTCGTGCCTGTACTTATTAATCACCACCGTTGCACAAAAGGCCCAAAGGAAAAAAATGTTGGAACGGCCGAGGCCGCAGCGTCAGGAACGGCTGTCCTCTTTGATCATGTCGGCGCATTTCTCGCCGATCATAATGGCCGGCGCATTGGTGTTGCCCGAGATCAAAGTCGGCATGATCGAGCAATCCGCCACCCTCAGCCCGGCAATCCCTTTGACCCGCAGGCGGGCGTCGACCACGGCGCGATCGTCGGGGCCCATGCGGCAGGTGCTGGTTGGATGATAGATGGTGGTGCCGTTCTCGCGAGCGTATCGCAAAAGCTCCTCGTCGCTCTGATAACCCTCTCCCGGTTCGCGTTCCTGCTTGAGGTATTTGGCGAAGGCCGGGGTCTGGGACAGGCGGCGGTTTAGCTTCATGCCGGCGATCAGGGTTTGGCGGTCGACCTCGGTATCCAGATAGTTGGCTTCGATCCGCGGATGCTGGCGGTGATCGGCGGAGCTGATCATCACCTCGCCGCGGCTTTCCGGCCTGAGCTGGCAGACCGAAGAGGTCACGCCGGCATAGCGGTGCAGCGGCTGTCCCGGCTTTTCGGCGCTGAAGGGGATGAAATGGAACTGTATGTCCGGCGTCTCCAGTTCCGGCCGGGTGCGAGCGAACATGCCCACCTGGCCGGCGCTGATGGTCAGGGGGCCGGTGCGCCGGAGCGCGTATTGCATGCCGATCATGACCTTTAGGAAGGGGTTGTGGACGTCGCTGTTGAGCGAACGCGCACCACGAATCTCCCAGATCGACCGCACCTGGTAATGGTCCTGCAGGTCGCGGCCGACACCGGCCATATCGCGCACCACCTCGATGCCCAAGCCGCGCAAGACCTCACCCGGGCCGATGCCCGAGAGCTGCAAAAGCTGCGGCGAGTTGATGGCGCCACCGGCCAGCACGATCTCGCCTCGGCATTCAGCGGCGCGGGGAGCATTGCCCTCGAGCCACACGATACCCGTGGCCCGGCCCTCGTTGACCACCAGGCGTGAGACGTGAGCCCGTGTCACAACGTTGAGATTTTGCCGTCCGCGCAGCGGCTTGAGGTAGGCCGTGGCGGCGCTCGAGCGGCGCCCCCTGCGTGAGGTTGTCTGGAAATACCCCACGCCCTCCTGGCTGGCGCCGTTGAAGTCGGAATTTCCGGGGATGCCAAGCTCCTGGCCGGCGGCAATGAAGGCCTCGCAAATCGGCCGCCGGTCGGGAATGTCGGAGACCTTGAGCGGCCCGCCGCTGCCGTGGAATTCGTTGGCCCCGCGCTCTTGGTCCTCGGCCTTGCGGAAATAAGGCAGCACGTCCTCGTAGGACCAGCCCGGATTGCCGAGCTGGCGCCAGTGATCGTAGTCCCGGTGCTGTCCGCGCACGTAAAGCAGCCCATTGACCGAGCTGCAGCCACCCAGCACGCGGCCGCGCGGCCAGGAGAGGCGGCGTTCCGCCACCTTGTCGTCGGCCTCGGTCTCGTAGCGCCACGTCAGCGCCGGATTGATCATGGTGCGGTAGTAGCCGACGGGAATGTGGATCCAGGGATTGCGATCCCGTCCGCCGGCCTCCAGCAGCAACACCCGGGCTTGGGGATCTTCCGAGAGACGCGCCGCCACGGCGCATCCGGCCGAACCCGCACCGATGACGATGTAGTCGTATGTATCGCTCACGATTTCACCCCGCACACAGCCCCGCCGGTGGCGAGGGTAGCCCGCAAGACCCGTGACGCGCTAGCTTTCCGTAACCCCTACCAGCTCACGCGCTCGAGCTGTGAGGCCGGTTTTGTCGATCTTGCCGATGGGCAGTAGCGGCAGCGTGCTTTCGACGAGGATGCGCTTGGGTATCTTGTAGTTGGAAAGCCGAGCGCGGCAAAAGGCGTCGAGCTCCTCGGGCATCGGCGCCGCGCCCTCGGCGGGTACCACAAATGCGAACCCCACTTCGTCGTAGACCGGATCGGGGGCGCCCACCACGGCGGCCATGGCGACGCCGGGATGGCTTTCCAGCACCAGCTCGACCTCGCGGGGATAGACGTTATAACCGCCCGATTTGAACATTTCCTTGAGGCGCCCGACGATCTGCCATTGGCCGTCGTCGCGCACCCGGGCGACGTCGCCGGTACGCAGCCAGCCATCGGCCGTGAAGACGGCGGCGCTTTCTTCGGGTCGGCGGAAATAGCCGCACATGACGACGTCGGCCTTTACCTGGATTTCGCCCTCGGGGCCCCCAGGCCCCTCATCCACGGGCCGGTCGGCGGCGTCGGCCAGGCGCACCCCGAAGTCCGCGACCGGCAAGCCGACGGCCTCGGCGAGAACTTCGTCGCTGGCGCCGTCCGCCGTATAGAGAACTTCCCCGCCGATTTCGGTGCAGCCGTAGCTGGTAAAGAGCTTCGGCGCGAGCCGGCGCAGCTTGGCGATCAGCTCGACAGGGCAGCGCGCGCCGCTCCAGATCAAGACCTGGAGCGAGGAGAGGTCGTGCTCGGCCATCTCGGGCCGGTCAAGGGTCAACTGGTACATGGTGGGCAACTGGTGCATGACGGTGACGCGCCTCTCGTCAATGACGCGGGGGATGGCAGCCGGGTCGAAACGCTCCATCAACACGATGGTGCCGCCTGCCACCAGAGCCTGCGTGCTGCCCTGGACGGCGCCGCCGACGTGGTTGACCGGCACGTTGACGATGATGCGAAAGGGCTCGGCCCACCAGTGGCGGCACTGTTCCAGGCAACTGCGCACGATGCCGCGCTGACTCAGGAGCGCCCCTTTAGGCTGTCCGGTACTGCCCGAGGTATAGACGATGAGGGCGGCGGCGCCGGGCTCGGCCTGGCCACAGGCGGATTTGTAGGCCGCCGCGCCGGGGTCGTCCGCGCCGGCCAGGAAGCTCTCGAAGCTGATGGCCGGTGCGACAACCTCTGGCGCCATCACCACAAGCTGCTCAATGGACGGGTGTTCCTCGCTCAAGCAGCGCATGTCGTCGCCGAATTCACGTTCCTCGAATTCCGGCATCGAGAACAAAAGCTTGGGCAGTGATTCGCCGACGATATAGGACAGTTCGTCGTAACGCGCCCGCGGATTGAGGCCCAGCCATATGGCACCGATGCGCGCCGCCGCAGCATAGAGAATCATGAATTCGGGCCGCGGCGTGGTCAGATGCGCAATGCGCTCGCCGCACCCGACACCCGCTGCCACCAAAGCCTTGGCGCAACGCTCGACCTGGGATTCGAACTCGCTATAGCTTGTGACGTGGTCGTCCAGCACCAGAGCCGCATGCCCGGGCCGCTCGCGAGCCCAGTACGCCACGTAGTCGCTGATGAGCGGCAGTTCAGGGGGCAGCCCGGGGATTTGCTGCATCACGACTCGGTTCCCTTGAGGTGGGGCGGTTGCACCGATATCGTCGCACAAGATCTGCAAACCCGGGAGAGGGATCATGATCATCGACGCCCGCGTTCGTCTGCCGGCCGATCTGCGCAGCGACATGGCCGAGCGGCCGGACGACCTGACCGAAGGATATGACGCGATACTGGATATCTCCGCCCGCGCCGCCTACGGCCGGGCTGAGCTTGATGCCGCCATGGAAACCGGCGGCGTCGACCGGGCGCTGGTCCATGCCGAATACGAACACGGCGACTACGCGGACGAACTCAACCAGGGCGTTGCCGACATGGTGGCCAGCGCTCCCGAGCGCTATCTCGGAGTCGGCACGGTGTCGCAGGAGTTGCCGCTCGACATCATGCGTGCCGTCGGTCAAGTTGCGGCCTGCGCCGCGTTGGGCTTCGTCGGCGTCTCTCTGCAACCCGCCTTCTTCCATATGGCGATCGACGACCGCCGGCTATATCCGGTCTATGCCAAGACGGCCGAGGCCGACCTCGTCGCCTTCGTCCATACCGGCATCAACTACGGCACGACCCATCCCTTCGGCAACGACCACCCTATGCTGCTGGACCAGATCGCCTGCGATTTTCCCAAGCTGCGCCTCGTTGCCTGCCACGGCGGTTGGCCCTGGACGGCGGAGATGGTGGCGGTGGCGCGTAAGCACCCAGGCGTCTACCTCGAATTCGGCGGCTTGGCGCCCAAGTACATCGCCGCGCCTGGCAGCGGCTGGGAAGTGGTCTACAGATTCATGAATTCCGTGCTGCAGGACCAGATCCTCCTCGGCACCGACTGGCCGGCCTTCGAGATTGAGCGCGCCCTGGCCGAATGGCGGGCCATGGAGCTCAAGGAAACGGTGCGTGACAAACTCTTGGGCGGCAATGCTGCGCGGCTCTTCGGCCTCGACTAGGGCATCTCCCGAATCGGAGAATTCGCGGCCAGAACAAAACCGAGGATGGACACCATGCCTGACTTTCAAACCCTTGAGCTTGCCCACGAGGACGGCGTCGATTGGCTGACCCTCAACCGCCCCCAGCGGCTGAACGCCTTCAGCCCGCAGATGATCGACGATCTGTTACTGTATTTCGAGGGCCTGGGAGGAAAGCCGGAAACTCGCGTCGTCGTGGTACGAGGAGCCGGGCGGGCATTTTGCGCCGGCGCCGATCTGGACGATTTCCTGAGCCTGATGGCCCAAGGCGCGGACTCCGACTTCCAGCTCCAGCGCAAGGTTTCGAACGTGGTCCTGGCCATGCGCCGTTGTCCGCAACCCATCATCGCCCTGGTTCATGGCGCCGCCACTGGAGGCGGGTTTTCGCTGGCGCTGGCTGCCGACATTCGCATCGCCGGTCTCAGCGCACGCATGAATTGCGCCTTCATCAAAATCGGACTGAGCGGTGCCGACATGGGCACGAGCTTTCATCTGCCTCGGCTGGTCGGCACCTGCAACGCAGCGGCGCTGATGTACACGGGGCGTTTCATCGATGCGGTCAAGGCGGAACGCATCGGCCTCGTCAACGACGCGGTGGCGGATGAAGAAATGCTGGAAGTGGCACAGGAATACATTCAAGGAATGCTGGCCACGGCGCCGCTTGGTCTGCGCTTGACCAAGGAGGCGTTGAACGCAGCCACCGATGCACCGTCGCTGACCGCCACGCTGGCCGTGGAAGACCGCAATCAGGTTATGACCTTGAATACTCCCGATCTGACGGAAGGGCTGGCGGCATTTCGGGAGAAAAGGGCGCCGAGTTGGGGATGAATACAAGGACAAGGTAATGGGGACAACCGACGACTGGCTGGCCAAGACGCCCGAAGAGACACTTGATCCGGATTTGCCGATCTGCGATGCGCACCATCATCTTTGGGACCACGGATTCGGACCGGCGGCCAAATTTCGTAGCGAACAGATCGAACCGCGCTACCTGCTGGACCAATTGCTGAGCGATACCGGTAGCGGGCACAACGTCGTCTCGACCGTTTTCGTCGAATGCGCCTCCATGTATCGAGCCGATGGACCGCCCGAGTTGCGGCCGGTCGGCGAGACCGAGTTCGTCAACGGCATCGCGGCCATGAGCGCTTCCGGACAATACGGCAAGACACGGGTGGCCGCGGGCATCGTCGGGCTCGCCGATCTCAATCTGGGGGACGCAGTGAGACCCGTGCTGGAGGCGCACATTGCGGCCGGTGGAGGGCGCTTTCGCGGTATTCGCCATGCCGTCGCCTGGGACGCCAGCGATGAGATTCGCAACTCGCACACCCGTCCGTTCGAGGGCATGCTGCTTGACGCTACCTTTCGCGCCGGATTCGCTGAGCTCGCGCCGCTGGGCCTGAGTTTCGAAGGCTGGTGCTATCACCCGCAAATCCCCGATCTTACCGATCTTGCGCACGCCTTTCCCGGCACCACCATCATCCTCAATCACTTCGGCGGCCTTTTGGGCATCGGTCCCTACCAAGGAAAACAGAGCCAATATCTGGAGCAATGGAAGCGCGATATCTCTGAGCTTTCCCAATGCCCCAACGTCTATGCCAAGCTCGGTGGCATCAACATGCGCATCAACGGCTACGAATGGGACAAACAATCGCGGCCGCCCTCGAGCCAGGAATTAGCGGCAGCGACAAAAGTCTATTACGAACATTGTATCGAGCAGTTCGGCGCCAAACGCTGCATGTTCGAATCGAACTTTCCCGTCGATAAGGTATCTGTCAGCTACAATGTCCTATGGAACACCTTCAAGCGCATTGCCGCAGGCTGTTCGGTAGAGGAAAAAGCGCACCTGCTCCATGACACCGCTGCACGGGTTTACCGACTCGGAAAGTAACGCCGTCAAGTGATTCGCGGGGGATTTCGCTGCCGGTTCGACCAGACGATATCGTACGTCCGGCCACCCAGGGACGTCGAGCCGGTGAGGCCGGTGATGGCGTGCTTGGTCGCCGTGTAGGGGGCCGAGAAGGGCCGGGGCACGTGGGCCGAGATGGAGCCGTTATTGATGATGCGGCCGCCGCGCGGCT
>NZDS01000168.1 GCA_002690215.1 Rhodospirillaceae bacterium | reverse complement strand
TCCATGCCAGCCTCCTTCTCCAGCTAACATCTTGAATCACAAATTATGACTCTTGGGAATCCCCTTGGTCGATTCGGCCTATTCACAGAACGCTCTAGGGTGATCGCTGGAGTTTAGGTAGGCCAGCGCGAGCTGTCTAACCACCGTGCTTCAGACCACGCGGTGGAGCAACGCCTCGCCAGCCACCAGGCGGCGGCAGTTCTCGGTTGCCATCTCCAGGCTGCGGCCGAAAGTCTCGCCGGTGAGCCAGGCCACATGAGGCGTCAGCACAACGTTCTCCAGTGCCAGCAGCGGGTTGTCATCTCGGATCGGCTCAACAGCGAAGACGTCGAGCCCAGCTCCGGCCAGGCGGCCGTCGGAGAGTGCCGCCACCAGCGCCGCCTCCTCGACCAGCTCACCGCGGGCGGTGTTGATGAGCACCGCGCCCGGTTTCATGCGCGCCAGCGCCCGGGCGTCGATCAGGCCCTCGCTGTCGGACGTCAGCGGGATGTGCAAAGAGAGAATATCGGAACTCGCCAGTAATTCACCGAAATCCACCGGCTCGGCCGCCGCCTCTGGCTGCTCGACAAGATCGTGATAGATGACCCTCGCGCCCAGCGCCGCAAGTACCGGGCCGAGCACACGAGCCACGGCGCCATAACCCAATAGTCCCACGGTCCGGCCCCCGATTTCGCCGGCCCCGGCCTGCAACTCCGGGATCGAAGCCCAACCCTGCCCCCGGCGCATGGCGGCATCGAAGCGCACCACCCGGCGCAACACCGCGATCATCAGACCCAGCGCCAGCTCGGCCACGGCGCGGCTGTTGGTGCCGGGCATGTTGCAGACCGGAATGTTACGCTCGCCGGCCGCCTCGAGATCGATGGTGTTGACGCCGATGCCGAATTTCTGGATCTGCAATAGCCCTTTGGCAGTGGCGATGAATTCCGCCGTCACGGGCTTGAGCACGTGCCACAGCACATCGGTATCCGGGGCCAGAGCGGCCAGCTCGGCCTCCGTTTGCCCGGCCCGTACTTCGAGCCCTTGTTCAGCCAAACCGGCCAAGCGGGCTTCCAGCTCGGGCGCCAGACGATAGTCGATGGTGATCTTCATTTGCGCAAAAGCCTCCGATACACCGGCGCCAGAATGGCCGGCCAGAGATAAATCGGCAACTGGGCCACCACGAAGTAAAGAAATATGTCCGGATCGGCGCCGGCCGGAAGCACCGCCAGCAGCACGCCAAGATTGCGGTTACCCAGAACATAACCGGTGGTGAGCGCGCGCTGGCGCCCGGCCCAGGCGAAAACGAAAGTGCCGGCCGCCAGGTGCAGAAAACTGGCGCCGAACGAGAGCACGGCGAGACCCAGAATAAAGAGCGGCTGAGCCGCCAGCCTGGGTGTCAGGCCGTCAACGATGGCAATGGCGAAGACGATTAGCGCCACGACGATGAGGCCGTCGACCACCTGGCCGTGTTCGGCCAATCGGTCACGGCCCACCAGGCGCCTGATGACGACGGCAGCCAGGGCCCCGCCGCCGATCAGCCCGGCCAGCCGCAGCCACAGCCCGAAGGCATCGACGGCGACGTCGAGATCGAGCAGGCTGACAGCGACCAGCGGCAGGGTGAAGGGCAACAGCAGCGTTCCCCCCACCATGAGCACCAGGCCGAGCGCGCCGTCGAGCCCCATCATCGCCGCCAGCGCCGGTGTCGACGACAACGAACAGGACGCAGCCATCAAGATCAGCGCCGTCGCCAATCCCGGCCCCAGCGGCAGTAGCGTCAGCAGCCCGGCCACCAACAGCGGCGACAACACCAGCATCCAGACCAGCAGGCTCACCACCAGAATCGGGCGGCGGCGATAACCCAGCACCGCGCTCCACTCGACGCGGATCATGGTGAACAGCAACAGCCCCGCCACGGCCGGCGTCAGCATGGGCTTGAGCAGTGCCGCCAGGGGCTGGGCGACGATGCCGATGACAAGGCACAGCGCCATCACCGTAGTTGCATGGCGGCCGAGGAAGGCGAGCGGGCGCAGCAGCATGCCAAATTTAGCCCTTTGCCGCCATGCGGCCCGGCAGGTAGGTAGCAATCTCGGGAAAGGCGCTGAGGATGATCACGGCCACCACCAGCAAGAAAAAAAACGGCAGTGCCGCCCGGGCCACGAACAGGATGTCACGTCCCGTCAGGCCCTGTAGCACGAAGAGATTGAAACCCACCGGCGGCGTGATCTGCGACATCTCGACCACGATCACCAGGTAGATGCCGAACCAGATCAGATCGATACCGGCGTTTTCGACCATGGGCAGGATCACCGAAACCGTCAGCACCACCATCGAAATGCCGTCTAGAAAACAACCCAGCACGATGAAAAAAACCGTCAGTGCAGCCAGCAGCACGTATGGCGAAAGCCCCAGCGAGCCAATCCAGGCCGCCAGCTCACGCGGGATGCCGGCAAAGCCCATGGCGGCGGTGAGGAATGAGGCTCCGGCCAGGATGAAGGCGATCATGCAGGACGTTCGGGTGGCGCCCATCAGACCGTCGATGAAGGTCTGGCGATTGAGCGAGCCATAGAGCCAGGAAAGCCCCAGCGACAGCACCACCCCCACCGCCGCGGCATCGGTCGGCGAGGCGATGCCGGCGTAGATCGAACCGATCACGCCGACGATCAACGCCACGATGGGTATCAGCCGGCGCGCACTCCACAGGCGCTGGCCCAATGGCATCGGCGGGTCGGCCGGCGGCACGCGGTCCGGGTGCAAGAGCGCCCAGGCCACCACGAAGCCCATGAACAGCAACACCAACAGCAGTCCGGGCAGCACGCCGGCGATGAACAGCCTGGCGATCGATTGTTCCGTCGCCACGCCATAGACGATGAGGATGATCGAGGGCGGAATGAGAAAACCCAGCGTCGAGGATCCGGCCAGGGTGCCGATGGCCAGGCGTTCGTCGTAATTGCGGGAGCGCAGCTCGGGCAGCGACATACGGCCGATAGTGGCGGCCGTAGCGGCCGAGGAGCCGGAGACGGCGGCGAAGATGGCGCAGCCGACGATGTTGACGTGGGCCAAACGGCCGGGCAGCCAGCCCAGCCAGGGCGCCACGCCCTTGAACAGATCTTCCGAAAGCCGCGAGCGGAAGAGGATCTCACCCATCCAGATGAACATGGGTAGTGCCGCCAGAGCCCACGAGTTACTGGCTCCCCACACCGTTGTCGCCATGACCAATCCCACAGGCGCCGAGGAGAACAGGATTATGCCCAGGACACCGACACAGAAGAGCGACAGCGCAACCCACAGTCCACCGCCCAGGAGGGCAAAAAGAAAGACGATGAGAAGCGCCGAATTGAGGATCTGCTCCATGATGCGCCGACCCGCTCTAGTCGCCGGCCGTGGGCGCGCCGGTGGTCTCGTCGATGCCCTGATAGGAAGCCTCGCCACCCCTCGCGACGCAGACCAAATCATCGAGCAGCGCCACGGTCAGCACCACCAGTCCCAGCGCCATGGCCGCCTGCGGAATCCACATGGGCAGCGCCACCATGCCCACGGCAAGATCACCAAAAAGCCAGGATTCATAGACTAGGTCGAGAGCATAGAACGTGAAGAAGGCGCTCAGCGTCAGCGCCAGCGCCAAACACCAAAGCTCGATCCAGCGCCGCGCCCGGCCCCGGAAATTGCGGATGATCAGCGAGACGCGGATATGGCTGCCGGCGCGCAAAGCATGGGCCAGCGCGAAAAAGGTGGCGGCGGCCAGGAAGAAGCCCGTGAACTCGGCGTACGATGGGATCAAGAGCCCGATCGGCGCTCCCATCAGCCAGGCCGCCAGCTTGTCGACGATGTTGGCCCCCACCTGCAGCACCACGGTGGCGCAGATGGCAACGATGAAGAAAGCGGCGAGGGCGCCGCTCAGGCGATAAAGACTATCGAGGTAGGGACGCACAAAAAATGGGGCGCGGACCGCCAGGCGGCCCGCGCCACCGGCCTATTGACTGTAGGCCTTGAGCAGCGCCAAACCATCGGCGCCGGCTTTTTTCTTCCATTCGTTGGACATGGTCCGGCCGATGCCCTTGAGCGAACTCATCAGGCTGCTGCCGGGCGTGACGATGGTGACGCCATTCTTCTTGAGCACGGCGATCTTGGCATCGGTCTCAGCCACGCTCATCTCCCAGCCCCGCTTCTCGGCCCGAGAGGCAGCGTCTTTGAGCGCTTTTTGAGTGGCGGCATCGAGGCGGGCGAAGGCCCGCTGGTTGACCACCACGCCGTTCTTGGGAATCCAGGCCTGAGTGTGGTGAAAGTGTGAGAGGAAGTCCCAGGCCTTGGTGCTGACCCCGGTCGAGGGCGAGGTAATCATGGCGTCGACGCGCCCGGTGGCAAAGGCCTGAGGCAGGTCGGCAACCTCGATTTGGGTGGGCACGGCGCCGGCCAACTCGGCCATCCGCGTGGTGTTGGCATTGTAGGCGCGGAACTTGAGGCCCTTCATGTCGGAGATGCTGGCAATCGGCTTCTTGGTATAGAGTCCCTGAGGCGGCCAGGGCACCGAGTAGAGGAGCATCAGGCCTTGTTTGGCCAGGATCTCCTGGATTTTGGGCAAGGTGGCGTCGGCGAGTTTGCGTGCGGCACCATAGTCGGCCGCCAGGAAAGGCAACGTATCCATGGCGAAGACGGCATGCTCGTTGGCCAACAGCCCGAGGAAAAACTCGCCAATGGGCACCTGCCCGGAGCGTACCGCCTTCTTGATCTCCGGGTGCTTGAAGAGCGAACCGGCGCTGTGGACCTTGATATCGAGGGCACCACCGGTGGACTGTTTGACGTCGGCCGCAAACTTACCGATGTTGACCGTGTGGAAAGTGGCGTCGGGATAAGGCGTGGGCATGTCCCAGCTTGCCGCCAAGGCCGCCGGGGCCAGGACGGTTGCCATAATCCCAGCAACAATGGCTCGAACCATAGTCATGGCTAATCCTCCCGTATTTTTCGGATGGGGGTGGGCCTCCCCATTTTCCCTCCCGTCCCGCAATGAGCGTGACGCGGAACTTAGGTCAGGATAGCGAAGGCGGCCCGGTGACACAACGCAAGGTCGGCCGCGCCAGCGCCGACCTGGGCGCCGTTGGGCCACCACTCAAACCGCCGATACGACGTATCCCAGCCGCGGGAAATGGACCACCACCTCGCCGACCCGCGGGTCGCTACGGCGCACGGCGATTTCGTTAAGACGGTCGATAACCAGCTCACCCACCACCGGCTCGGGTACCCGGTCCTCGCAGCCGACTGCGACGCGGTCGCCAAGCGCCGCGCCGGGTGTGAAGCCTCCGCCAGGATCGCTGATGGCCTCGGGTTCGCTGTCGCGGGCCCGGTCGAGAGCATCGGCCGCCGTCATCTCGCTGTGCTTCCCATGACCGATGGCGGCCAGGCGCTCGAGCCAGGCCCGCAGTCGCGTGTAGGGATCGAGCTCGGCCGCCGTCTTGCTGCCGCGGCCGAGAAACCAGAGCGGGTGGTAGCAGGCCAAATCGCCAAGTCCCGGCCGCTCGCCAAGAAGATAAGGCCGGCCATCTCCCAGCATGTCCTCGAGCCAGGCCAGATGGGGCCTGAGCTGGGCCAGCCGCGGTGCGGCCTGGGCCTTGGTGCGCTCGAGATCGGCCCGGCCGCCGCGCATGGCCGCCCGGTCCCGGTGAAATTCCATGGGGAACTTGTCGGCGTAAAGGCCGATGTAGAAGAGCGCCGCGGGATAGAACATGCCGGCCTCGCCCCACTGGGAGAGTGCCGTGTCGAGCCCCTCGCTATCGGCATAGAGCGAAGGCTCGGGCCGGCGGCGCTCGATCTCGGCGGCGATGAGCCGGGTGTCACAATAGACATCGGCGCCGACCTGCAAAGATGGCGTACGCCGGTAGCCACCGGTCAGCGGCAGATAGTCCGGCTTGGGCATGATCGTCGGGATGTCGACGCCGCGCCAGGCCAGATCCTTGAGGCCGAACAAGACACGGATCTTCTCGCAGTACGGCGAGCCCTCGTAGTGGTGCAGTATCAGCTCACCCATTTAGCACCCAATTGCGTCAAGGATGATGTGGATCCGCGAAAAGGTTGCGGTGACGATGCCAGATCAGCAAGCCGCCGCTACCGGCCACCGCCAGGCCGACGAAAACGAAAAGTATGGCCTTCAAATCTGACGGCAGGCAGGCCTGACAAACGGCCTCGTAGAGGCCGGCGAATACGGCGCCGGCAATCACCCAGAGCGAAAAAAAGGCGATGCCCAGGATGACCCGGGCAGTTGAACGGAAACCGTCGTTGTGCATGATCCCTGCGTCCCACTTCGCGGGGGGATCGTGCCTGAGGAAATCCCCCATCTGGTATCCAAACCTCAGTCAGGCCCCTACATATTGACCAAGGCACCAGATACTGTCAATTTTTTCTTTTGGGATCAATATATTGCGTGGCGACCTTAAACAAGTCGCGCATCAGCAATACGGCGGGAGAGCTGAGCTCCCCCGGGAAAGCGGGTAAGGAGTCAGGCCTTAATGAACGGCGAATTCTTCGATCTCGTCCCAGAGCTCATCGAGGCTGAGATCGTCGCCGAGAATTTCCAATGCCTTGCCAGCGGCGGCGAGATGGCGGTCGTGGCGGCTCTGCATGCCCATGATGTCGTCGGCATCGGCACCCAAGAGATCGCGAAACTCGTTGTAGTTCTGGAAAGTCATGTACATCGGTGTTCTCCCGTTGCGATGAGGCCCGGCTCATGCCGCCTCGTGTGGTCCCTCGCAACCCATGTGCCAGTTTGAAAAACCCATAGGTCATCGCTTAACTTATTGAAAAATATATTGAATTTAGGCTCTTTTTGAATTGGATTGAGATTTCTCAGCGACCGGGCGGAATCATTTGCCGACATTTGTGTCATCATGCCTTTGAAAACGAAGGCGGACGGGGCGATGACGGTGGGCAACGGCACCAAATTACCGGTGTGGTCGACCATCGGCCGTGCCTACGGCTTGGTCTTTGCCAACCTGGCGGCCTTTGCCGCCCTGGCGGCGCTGCCGGTGGGGCTGAGCTATTTGGTGCTGCTAGCCGGCGACAGCCTGGCCGCCCGCTTGGAGCTTCACATTCTGGCAAGGCTCCTGCTGGAGCAACCGTTGCGCTGGCTCTTCTGGATCGTTTTTGCCGTCGCCTGGCACCGCTACGTGTTGCTCGGGCGGCCCCAGGACCGGCGTTGGCTGGGCTTTCGTTTCGGTCGCCGGGAGTTGCGCTTTTTCCTTTATGCGCTGGCGCTGGCGCTACCCTTCGTGGTCGCTTTCCTACCGCTGTTCATTGTGCCCCCGCTATTGCAGAAGAGCCACTGGACGACCCAGCTCGGCGCCATGTCCGGGGTCGGCTTGGTCATGCTGGTGATATTTGCCGGCGGATTTTTTCTCAGCGTGCGGTTTTCCTTCATCCTGCCCTCGGTGTCGGTGGACCGGCCCGCCGGCCTCGATACGGCCTGGGCCGAGACCCGCGGCTCGGGCTGGCGCATCTTCGCCGCGACCATGCTGGGAGCGATACCGCTCGGAGTGCTGGATCAACTCTTACGGGCCCTGATCATCGAGCTGGGCGGCAGGCTGGCGGCAGGTGGCACCGGCCTACGAGCTCTGCTAGCGGCGCTGCCCTTCGGACAGCTACTGATCTCGTTCCTGTTCACCGCGATTTTGGTCTCGATCCTGTCGCTCGCCTTCCGTGCACGTAGCGGCTGGCAGCCGCCAGCCACCAACTAGAGCATGTCGCGGCTAATCTGACCCATTTGATGGCGCAAGCCGGCACACCAGGACCCGTGGCGGCGTTGCGGTTCTTGGCCGTAGTCCCACTACGCCCTGCGAACCGCGCCTACCCACGGGTCCTGGTGTGCCGGTCAAATGGATCAGATTAG
>NZDS01000167.1 GCA_002690215.1 Rhodospirillaceae bacterium | reverse complement strand
TACGCATGCCCCAGACTCGCACATACGGCCTGTTCAAGGAATCCCCTTTCGGACTCTTCCGTTAGGTGGGATCCACTAGAAGCCGTGCGCGATGATCTCCTGATCGACAACGTCGTGGTGCTCTCGTTGGCCGACTACGACGTCATTCCCCGCATGGCAGCCGGCGCCAGGGCAGCAGGCTTGCGTGTGAGCTAGGTTGTTAGCCCGGCTGGCGTTCGGCCCGGGGCGGCCAGCCGTAGAGTCCGCGGTAGCGCTGCGAGAAATGAGAGGCCGAGGCGAAGCCGCAGGCCGTCGCCACTTCGAGCACGGAAAGCGTGGTTTGGCTGAGCAGCAACTGGGCCCGGTGCAGGCGCAGATCGAGGTAATAGCGTGCCGGTGCCTTGCCCAGGTACTTCTGGAAGAGGCGTTCGAGCTGGCGCAATGAGACGCCGACGCTATCGGCCAGTTCCTGGCGCGAAAGGGGCTGCTCGAGATTAGCCTCCATCTGGCCGATGGCGGCGATGATGCGGGGATGGCTGACATGCAGGCGATGCGCCAGCGACCAGCGCTGCGGCGAATCGGGCTGGCGCGGGATGCCGTGCATAAACTGTTCGGCCACTTCGGCACCGAGTTCACTGCCGTGCTGGCGGGCGATCAGGTGCAGCATCAGATCCAAGGGCGCGGTGCCGCCCGAACAGGTGAAGCGGTCGCGGTCGATCTCATATAGGTTGGCCGAGACCTCGAGTTGGGGAAAGGCCTCCATCAGACCGGGGATGTTCTCCCAGTGGATAGTGCAGCGATAGCCATCCAGCAGTCCGCCTCGGGCCAATACGTGGGTGCCGGTGCAGATGCCGCCGATGTCGGTGCCGTGCCGCGCCAGGCGGCGCAGCCCATTCATCACCGTGCGGTCGTTGTAGGTGGCGACTTGAAGGCCGGCGACGACGACCACCGTGGTTGGACCTTTCAGCTCGCCGATCTGGGCGTCGGGCACAACGGCGATGCCGTTGCTGGCCGGCACCTCGGCGCCGTCGGCGGAAAATAGCTGCCAGTCATAAAGTTGGCGGCCGCTGATCCGGTTGGCCGAACGCAAGGGCTCGATGGCCGAGACGAAGGCCATCATCGAGAAATGCGGCACCAGCACGAAGCCGATGCTCTGGGGCTGGCGTCGGGCCGGATCTCCGAACATTCTTGAACCGGTTGCTTAGGCGAGCGCTCCCTAGCGCACCACGACGACGGTGCAATGCGCCAGGCTGCTCACCTTGTGCGAGACGCTGCCCAGCATCGATCCCTCGGCTTCTCCGACCCCGCGGCTGCCCAAGACGACCAGGTCGATGTCTTCGTCGCGGGCGAACTCGACGATGGTGCGGGCTGGCTTGCCCTCGAGAATATGGGTCTCGATCTTGCGCACACCGCTCGCTTCGGCGTGCTTGCGGCCGTCGGAGATGATCTCCTTGGTCATCTGATCGAGAACGTACTTGGGCTCCCCCATCAGGTTTTCCGCTTGCAGGAACTGCTTCAGCCGGGGCGATACCTTGTAGGGCCGGGTCACCGTCATGATGTGCAACTCGGCATCGAACTTGGCGGCAATCTCGGCCCCGGTGTTGGCCGCCCGCCGGGCCGGCTCGGAGCCGTCGACGCAGACCAGAACGTTGCTGTACATGCTCGATTCCTCCCGCTCGGACTTGCCGTCCCGATGGCCTACTGGCCTTCCTGCTCGACCGCCTCGGTGGCGGCGTCGAGGCGCAATTCGGCGGCCGCCGCCTCGGCCGCGGCGACCTTGGCCTTGGCTTCCGCGGCGATGGCTTCGGCGGCTGCCGCTTCGGCCTGCATCTTGACGACCTGGGCCTCCTTGAGCAGCAGCGCCCGGCGCTTTTCGAGCTCGCTCGGCACCTTGATTACCGGCTCGACCTCCCGCAGTTCCTCGAGCGGAATGTGGCAAGCGATGACGTGATTGTCACTGTCCCGCAGCAAGGGTGGCCGCTCGTCATCGCAGATATCGCCGATCTTGCGCGGGCAGCGCGTACAGAAGGGGCAGCCCTGGGGCGGGTCGAGAACGCTGGGCAGGTTGCCTTCCAGCACTATTCGGCGCTTCTCGATCTCGGGATCGGCGATCGGCACGGCCGACAACAAGGCCTCCGTGTAGGGGTGGTAGGGCGGGCTGAAGACCTCGTCGGTCAAGCCGCGCTCCATGATCTGGCCGAGATACATGACCACCACCCGGTCGGCCAGGTAACGCACGGCGCTGAGGTCGTGGCTGATGAACAAGAGCGTGGTTTCGTGTTCGCGCTGGATATCCATCAGCAATTCCGTCACCGCCGCCGCCACCGAGACATCGAGAGCCGAGATCGGCTCGTCGGCGATGACCATGGAAGGATTGCCGGCAAAGGCGCGGGCAATGCCCACGCGCTGCTTTTGGCCGCCCGAAAGCTGGCGCGGCTTGCGGATCTTGAACTCGCGCGGCAGCTTGACGGTGTCGAGCAACTGGTCGACCCGCGCTTCCACCTTGGCGGCGTCACGCTCGATGCCGAAATGGCGGATGACGCGGGCGATCTGGTCGCCGATGGAGTGCGAGGGATTGAGCGTGTCGTTGGGGTTCTGGAACACCATCTGCAGCGAGGAGAGTTGCTCGGGCGTGCGCTTGGAAACTTCTTTGTTGCCGATGTTGACGCCGTTCAGGCGGACCTCGCCGTCGGTTGCCGTCTCCAAGCCCATCAGCACTTTGGCGAAAGTCGATTTGCCGCAGCCCGATTCGCCGACGATACCGACGGTCTCGCTGCGGCGCGCCCGAAACTCGATGGTTTCGTTGGCCTTGACCTGGCGCACGCGCTGCTTCGAAAACATCGCTCCGATCGAGGAGTCCCGAACCTCGTAGTACTTTTGCATGTTGTCGACTTCGAGCACGACGTCTCCGACCTCGGCCGAGGGTTTGGCCTCACCGACGGCCAGCGCGGCCCGGGTGTCGATGTAGTTCCAACGCGCGCAACGCACCTGGTGAACGGGATCGTCGTCGGTGGTCACGGGCTCCATGGCGATGCCGACCTGGTCGCACCTGCCAACCTCGAAGAAGTCGCAACGCGGCCCGTAGTAGCAGCCCTCGGGGCGCTCGTGAGGCAGCGGCAACTGGCCGCGGATAGCTGCCAGAGGCCGGGCATTCTTGTCGGCGTGGGGCAGCGGGATGCAGCCAAAGAGGCCGTGGGTGTAGGGATGCTTGGGCCAGGTGAAGATGGAATCGATCGAGCCCTGTTCCACGACCTCGCCTGAATACATGACACAGATGCGATCGCAGACCTCGAGCATGAGACCCAGATTGTGCGAGATGTATAAGAGCGAGGCGCCGGTCTTTTCGCTCAATTCCGCGATCAGCTCGACGATGCCGGCCTCGACGGTAACGTCGAGTGCCGTCGTGGGCTCGTCGAGCAACAGCAAGGATGGCTTCGACAGCAAAGCCATGGCGATGACCACGCGCTGTTGCTGGCCGCCCGAGATCTGGTGCGGATAAGCTTCCATCAGGCGTCTAGGGTCGGGAATATGGACGGCATCGAGCATGTCGACGGCACGCTCTATGGCTTCCTGGGCCGAGATATTCTCGTGAACCGTCAGCACCTCGATAAGCTGCTGCTCGACGGTCATGCTGGGATTCAGCGCCGCCATGGGCTCCTGGTAGATCATGGCGATGTCCTGGCCGCGCAAACGCCGCACCTCTTCTTCGGACATATCCGCCATGTCGCGGCCCTTGAACTTGATCGAGCCGCCGACGATGCCGCCGTTATTGCCCATGTAGCGCATGATGCCGTTGGCTACGGTCGACTTGCCGCAGCCCGATTCGCCGACCAGGCCGACCGATTCCCCGGGCATCACCTTGAGACCGAAGTCCATCACCGCCGGCACTTCGCCGGCCCGGGTGTAGTAGCTCAGCCTAAGGCCCTCGATCTCGAGGACGGGTGTCTCACCTTGCTTTGACATCCTCGCCTCCTAGTCCTTGAGGGAGACTTCGCGCAGGCCGTCGGCCAGCAGGTTGAAGCCCAGCACCAAGAGCGACACGGCGCAGGCCGGAATGATCGCCATGTGCGGGAAGCCACCCATGATGAAGGCCCGGGTCTCGGTGATCATGCCACCCCAGTCCGGGTCGGGCGGTGGCAGGCCGAGGCCGAGAAAACCGAGCGCGCCGATGGTGATCGTGGTGTAGCCCATGCGTAGGCAGAAATCGACGATCAGCGGACCCTTGGCGTTGGGCAGGATTTCCACCGCCATGATGTACCACGGGCTCTCACCGCGGGTCTGGGCGGCGGCGATGTATTCTCGCGTCGAAATGTCCAGTGTTACGCCACGCACGATCCTCATAATGCCGGGCGACGAGGCAAAGACCACGGCAAATACGATATTGGCCCCCGAGGCTCCGACCTTGGCGATGATCATGACGTAGAGCACCATCACCGGAAACGACAGGATGACGTTGGCGAAGAAGGCGATCACTTCGTCGACCCAGCCGCGGAAGTAACCCGCGCAAAGGCCCATGACGATGCCGACGAAGTAGGCGCAAAGCGTCGCCACGGTAGCGTAGAACAGCACGCGCTGGCCGCCCCAGATGATGCGGGAGAGGATGTCGCGACCCAATTGATCCGTTCCCAGCAGGAAAAAATCGCCGTCCTCAGACAGCGTGAGAGGTTTGGCGAAGGGCAGCACCGATTGATTGGGGTCGAAGGGCGCCACCAGTGGGGCGAATACCGCCAGCACGACGAAAAACAGCACGATGCCGGCGCCGACCATGCCGACAGGGCTTTCGCGCAGCAGCGCCATGTTCTTGAAGATCCTTGTGAAGGGGCCTTCGAGGGCGGAGCCGTTTGCCGTATCAACCATATCGTCGCCCCCCTATTTGAACCTGATTCGCGGGTTCAGGTAGGTGTACCCGAGATCACCGACGGTTTGGGTAAACACCGCCACGAACACCGCCGCGACGCCGCAGGCTTCAATGACGAAAATGTCGCGCCGCAACGCCGCTTCCAGCAGCAGCGCTCCGAATCCCTTGTAGCCGAAGGCGAATTCGGTCACCACCACGCCCGATAGGAGCCAGTTGATCTGCAGCATGATGACGGTGAAGGGTGCGATCAGGGCATTACGCAGCGCGTGCTTCATGATGATGCGGCTGCGCGGCATGCCCTTCAGCGCCGCCGTGCGGATGTAGGCGGTGGTCATCACCTCGGCCATCGAGGCCCGTGTCATGCGGGCGATGTAGCCGAAGCCGTAAAGCGTCAGCACGCTGACCGGCAGGATCAGCTCGACGACGTTGAAACCGCTCACCATCGATGAGGTTCCTGGCAGCCATTTGAGCTGGAAGACGAAGATGCCGGCCAGGATCACGGCGCTGGCGTATTCCGGTATCGAGGTGGTGCCGATGGAAATGACGGAAATGATGCGGTCGCGGCGCGAGCCCTCGGCCATGCCGGCGAGCACGCCGAGCACCAAAGCCAGCACCACCATGACGACGAAGGTGATGCCGGCCAGGATGCCGGTGTTGCCCAGGCGGTCCCAGAAGATATCCGCCACCGGCCGCTTGTAGATCACCGACATGCCCAAATCGCCGGTCATCATCCTGCCCAGCCATTCGAAATAGCGGATGTACATGGGCCGGTCGTAGCCGTTCTGGAGGATCCAGGAATCGAGCTGGGTGTCCTGGGCATAGGGGCCGAGCACGCTGCGCGCGACCAGCCTCGGGTCGCCCTCGTTGATCAAAAACAGCAGCAGCGCGACGACGAGCATGATGAGAACCATCACCCCGAGGCGCCGAGCGAGTAGTTGCAACATGGAGATCTCCCCCCCCCCGGGCCGCCGCTTGGCTGGCGCTCTGCCGGCGGTCGCTCTGCGGCATTTCGGCGGCCTTGCCGCAAGCCGCTCCGCCCGGTCGCTGCCGCTAGTGGCGGGCCGGGCAGGCTGGCGCGGCAACCTGCTGGGCTGCCGCGCCGTTACGCCTTACCGGGTTCCTAGCCGTCGAGCCAGACGTCTTGGAACTGGTGGTAGAAGGTCGGATGGGTCTTGAGGCCCTTGACCCTCTTGTTCGAGGCCTTGAAGACCGAGCGCCAGAAGGGCTGCGGGATGACGGCGTCGTCCTGCAGCAACTGCTCGGCCACGGCGATCTTCTTGCGCCGCTCGTCCACGTCGAGGGTGGCCTCGGCAGCGTCCAGCGCCTTGTCGAAGGCGGGATTGTTGTAGGCCGTCTCGTTCCACGGCACGCCGGCCCGATAGCCCAGCGACAGCACCATGGTGCCGAGCGGGCGATGGGTCCACGTGGTGTAGCCCCACGGCGCCTTGTCCCAGACCTCCCAGTACTGACTCGACGGCATCTTGTTGATGTTGACGGTGATGCCGGCCGGAGCGCATTGCTGCTTGAACACCGAACAGGCCGCCGTCATCCAGGCGCCGTCGGTGTCGCCGTTGGCGATCGTCAACTCGATGCCCTTGGCGTAGCCGGCCTCGGCCAGCAGCGCCTTGGCCTTGGAGATGTCGCGCTTCAGGGGTGCCAGCTTGGCGTATTCCGGGTGGATCGGGCAGACGTGGTGGTTTTCCGCCGGCTGGCCCAGTCCGCGGAAGGCGATCTTGAGGATCTCGGCGTGATCCATGCACGCCGCCACGGCTTGGCGCAGTTTCTTGTTGTCGAAGGGTTTCTGCGTTATGCGGAAGCGCATGACGCCGGTCTGGGCCGTGGTGGCTTCGTGCAAATCGACGAAGGGCAGGCGCTTGACGGTCTCGATGGCGTCGTTGGGCACGCGGTAGACCATGTCGACCTGCTGCGAGGCCAAAGCCGCGATCCAGGCGTTGGAGTCTTCGCCATGATCGAAATAGTGGATCTCGTCGAGATGGAACGGGCCCGCCCACCACTTGCGGGTCTTCTTGAGGATGGCCTTTTCGCCGATGGCGAATTCGGCCAGCTCGAAAGCCCCGGTGCCGATCGGCTTTTTCGAGAGATCGGCAGCATAATCCTTGCCGAAACCACGATGCGTGATGGCCGTGGGGTAATTATAGAAGTTCTCAGGCATGGCCAGGGCGGCCTGCTTGAGATTGAATTTGATGGTGTGCTTGTCGACGACTTCAACGGCGCCAGGAATGCCGCGCTTGCCCATGACCTTCTTGCCGTCTTTCATCTTGCCGGTGTCGAATTCCTCGACCATGGCGCCGAAGAGGCCCAGGTTCGAAGAGCCGACCTCGGGATCGAGCCAGCGGTTGACGGTGTTCTCGACGTCGGCCGAGGTGAACTCGTCGCCGTTCGACCATTTAATACCGCGCTGCAGATGGAAGATCCAGCTTTTCAGATCGTCCGAGGCTTCCCAGCTCTTGGCCAAGTAGGGAACGGTGGTGTTGTCGGCCTTGGTGCGGGTCAGATACTCGACGATGAAACGCGACACGTTGGAGCGTTCGGTCCAAGGGAAGGTGGCCGGATCGGTCATCTCCTGGACGCGCATCGAAACCTTGAGTATGCCGCCGGCCTTGGCTGCTGCCTGGGCTTCGCCGATCAGCGATGTGCTTTCGCCGGTCAGCACGTCGGCCATGGCGTAGGCGGTTGTTGCAGTCATGCCGAGAAGGCAGGCCTGGCGCAGGAAGTCGCGCCGGTGGATGCGGTTTTGTGCCAGCTGGTCGCACAATTCTGGTAGATACTCGTGCGTCTCGGCTCCCAGCGCTTTCTCCGTGGGCATAAGGTAACGCCGACGGCGCGAAAGTAGTTTCCTCGGTCTCATGGATCCCCTCCCTGATAGGTCGATGGCTCAGATCACTGTTCTACGTTGTTGTTATTAAGCCGACATTCCCCAGATAGTCTCCTGGTTCGCGGAAATCATAGCACCGTGCCACCGTCGAGGGAACGAGATCATTTTCGCGGCCGCCTGAAAACCTGATTTCTCGATTTTCCTGTGTCGGGAAGCCCATTT
>NZDS01000166.1 GCA_002690215.1 Rhodospirillaceae bacterium | reverse complement strand
TGGATTAGAGGATTTGATCCAATAATTTTGTGTCGGAGTCACTTTCAACAGACGCTACTTAAAGAACCAAGATCATTCCCCCTCTCCTACAACCGCCCCCCGCGCTATAGTCTGTACCTCACCGCCCCCACTCCCGGAGGTACCGTCGCCATGATCCCCAGTTCCATTCCGATCCCGCTGCCGGGCGGGCTCGATGTCGATCTGCCGTCGTTCTTCAAGGTGCGCCAGAAGTTCTCCGCCGACGAGCTGGCGGACCTGGAAGGGCGCATCGCCGCGGACTTCAAAAAGGCGGTGACCGTTGACCTCACCGGCAAGAGCGTTGCCATCGGGCTGGGCAGCCGTGGCATTCGTACCCAGCCGCCGGTGGTGAAAGCCGTGATTGCAGAGCTCAAGGCAGCCGGGGCCGAGCCCTTCGTGGCGCCGACCATGGGTAGCCATGCAGGCGGCACCGCCGAGGGGCAGCAGGGGATTTTGGAGTCCTATGGGCTGGGCGAGGCGGATCTGGGGGTGCCGATACGGTCCTCGATGGAGGTCGTCGAGCTGGCCAAGCTGGACAACGGCACGCCGGTCTATTGCGACAAGATCTGTTACGAGGCGGACTACATCGTGGTTTGCAACCGGGTCAAGCCGCACACCGATTTCCGCGCTGTGCACGAGAGCGGCCTGATCAAGATGATGGCCATCGGGCTGGCCAAGCACGCCGGCGCAGAGGCGCTGCACCGCAACGGCATGGAACGCTTTGACGAGATGGTGCCGGCAGCCGGGCGGGCCTTTCTGGCCAACACCAACGTGCTGTTTGGCGTGGCGATCGTCGAGAACGCTTTCGACAAGCTATTGCACGCCGAGTTAGTGACGCCCGAGCAGATGTTCGAGCGCGACGCGGCGCTGCTGGAGCTGGCCAAGGCCAACATCCCGCGGTTTTTGTTCGAAGGCATCGACGTGCTGGTCATCGACCAGATCGGCAAGGATATTTCCGGCGCCGGCATGGACCCCAACGCCACCGGCCGGCCGAGCTGGCCGGTGCCGAATTTCTACAACGGACCGCACATCAAGCGCATCGTGGTGCGGGATCTGACCGAGGATACGCACGGCAACGCCTCCGGCATCTCGGCCGCCGACGTCACCACCCAGCGCGTAGTGCGCAAGATGGACTGGACGGCGACCTACGTGAACATCGTCACGGCAGGCGTCATCCAGGCCGGAAAATTGCCGATGGTGGCCGACAACGACCGCTTGGCCATGGCCATGGCGTTGCGCGGCTGCCCCCTGCTGGAGCCCGAGGACGCGCGCATCGTGCGGGTCAGGAACACGCTGGAACTGGATCAGGTTTGGGTCTCGGAGCCCATGGCGGCCGAGGTCGAGGCTAATCCCAAGCTCGAACGCCTGAGCGAGGCCATGCCGGCGCGTTTCGACAACGACGAGACGTTTTTGGCGTTCGAGTAGGGAAAAAAACACCCCCACCCTGCCCTCCCCCATCAAGGGGGAGGGGACAAAAAAGCTCCCTCCCCCATCAAGGGGGAGGGGAAAAAAGCTCCCTCCCCCCTTGTGGGGGAGGGTTGGGGTGGGGGGATGAGCGGCCCGCCGCTCCGGAATATACCTACTGCGCCGCTGCCAGCGCCTCCGGCAACAATCCGGCCGCCACTAAAGCCCGGCGAAGGCCACTGATTTCGGCCTTGCTTAGCTTCATCAGCGGTGGGCGCACCACGGCCTTGTCGAGGCGGCCGAGCAGCACCAGGCATTCCTTCATGCGGTTGTGCATGTCGAGGAACGGCGGCGCGTAGAACGCTTGGACCAGTGGCACCATGCGGCCGTTGATGGCCTGGGCGCGCTTGAGATCGCCTTCGCCGACGGCACGGAAGAGATCCACCTGGAGATCGGCGACGACGCTGCCGGCACCCGACAGAAGCCCGCCCGCACCCATGGTCAAGGACGCCATCAGCCAGCCCGAATGCGTCGTCAGCACGGTGACGGGACGCGAAAGACCCTGGAGCGTCCGGATCTGGCGCTCGTGCAGCATGGGGTCGTTGCACCAGTCCTTGATGGCTCGGATGCTGGGGATGGTCTCGATCAGCTTGAGCAATGTTTTGATCGGGTACCCGAGACCCGAGGCTTGGGGATACTGAAAAAGGATCAGCGGCAGGTTCGTGGCCTCGGCGATGATCTCGTAATGCCTGAGCGCCATTTCGGGGCGCAGCTGGCCGCCCATGGACATGCTGCCCGGCGGAAAGACCAGCAGCGCTGCGGCGCCCTCGGATTCCGCCATGCGGGCCAAACGGGCGGCTTCGAGGCTGCCGTCGGCATAGATGCCGTTGACCAGCGGCACCCGGTTACCGATCTCGTCGAGCGAAAAGGCCAAAATTCGCTGCTGTTCTTCAAAGCTGCAGGCGTGGACCTCCGAGGCATGGCCGTTGACGGTGATGGACGAAATCCCCTCGACCGCCGCCACTTGGCTGAGATGGCTGCGCGTGGCTGGTTCGTTCAAGCTCATGTCGTCGTTGAACGCCGCCAGCGTGGCGGGGATGACGCCGCTGGGTCGGTAATCCTTGAACGGGGTCATGGCTTTCTCCCGGTGAGACCGGTGTATCATAGCCCGGATGGCGACAAAGTTGACAATCAGCCGCCGAGCACTGCTGGGCGGCGTGGGGGCGCTAGCTCTCGGGCCGCCAGCCAAAGCCCGGTCGGAGATCCTGCGGAAACCGATCCCGAAAACCGGCCAGCGCCTGCCAGTGATCGGCATGGGGTCGTGGCTGACTTTCGACGTGGGCGAACACGAGGACTTGCGGGCGCAGCGCCTCGAGGTGCTGCGAACGTTCTTCGCTGCCGGCGGGGCGGTGGTCGTTTCGTCGCCCATGTACGGATCATCCGAGGCCGTCATCGGCTATTGCCTGTCGCGCCTGGCGCCCAGCGAGACGAAATCGCTGTTCGCCGCGACCAAGGTCTGGACGCCGATGAAGTGGCTGGGGATGGGTCAAATGCGCCACTCGCGGGCTCTTTGGGGCCGGAATTTTGCGCTCATGCAGATCCACAACATGGTCGATTGGCAGAGCCATCTGGAAACGTTGTTGGAGCAAAAGGCCGCCGGACAAATCCGTTACATCGGCATTACGACGTCGCACGGCCGGCGCCATGGCGAGCTGGAACAGGTGCTGCAAACGCAACCTTTCGACTTCGTCCAGCTTACCTACAACGTGCTTGACCGCCAGGCCGAACAGCGCCTTCTGCCGCTGACCGCCGAGCGCGGTCTGGCCGTGATCGCCAACCGGCCCTTCCGCCGCGGGGCCCTTTTCCGTCGTTTCGCGCACCATCCCCTGCCTGGCTGGGCAGCCGAGATCGATTGCGCCAACTGGGCCCAGGTGTTTCTCAAGTTCATCGTCTCCCACCCGGCCCTGACCTGCGCCATCCCAGCCACCAGCCGGGTCGACCACATGCGCGAGAACATGGGGGCGCTCCGGGGCCGGCTGCCCGATGCCGCGTTGCGCAGCCGCATGATCGCGACGATCGAGGGCCTTTAGGTTCAATTTCCATGTGGACGGTCGAAAACCTTGTCGTCGTCGGCGCCATCTTCCTGCTGGCCGGCTTCGTCAAGGGCGTCGTCGGGCTGGGCTTGCCGACGGTGGCGCTGGCCCTGGTGGCGGCGACTCTGGGGCTCAAGCAGGGCATGGCGTTGATGCTGATCCCGGCCATTGCCACCAACATCTGGCAGGGGCTTTCAGGTGGCGCGCTGCGGGAAGTATTGCGCCGGTTGTGGCTCTTTCTCCTGGTTTCGGGCATCGGTGTCTGGTTCGGTGTCGGCGTCCTGGCGGGGGCCGATGCGAACCTGATGTCGGGACTGCTGGGCGTGGTGCTGGTTTGCTACGCCGGTTTCAGCCTGGTGACGCCGCAAATCCCCGAGCCGGGACGCTTCGAGCGCTGGTTGTCACCGCCGGTCGGCCTGCTGGCCGGATTCATGGCCGGCCTGACCGGTTCCTACATGGTGCCCGGCGCACTCTATTTGCAGGCACTGCGCCTGCCCCGCGATATCCTGGTGCAGACACTGGGGGTGGCGTTCACGACGGTTGTTCTGGTTCTCAGTGCGGCGCTGGCGCGCCACGACATCCTGACCTGGCAGATGGCGGCACTTTCGACGTTGGCTTTGGCGCCGGCATTCGCCGGCATGGCGGTGGGCCGACGTCTGCGCCTGCGCCTGCCCGAGCCGCTCTTTCGCCGCGTCTTCTTCAGCGCGGTGTTGTTGCTCGGGATCTATATCGTAGGCCGGGTTTTCTTTTGATCGCAGTCGGGCGCGAGCGGTAAATCCGAAGGACGAACAATATCAGTCTCTTCCTCGATCAAAGCCGCGCAATTCTTGTTACAAAAACTCCAAATTGTATATAGATTGTTATTTCGTTCGAAAGATCAGGCATAATCGGTTCCGCACTTCTTGCCCTGTTCCCTTTGACAAAATTTCCCAATAAATCACCGAGCCGTGCTGTTAAATTGGCAAATGCGCTATACATACCTGATAGTTTATTTGGCTGCTTTCGTCCAAGCGTTTTCATAACGAAGTTAACAAATCTACGATCCCTATCGGAAAGGGAATCCCAATTAATGTTTCTATCCGAGTCCGCCGGAATCTTAATCCTTTTCATCATTTCACTGGCCATTCTTAAAGATCTAGCTGCCTCAAAAAATGATTTGCTCCCATTTTCTATTTCTTTGAGCTCTCGCTGCCTCAGCGCAACAAAAATCCCTTCAATACCCTTCAAAGCCTGGGCGCTCGCTGCTCTGGAATCCTTCTCAACCTCTGGAAAGAAGATGTTTCCGAACTCGCTGGCATCGGTCGGATGAGGAAAATACAGCAAGATGGCCGACAATATGATGATGAGTCTAGCTGGTTTCACACCAAATGCTCCTCATTTTATCATGCGCCTGCGATAACCGATTCATCCGCATTAATTCATTCCAACCCTCCTCCACCGATGATAACTTCACAAACCCGCAAAAATCATTTTTGAACGAATCAATGAAAGATTGCGTCACACCTCCCATTTCATTCTGTCTAAATACAGAAAGATAGAAATTTAGCATTATCCACAAATTCTCCAAGAAAACCGTTTTATTTTTGTTAGAAATACCATCTCTTAAGGCCTCTCGGAAAAGCTTTTCGTTCTTCAATTCACCCACCAATGCTCTGACATCTTTTTGTATTTCATATGTATTTGAAGCCTGAAAAATCTCCTTAGTTTGTGATATTTGGGCTTTAGTTTGTGATAATTGATCCCACAAATAGTAGAACCCAACAACTCCAACAACGACCGTAGCGATTGCAGCGGCGCTCTGGATGGTGTCCGAATTATCCGAAAGAAATTTGATACACAAAATCTGCGATCTCCCTTGGTTCCGGAAACAACCGGGCAGCTCTTGCCACTCACCGATAACGGTAGCACAATGAGGATCTGAGCGCAAATTCTACGCTATATCACTATCAATGATTGTTGTTCGTTGTTTTTGAGCTGATTTAGCGAATAATTCTAAGTTCAGTAATCTTTTCGTTCTATGAGAACGCACCTGGACCTGTGCCGCACCGTCCTGTCGAGTCGGGCGAACAGGATGCCGCTGGATGGGTCGCCGTCTTGGTGCCGGCAGACCAGGCCGCAAACCTGCTCTATGAGGAATGGTTTTCCCGAGGCTTCAGTCGACAGTGCTGAACGAACGTCCATCGAAATGCTCGACCGGCACCCTGGCGATCTCGTCGGGCTCAAGATCGAGGCAATTGACGTTGACGGAATAGGCGTCCGGCGCCACCCGCGGGCGGTGGAAGGGATAGATGCCGCAGTGGCGGCAGAAGTAGTGCGTCGCCGTGCCAGTGTTGAACTGGTAGGTGGTCAGCGCGTTCTCGCCTTCCAACAGCCGAAAATGGTTTGCCGGCACGCGGTGCATGAGTGCGCCCTTGCGGCGACAGATGGAGCAGTTGCAGACGGCGAATTGCTCCAGCGCGCTGTCGATCTCGAACACCACCTGGCCGCAGTGGCATCTGCCGCGATAGGTTTTCATGTCTCGCCCTCCGGCACCTGGGGTAGTTAGTATTGCCCTCCGATATATCCATACGCCGCTTTCAACGCAACGGAGCCCGCCATGACCGCCTACTTCGTCGCCCAGATCGACCTCCACGACGCGGAGACCTATGCCAAATACACGGCGCAAACGCCGGGCATCGTGGCCGAATTCGACGGCCGATCCATCGTCCGTGGCGGGCGCTGAGAGAGCCTGGAGGGAGCCGAGCCCAGGCCGCGGGTGGTGTTCATCGAGTTTCCCAGCTTCCAACAGGCCCAGGCCTGGTACAATTCCGATGCCTACCAGGCAATTCTTCCGCTGCGCCAGGCAGCGTCGACCGGCAGTGTATTTCTCGTGGAGGGAGCGGATTAAGTATTATTGTTGATTATCAAATTGTTAGATAGATAATTTGATGTAATAATAGAACTCTATTTCGGACCCGAATTGGCCCGACAATTGCAGGTATTTAGTGAGGGTATTCGGCACGATATGAGTGATTTCTAATCGTCATGGAGGATCGCGTGCAAAACGCAGACCCGCGCTGAGCCCGTCAACATCGGCATGATCGGTGCCGGTTTCGTCGGCCAGCTCGCCCATCTCGCCAATTATTCCGACATCCCCGACTGCCGCGTGCTCGGCCTGGCCGAGGTGCGGCCGCGGCTGCGCGAATTGGTCTGCCGGCGCTACGACATCCCCAGGGCCTATGCCCAGCACAGCGAGATGCTGGAGGATCCCGACATCGAGGCCGTGGTGGTCGTCACCCGGCGCCATCACACCGGCCCCATCGCGCTGGATTGCCTGACTGCGGGACGCCATCTGCTGACGGAAAAGCCCATGGCAGCGACCCTGGCCCAGGCCACCACCCTGGTCGAGGCACAGCAACGCGATACGGTCTACGCCGTGGGCTCCATGCGGCGTCACGACGAGGGCGTCGAGATGGCGCGGCAGATGCTGGCGGAGTTGCGCGACACCAAGGAATTGGGCGACATATTGTTGGTCCGGCTCTACTGCTACGGGGGCCAGGATTATTGCAACATGCCGGGCTTCGTGGCGTCGGGCGAGCCGCGGCCGGAAGAGCTGCCGGGCTGGTCGGTGGCACCCGAATGGCTACCCCGGACCTGGCACGACGATTATGACAACTTCGTCAACGTCTACGTCCACGCCATTAATCTTTTGCGTCACATTTGCGCCGATACGCCTGAAGTGCGTCACGCCGACCTCCGGCGGCGCCAGGGTGGCACGGTGCTGCTGGATTTCGCCGGCTTCCCGGCGGTGCTGGAATACGGCGAAATGGACCACAACGACTGGATCGAAGGCTTGGAAGTGGTCTTCAGCCGCGGCCGCCTCAAGCTCAGCCTGCCGCCGGCCATGCTGCGCAACGTGCCGGCCAAGGTCGAGCTCTACCGCAACACCGGCCGCGGTGAGGAAATCGTGGCGCCGCTGGCCAACTGGAGCTGGTCTTTCCGGCGCCAGGCCGAGGCCTTCGTGGCCGACGTACGTGAACGCCGCCAACCCATCGCCAGCGGCCAGGACGCGTTGGAAGATATGCGCTTGATCGAGGCCATCTGGCAGGCCCATGTTGGCAACCAATAACGGGCTACTGCCCCAGGTCTCCTGGTGGCGCACCGCAATCGGTGACGACGAACGGGCCACCATCCTCGACTCGCTGGCCCGGGAGCGGATCTCGATGGGCGCCGTGACGGCGGAGCTGGAATCCGAGATCTGCCGCCACCTCGAAGTGCCCTATGCCGTGGCCACGACCAGCGGCAGCGTGGCCCTGATGATGGCGCTTTTGGCTCTCGATATCGGTCCGGGCGACGAGGTCATCGTGCCCACCCGCACCTTCATCGCCACGGCCCACGCCGCTTCGCTGCTGGGCGCGAGCGTGGTGCTGGTCGACTGCTATGCCGATTCACCGAATTTGGATGTCGATCAGATCGCGGCCCATATCAGCGACCGCACCAAGGCCATCGTGCCGGTCCACCTGAACGGCCGGGCAGTCGATGCACGGATCTTCGAGATCGCCCGCCAGTATGGCGTTGCGGTGGTCGAGGACGCCGCCCAGGCGCTTTATTCGTGCACGCCGGACGGTTATCTGGGTACGCTCGGCGCTATCGGATGCTTCTCTTTCGGCATGGTCAAGCTGGCATCGACAGGTCAGGGCGGCGCCCTGGTGACCCGCGATGAGGGGCTATACCAACGGCTTTTGGCGATCCGCAACCATGGTGTCCGCGACGTCGTCTCGCACGACTATCTGGGCGTCGGTGGTAACTTCAAGCTTACCGATATCCTGGCGTCCATCGGGCTCTGGCAGATCCGCCGACTGCCCGAGAAGGCGGCGCACTGCAACGCCATCTACAACCGCTACGCCGCGGCCCTGGCCGATCTCAGTTTTGTTGATCTGGTGCCGGTGGCAGTCGCGGCCGGCGAGGTGGCCGTCTGGACCGAGGTGACGTCACCACAGCGCGCCGCCATCGTCGCCCACCTGGCCGCCCAGGGTGTCGAGACCCGTCCCTTCCTGCCCTGCGTCCACAGCGCCGCCCATTTCGCCGGCGGCACATTCCCCAACTCGGAACGCTTTCACGCCGAGGGCTTCAACCTGCCCTGTGGCCCGGCACAGCCGCTGGATAACGTAGACCGCGCCATCGCAGCGCTACAGACCTTCGGCTAGCCCGATAGTTCACTTCCGGTGCTTTTGGCCCTTTTCGCCGAGGCCACGATTGGTCTCCAGCGCCGCCTCGACATGAACGCACGAAGCTTCCGCATCGCGAAATTCAAGGAGTTTTTCGATCGGGAACTCGACGGTGCCGATATCCGATCGATCCTTTAGGCGATCTTTACTGTGCGTCGCTTCCCTATTTGCCACCCCAGCCCCCATTTCCCGACATTTTTCCAGCTACAAACCGGGCATTTTACCGATCCCGGCGCATCAGCTATTATACTCAAAATAGGTGGGGGGGGTTTGTCTTCTCAAGGTATCGGAGCCAGCCGCCATGGATAGCGCCGCACTTACCGCCAAGGCCAAAGAGATCGCCACCGATTACGGAGCCTGCGCCGTCGGCGTCACCACCGTCGAGACCCTGGCCGGTGGACCGCCCTCTACCGACCTCGAATACGTGCTGCCGGGCGCGCGATCGGCCGTGACTTTTGCCCTGCCGCTCGATCAGGAAAAGATCGAGGATTTCATCGGCAAGCGCGACCGCAAGGCGCACCAGCAGGACTACAGCCGCACCAACACCATGGCCACCGGCATCGCGGCCCAGATCGCCGCCTACATCGCCCATTTCGGCCATGACTCGGTGGGGGTGCTGTCGAACGAGGTCTATCGCAACGACGAGGAATATCAGCCCCGCCACATGCGGCCCGACATATCGCATCGCTTGTTGGCGGTGCGCGGCGGCGTCGGCTGGTTCGGGTTTTCCGGCAACGTCCTGACGCCGGATTTCGGTGCCATGGTCAGCCTGGCCACGGCCGTCACCACGGCCGAACTCGAGCCCACCGAGCCCTTGCCCGCCGCGGAGAATTTCTGCAAGTGCGAGGAGATGGAGTGCGTCTCCGCCTGCCCCGCCGCCTTCCTGCACGAAGGCAAGAAGGACATGGCCTCGGTGACCATGGGCGGAGTCGAATTCACGTACGCCAAGCGGCGCAACTACAACCGCTGCGGCTTCGTCTGCGCCGGCTATTCGGGATTGCACCCCTCGGGCAAGTGGTCGACCTGGGCACCGGGTCGCTTCCCCATTCCCAAGAAAGACGAGAACCTACGCGACGTGGTGGTCGATGCCGTCCAGGCCTGGTCTCGCCAGCCCAAACTCGAGGGTGGGGTGTTGCACCAGCCGCTGGTCTACGCCGCCACCGGTAAAGACGTCAACCTGACCTGCGGCAGTTGCATGCTGGTCTGTGCGCCGACCTCGGAAGAACGCCAGCGCCGCCTCAAGACCCTGCAAACCAGCGGCGTCGTGGTGCAGAACCCGGATGGCAGCATCGATGTCACGTCGCCCGAGGAAGCCAAACAGCGCCTGGCAGAGATGGAGCCGGAACGCCGCGCGCTCTATGAGCCGGAAGCTGGTAGCTACGACGACATCGACGTATACGGCCGCAGCGGGTAGCGCGTTCATTTTTTTTCTCACCCAGCTACCCGCTCCCCCTCCCAACCACCCACAGAGTACCATTGATGGGTGGTTGTGGCCTGCCCCCCGAAAACTGGTCCAGCCCGGATGTTAGGATTGGGTTGGCTTGAAGGGGGGCAAAATGGCGAAGAAGAATCACACGGTTGAGCAGATTATCGGCAAGCTCCGCGAGGCGGAGGTCCGGCTAAGCCAGGGAGAGACGGTG
>NZDS01000165.1 GCA_002690215.1 Rhodospirillaceae bacterium | reverse complement strand
GGAGACGATTCGCACATGCCGCGAATGTGTCTGTATGCACCTCGAAGTCCATGCGTTGGGCGACAAGGACGTCGTCGTAGAGACGCTTCGCGAATTCGATGGCTTCGGCGTGACTCTCGGTTTTCGTGCTTTTGCGAATATATTTTCGCTCGACGAAAAGTCGGACCTGCCAGAAGCGCGATGCTGCGATGCGGTAGATCTGGAGCGCGTCGGGATACTTCGGAACGCGCTGGATGTCATACGGCTTAGTTCGTCCTCGCATATGTAATTGTATGCAAGTAAATTACTACATACAACGCCTAAAGCGCTTTCTGCTAACTCTTTGATTTTCAGGGGGAATTTGGTGCCCAGGGGCGGAATCGAACCACCGACACGCGGATTTTCAGTCCGCTGCTCTACCAACTGAGCTACCTGGGCACCGGGTTGATGGGCAACAAAACCCACGCAACGAAGGCGGTTTATAGGGTAAAGCGGAGGGGCTGTCCAGCCGGCGGCCAGAGCGAATCCTAGCCCGCATTTCTCACCGGTTCGCGGCATCAGTGCCGGGTTTCGTCGTCGTCTTCGGATTCGGAAAACTGGTCAGGCGGCTCGACGGCCGGGATGGTGTAGCGCTCACCCAGCCAGCGGCCCAGGTCGATTTCCTTGCAGCGCGGCGAACAGAAGGGCCGGGTGTCGGGCGCCGTGGGCTGACCGCAAATCGGGCAGCGCGTCGTATGGCCCCGGGATCCGTTGCCGCGCGCCATGTCAGCTCGCCAGCAGCGGCCCGCGGTCGTCGAGGAATTCCTCGAAAACGGCGACCAGGCCGTCGATGTCCGCCTCGCTCATGGGCAGCGAGAGGTTCATCATGTTGCGCCGAGGTGAATAGATGCCGCGGGCCAGCAGATCCAACTGAAAGAGCGTGCGGGCCTCAGGATCGGAGCAGAGGTCCTCGATGCAGCGGATCGGGCCTGACTGGAAATGCACCGTGCTCAGCGAGCCCACGCCGGTGACTTGGACCGCTAAGCCACGATCGCTGGCAGCGGCATTGAGGCGCCGGCGCAAGTCCTGGCCGCGGCGGTCCAACTCAGCCGCCGCCCCGGTCGAATAGATCTCCGTCAAACCGGTCAGACCGGCCGCCATGGTCAGCACGTGGTTGTTGAAGGTACCGGCGTGCATGAAGGCGTCGGGCCGGCGAGGATCGAAACGATCCATGATCTCGGCCCGGCCGCCAAAGGCGCCCGAGGGCATGCCGCCACCGACATATTTGCCCAACGTCGTCATGTCGGGAACGATACCCAGCTCCGTTTGCAGACCGCCACCGCCAGTGCGCGAGGTCATCACCTCGTCGAACACCAGTACGATGCCGTGGCGCTCGGTGGCGTCGCGCAAGGTCTGGAGAAAATCAGGCTCGCCGGGGATGCAGCCACCGGCACCTTGCATGGGCTCGACGATCACCGCCGCCAGATCCGCGGCGTGCTCGTCAATCAGCTTGGCCGCACCTTCGGCATCGTTGTAGCGCCCGATGACGAAGGGAAAAGGTGCGTTGAGGGGCGAACCGCCCGGCCCGAAAACGAAGACCGCGCCGTGGTAGGCGCCCTCGAAAACCATAATGGCCTCGCGACCGGAGACGGCTCGGGCGGCGCTGAGCGCCAGCATATTAGCCTCGGTGCCCGAGTTGCACAGCCGCACCCGGTCCAATGAGGGAAACCGGCGGCAAAGCTCGGCCGCCAGCTTGGCTTCGAGCTCGCCCGGTGCGCCCATCAGCAAACCGTCGTCCAGCTTGGCCTCGATGGCAGCCCGGATCAGGGGATGGGAATGGCCATAGAGGCCGGCTGTGAATTCGCCCAGGAAATCGCAGTATTCGTGCCCATCGGCGTCCCACACCCGAGCCCCTTCACCGCGCACGATAGTCAGAGGAAAGGGCGGGTAATAAAGTACCGTTCGCGTGTTGCCGCCGGGCATAACGGCCGCGGCCTCTTCCATCAGGCGCTGGCTGGTGGGATTGGCGGCGACGTAGGCGGCCTCGGCCTCGCGGGAGGCAGTGGCGATATCGAGATTGCGTGCGGCATCCGTCATAGGGTTTCTCCCGCCTTCAGGTGATCTCCAGATCGTGCTCATAACGCGCCAGCTCCGGGTCTTCGTAGACCTCGACCTGACGGCCAACGCGCCGGCCAAAAGCTTCGAGGTCGACGTCCTTATGCCACAGCAGCGCCGCCACGTCGGGCGCCACGGTAAGCGCGAGGGTGCCGCCAGGGCGGCTTGGGGCCTCGCGCTCGGCCTGACGCAGCACCTCGGCGGCAACGCTCTCGGCGCTCGGCAGGCGGCCTGCTCCCTCGCAATGCTCGCAGGCGTCGGAGAGGCGCCCGACCAGGGTTTCGCGGCTGCGCCTGCGGGTCAGGGCAACCAGTCCGAACTCCATCATACGGCCGATGCGGACGGGCGAAGGATCCGCCGCAAAGGCCTCTTCCAAAGCCGCCACGACCTGGTTGCGATGCTCGCGCTCGTCGAGGTGGATGAAGTCTATGACGATGATGCCACCGATGCCCCTGAGGCGGATTTGATGGGCCACGGCACGGGCCGCTTCGAGATTGCATTCCAGCGCCGTCTCGGCCTGCTGGCGGCGGCTCGTGTGGCGGCCGCTGTTGACGTCGACGGCGGGCAGCGCCTCGGGGGTTTCGATGCAGATATGGCCGCCCGAGGGCAACGCCACGTGGGGCTCGAGGGCGGCAAGGATCTGTTCGGCGACGTCGTGGTGGCTGAAGACGTCGCCGCCGGCAACGCGCTGCAGCCGCTCGGCCAGATCCGGCATCACGGCCTGGGCGTAGCGTTTGGCTTCAGCGTAGGCCTGGCCATCATCGATCAGTACGGCTTCGATCTCGGGGCCCATGCGGTCGCGCAGCGCCTTTGAGACCGGATCCAGGTCGCCGTGCAGCAAAACCGGCGGCCGAATGTCGTGAGACTGAGCCCGGGCCTGGATGTCGGCCCAACGGCCGCGAAGCTCGGTGGCATCGGCCGCCAGGTCTTCGGCTGCCGCGCCCTCGGCGGCGGTGCGCACGATGAAACCGCCACTGCCCTCCAGCGCGGCCGTGGCCTCGATCAGGCGGCGGCGCTCGGCCTCGTCGCCGATGCGGGCCGAAACGGCGACGCCGCTGCGTCTGGGCCCGAAGACCAGGTAGCGCCCGGGCAAGGTAAGATCGCTGGTAAGGAACGCGCCCTTGTCGCCGATGGCATCCTTCTGCACCTGAACGATGACGGCCTGGCCCTCGTCGACCAGGGCACTGATACCGGGTGCCTCGTCGCCAACGGGCGGGCCGTCGAAATGGCGCGCTTCCGAGGCCGGCAGGAAACCGGCTCTCTCCAGCCCCAACTCGACGAAGGCGGCGCCGACACTGGCCACCACGCGCTCGGCACGGCCCACGAAGATGTTGCCGACATAGCCTTGCCGGCGGTTCTGCTCGATGATCAGATCGACGAGCCGGCCGTCCTCGACCAACGCGATACGCGTCTCGAGATAGCCGGCATTAATTAGAACTTCGCTAGTCATGCTCCCCTCGCTAGAGCCTTCATGACAGGATAACCGAGACCGCCGAGCAGCGCCGCCACTTCGTGCAGCGGCAGGCCGACGACGTTCGAATAGGAACCGTTAAGGCGTCTGACGAAGACCGCCGCCCGACCCTGGATGGCATAGGCGCCGGCCTTGCCGCGCCATTCCCCGCACTCCAGATAGGCTTCGATCTCGGCACCCTCGAGGCGTTTGAAGGATACTGTGGTGCTGACCACGCGCTGGCGAGGTTGGCCCCCCGGCGGCACCAGGCAGACGCCGGTATGGACGCGGTGGCGCCGGCCCGAGAGCAGTTCCAGGCAACGACGCGCCTCGTCGCGAGCACTCGCCTTTGGCAGGCAGCGCCGGCCGCAGGCCACCACCGTGTCGGCGGCCAGCACGAAAGCGTCGCCATGGCCCATCGCCACGGCCGCCGCCTTGGCCCCAGCCAAACGCCGGGCCAGAGCCGGCGGCGCTTCGCCGGGATGCGGGGATTCATCGATCATGGCGGCTGCAACAACATCGGCCTCGATGCCGATCTGGCGCAACAAATCACGACGGCGCGGCGACGCCGATGCCAGAATTAGGCGCGCCCCCGATACAGAATCCGAATGAACCATTCGGATTCTGTATCAAGCCGCCATTGAGGCGGCGGCCAAGTGCGCGGACGCGCACGCCCGGCGAGGGCTAAACAAATTTACGAAATCCGAATCAATCATTCGGATTTCGTAAGGCGCAGCGCCCATTTTGGGCCGAGCCTATTTATAACGGAAGGTGATGCGGCCCTTGGTCAGGTCGTAAGGTGTCATCTCGACCAGGACCTTATCGCCGGCCAGCACCCGGATACGGTGCTTGCGCATCCTGCCCGCGGTGTGCGCCAGAACCTCGTGATCGTTTTCCAGCGTGACACGGAACATGGCGTTCGGCAGCAGTTCGGTGACGGTGCCGTTAAACTCAAGCAATTCCTCTTTGGCCATCAAGCCTCCTCGATCCCGCAGCCCGATGCCGCGTGAGGCAGAAAAATGCGCGCATGGCGCGGGAAAATCAAGCTAAACCCCCATACCTTCTTCAAACTCCCATGACTTCTTCAAACCCGGGGTGCCGGCACCAGACCGAAGCGATCGCGGATGCGTTGGCTGAGCGTGTCGCGGACGCCGCGGTAGGCATCGAGCACGACTTCGCGGTTGCCCTGCACGATGGTGGCGTCGAAGATCGGCCAGAATTCCACCTCGCAGGCCATGGTGCGGGTCATCTCGAGGGCGTTGTGCTGGGCCTCGGGCGACAGCGTGATGACGACGTCATAGGAGCTGTCCTCAAGATCATCGAGCGTCTTGGGCCAATGGCGCGAGAGGTCGAGGCCAATCTCCTCCATCACGGCCAGCACAAAGGGGTCGCGCTCGCCCAGCCGTACGCCGGCCGAATCGACATAGACCACGTGACCGTAGAGGTGCTTGGCAATGGCTTCGGCCATGGGCGAGCGTATGGTGTTGTTGGTGCAAGCGAAGAGTATGGCGCCGGGAAGATCGCCCATTTGTGATGCTAGCGCTAGGCGCCCGGCCACCCGCTCCCCCTCCCAACCACCCATCGATGGTACCCTGTGGGTGGTTGGGAGGGGGCGCGGGTGGCCGGGACAGAAATCGACAAGAATCTAGCCCTTGATGTGCAGGACGCAGACCAGCGTAAACAGGCGCCGCGCGGTGTTGAGGTCCATGCTCAGGCTGTCGATCAGGCGCTCGATGAGGATTTCTGAGCCCTCGTTGTGCAGCCCCCGCCGGCCCATATCGATGGCCTCGATGCGCGATGGGCTGGCGGTCTTGATGGCGGCAAAATAGCTCTCGCAGACGACGAAGTATTCCTTGATCAGATTGCGTAGCGGGGCCAGCGGCAGCACCACGCGCTCCAGCGTCTCGGCGTCGTCCTCGCTACGCACATCCAGCACCAGCCGGTTGTCCTCGATGCTGAGGTGCAGGGAATAAGGGCCCTCGGGGCCGCCTGTCAGGCTGAATTCGTTGTCCTCGAGCAGGTCGAAGATGGCGACCTTGCGCTCATGTTCGATATCGGCGTTGCGGCGCACGACGGTTTGCTCGTCGAGCGCCACTTTGGCAATACGCTGAGAAGAGGTGTCCGGGGCCTCGCCGGTCATGGACTAGCTTCCCTCGTCAGCGAGACGTAGCGCCACGGAAAGGGCGTGAGCCGGCAGACCCTCGGCCTCAGCCAAGGTGACGGCAGCCGGACCGATGGCCGCCAACTGCGCCGGGCCGCAGCGCATGATGGTGGTGCGCTTGAGAAAATCGAAGACCGACAAGCCTGAGGAAAAGCGGGCACTGCCCGAGGTCGGCAGCACATGGCTGGGTCCGGCCACATAATCGCCCACGGCTTCCGGCGTATGGCGGCCAAGAAACACCGCCCCGGCGTGGCGCACCTGGTCAAAAAGCGCCTCGGGCTTGTCCAGCGCCAGTTCCAGATGTTCGGGCGCAATGCGGTCGATCAGGGCCGGCGCCTGGTCGAGCGATGGCACCACGATCACGGCCCCCAGGTCGTGCCAGCTCTGGCGCGCCACGGCCGGCCTGGGCAGCATCGCCAGGTGGGCCTCGACCGCCTCCGTGACAGTGGCGGCAAAGCTCGCGTCGTCGCTGATCAGCACGGCCTGCGCCAGCTCGTCGTGCTCGGCCTGAGACAAGAGGTCGGCGGCAATCCAGGCCGGATCGTTGGCGCCATCGGCAACCACCAGGATTTCCGAGGGGCCGGCGATCAGGTCGATGCCGACGACGCCGAAGACCTGGCGCTTGGCCGCCGCCACATAGGCATTGCCAGGCCCGACGATCTTGTCGACCGGCCGCAGGCTGGCTGTGCCGTAAGCCAGCGCGGCGACGGCCTGGGCGCCGCCCAGGCGCCAGACCTCGTCGACGCCGGCCAGCCGGGCCGCCACCAACACCAGCGGATTGAGCTCGCCCCCGGGGCTGGGCACCATCATGGCCAGGCGCCCGACACCGGCGACGCGGGCCGGGATGGCGTTCATCAGCACCGACGAGGGATAGGCGGCCTTGCCGCCAGGAACGTAAAGACCGATGGCCTCGATAGCGTTCCAGCGATAGCCCAGTTCGACGCCAACGTCATCGCGGAAGGATTGGTCGTCGGGCATTTGCCGGCGGTGGAAGTCGGCGATGCGCTCGGCCGCCTGCTCGAGCGCCGCGATTTCGGCCGCAGGGGCTGTGGCGGCGGCGATCTCAGCCCCACCGATGCGCAGTGCTTCAGGTTTCAAAAGCAAATGGTCGAAGCGTTCGGTGAATTCGATCAGGGCCGCGTCGCCGCGCTCGCGCACCGCGGCCAGGATGTCGGCGACGACGCCGTCGACGTCCTCTTCGGCGCTCCGCTTGCGCGCCAAGAGGGCAGCGAATTGGGCCTCGAAGTCAGCCGCCGTGCTGTCCAACCTAGCGACCATCGAGGGCCTCGCGAAGGCGCTGGATCCAGCCGCCGACCTCCTCGCTGCGGGTCTTGAAGGCGGCCCGGTTGACGGCCAGGCGTGACGAGATGTCGACGATCTTTTCGATCTCCACCAAGCCGTTGGCCTCGAGGGTCTGGCCACTGGAAACCAGATCGACGATGCGCCGGCAAAGCCCCAGCCCGGGTGCCAGTTCCATGGCGCCGGAAAGCTCGATGCATTCCGCCTGGACGCCGCGCGCAGCGAAATGGCGCCGCGTGATGCGCGGATACTTGGTAGCTACACGAACGTGGCTCCAGCGTGAGGGATCGTCGCGGGCCGCCAGTTCGGCCGGCGCCGCCACCGCCATGTAGCAGCGCCCGACACCGAGATCGAGCGGTGCATAGATTTCCGGATAGTCGAATTCCAACAGCACGTCGTTGCCGGCGATGCCGATCTGCGCCGCTCCGAAGGCGACGAATGTGGCGACGTCGAAAGAGCGCACCCGAATCAGCGAGAGGTTTTCATGGTTGGTGGCGAATTGCAGCCGGCGCTGGTCGGGATCGTTGAAAGCCGGCTCGGGTTCGATGCCGGCGCGGCGGAGCAACGGCATCACCTCACCCAGAATCCGCCCCTTGGGCAACGCCATGACCAGACCCGGATTGCCAGCCATGCCGGGCCTCAATCGCCGCCAAGAGATTCAGCATCGCCATCTACGCCGGCGTGCGCCGGCTTGCGCCGCGTGGTCCAGGAAGCGCCCATGTCGGTGAGCTGGCATTCGATGCACTCGGCCTCGAGCCGGATCAAGCCGCCGCCGGCGAAGACCAGCGTGATTACCGCCTCGGCGTCCTCGCCTTCCTGCCATTCCAGGGCCAGCAGCTCCAGCACCTCGTCCAGGGAATCTTGCCTGAGCCCCTGGATTCTGGCCCTGAGCACACCTTCGAAGTGGACACCGCAACTGACCCGGCGGTAGAGCCCAAAGCCCAGCGAGCGGGCCGGTGCGGTTTCCCACATGAAACGGCTGAAGATCGCCGCAAAGCGATGCTCGCGGGGCAGATAGATCATGTCCCCCATGCGCGTCAGGGCGTCCTGCAGGCAGGCCGAAACGACCTCCAGATCTTCGCTGCTTTGGGCGCTCAGCTTGAGCGGCGCGGTACTCATGCGGCGGCCTCGTCCTGCAGCCGCTCGATG
>NZDS01000164.1 GCA_002690215.1 Rhodospirillaceae bacterium | reverse complement strand
CACAGAATAACAGTCGCGCATCCGGCCGCCGCGGCGACCGCGGCGGCGACGGCGGCCCCGGCAGCGGCCCCGGCAACGATTCCGCCGAGCCCGAGCACGGCGCCACCGATGAACGCACCGAGCTTGGCACCGCACACCCTGCCCGACTTGTAGAACACCTGCAGGATCGGCGATCCGGCGTCGGAGCATTTGATCATTGCGGCGTTGAGTTGGAGCAAAGGCCAGTAGCTCGACTTGATGACAACGTCGATGCTCGGATGGTCGGCATTGAAAATCAGGCCGACCGACTCCTCCCTGACTGCCTCGACGACCCCGGACACGCAGCGGCTTTCGCCCTGCGGATCACCAACGCAGTCGTCGTACCAAATGCGAAACAGCAGGTATACCGAGACCAGGTAGACGACGATGGCCCACACCCAGAACCCTACCGGCGCCGAAACTTCGAGAAATTCGATTACCTTCAAGAAAAAAGCCGCTGATTCCTCTGCGGTTGCCTTGAGACCGATGATCTCCTTCACAAAAGTAATGATGCCGATCAGCCCGAAAAGTCCCTTCAGGTTGTCCCACAGGGACTTTACGACGTCGTCTATTTTGCCGCAGAAGGGAAACATGGCTCTGCCCGACGCCTAGCTATCGGCTTTCTGATCCAAAAGGAACTTCTTGTCTTTGCACAGCCGGCAAATGATCCTGCCGAGCACCACGCCAAACACAACGCCGATCACAAAGAGAATCAGTGGCTGACCAAAAGTAGTTGGAAACAAAAGCATCGTGTAATACATCAAAAAACCCAAAATAATAGCTGAAATTAACAGCGAATAGTTCATTGACCAGAAGTATTGCCGGTAATAAACCGCAAATATTGTGGTGACAAACAAGAGCGAAAACAGCGCGGTCAACAGCGCGAGGATGGTTGCCTGCTGACTCCCAACCGGTGCCGTCACGCCCATCAGCAGCAGGAAGGCGACGAACAACCCGGCGAAGCCGCCGAGATAGGCGTGGATCAGTTCACAGTTGTTCCTGATGCCCGGCATGCTGCCTACCCTCACACGTCGAATCTGTGGTGAACGCCGCCATAGAGGCCGCCGCCGACCAGGGCGACGACGTTGAAGCGGCGGGGGCTGCTGGCGTCAGACGGCACCTGGACGGTGAGTGTGATGTTGCGCGCTTGCCCCGGCATCAGCGTGACCTGGCCGTCGCTCAGGTTCGCCGACCAGTCTGCCTCCATCACCAACAGGTCGAAGTCGGTCGTCGCGCCGAGCGAGTTGTGAAGCTGAAAGCCGAATTGCGCCGCCGCGCCTGCCGTCGCCGACGAGCTCGACCAAGCTTGCTCGCCCGAATTGTTGGCGGCATTACGGTCGTGCGGATGGTTGACCGTGACACGAACGCTGATGTTGTCGTGCTCATCGCGGACGGCGCTTGGCAAGTAGAAATCGAGCGTGCGCTCGTCGCCCACCGAGCCCGCCCGATTGAGATCGACCGCGAGGGCGCCGATCGCGGCGCGCGCGAAGCCGATGCCGAAGCGGCTGTACTCGAGGCCGACCTGGGTGCCGACAGCCGAGGCGTCGGCCGAATAGTTGCGCACCGTCACGCGGACGTTCTCGTCCAGCGTCGTGCGGCCGGAAAGGTTGGTGGTGATGTCGGGGCTGTCCCAACTCAGCGCCGAGCCGGCCGCGAGCAGTTCGGACTGACTGTAGAGTCCGGGGTCCGGCCGTTTCGGCGGCTCCTCTGGCACCAAGCAGCAGCCGGGCCGGTTTTCGCGCACCGTGAGGTCGGGACAGAGCGGGAACCACGGGCGCTTGGTAACCCAAGCGACCATGGCCATGCCTGGCGTCTGGTGGTCGGTCATGGCTTGGCCGTCTCCATCACCCGGTCCGCCGTCTCGTTTTTCGAGCGAACCGGATCCTTGTGTCGACATTCACCAGATAACAACCGAATCCATAGAATTTATATCATAGTTTCACTGCTATAGACACTGAATTTTCTGACTACGATCTATTTACATGATTTTACTATAAATATTCACAATTTATAGGACACACAGTTATCCTTTTTTGTTCATCCGGGGATTCCGGGATGGGTTGGATGAGCGACGGGCAAGGTTGCGTTGAATCGCTCGCACGATTTCCGAGACGCCTCGAATTTCATTGCCCAGCGGCGGAGCGAGGAGTATTGGCGATGAGTACACCACCCTTTTGACCCCTTATTTCGCGTTGGTCGATTTGCCGCGCAACGATGTGTTCATCCCTTAGCTTTCGCACAAGGGCCGATGCAGCGATCTGGATCCTTACGTGCCGCGATTATTCGGCAATGTCGCTGTTACTGACGCCTCATGCTTAATCGAACAGCGGATTCGTCCCTCCAAATGCATCGATCGCGGTACCGGTCACGGCACTGCTGGCGGCGGAAGCCAAAAACACCGCCAACTCGGCGATTTCGGCCGGGTCCATGAGCCTGGGGTTCTGCTCGCGGCCACGGTGGTTGAAGGCCTCGCGGTAGCCCTCGGTGTCGACGCCGCCGGGGCAGATGCAGGTGACGTCGATGCCGTGGGGTTTGACCTCGGCGGCGACGCTCTCGGTCAGGCTGATCAGGGCGGCCTTGGTGACGCGGTAGGCCGTGCGGCCCTTGGCGCCGTGGCGGCCGCCGATGCTGGCCAGGTTGATGATCTTGCCGCGGCTGTTGGCGATCATGCCGGGCAGTACGGCCTTGGTCAGCAGCGCCACAGCGATCAGGTTGACGTCTATCACTTGGCGCCAAAGTCCAGCATCGAAGTCCACCAGATCGATGGGCGGATGGATGATGCCGGCGTTGTTGACCAGGATATCGACGCTGCCGAAGCGCTCCCTGGCGGCCTCGGCGATGGGTGCGATTTCGTCCTCTTGGGCCAGGTCGGCGGCGACGGCCAGAGCGGAGCCGCCGTTTTCCGCGATCTCCCGCACCAGGTCATCGAGGGCATCGGTACTGCGGGCCGTCACCGCAACGTTGGCGCCTTCCTTGGCGAAAGCCAGCGCGACAGCGCGGCCGATGCCGCGGCTGGCACCCGTGACCAGGGCGGATCTTTCGGTCAGCCGTGTCACTTGCTTGTCTTACCCTTTCTGGCCTTGCGTTCGATCGGTTTGAAGTTGCCCGAAATGGTCATGATGACCTTACCGGCGACGCTGACCTCGCCGGCCACAAAGACCATGGTGCGGCCCAGGCGCACCACGCGCGAACGGCCTTCGACCCAATCACCGGGCCGGGCCGCAGCGATGAAATCGCTGACCAGGCGCACCGTGACCAGTGGCCTTTGGGCGGCCTGCCAGGCGGCCTGGCCCAGCAGCACGTCGGCAAAAGTGGACAACATGCCGCCATGGACCACGCCGCCGGCGTTGGTGTGCTTTTCCTCGGCCAGGAAAGCACGGTGCACTTCATCCGCGTCGCGGCGCTCAAAGATCGGCCCGATACCGCTGCAAAAGCTGGAATGATCGATCGGCGTGAAGCCCGGCGGTGGGCTGAAGGCCGATTGCGTCGCGTCGTTCATGTCATTTGGCGCCAAACAGCACGTGCAGCACGCGATCGCCCACCCGTATGCCGAGCCGGGCGGCGCTGCCACCGTTGAGTTCGAGCACGGCACGAGCCGGCTTGGGGCCCACGATGGTGGTCAGCGAATGGGGCACGGTGCGTTCGGCGATGTGGCTGATGGTGCCGTCCGAGGAGATGAAGAGCATGTCCAGCGGGATGTAGGTGTTCTTCATCCACATGGCGATGCGCACGGGGGCGCCGTAGTCGAACAGCATGCCGGCGTCAGGCGCCAACGTGCGCCGGTACATCAGGCCGCGGGCGCGGTCCTGCCGGTTGGCGGCAAGCTCGACGGTGAAGGTATGGCGGTGCTTCGCCGTGGCGATGACCAATTCCGTGGTCGGCAGTCCGGCGGCGACGGCCTGCGGCAGGGCAAGAAACAAAAAAACGAACACGGCAAGGAATCTGGACATGGCCACACGTTAACCCGGATTGCCCGCTCTTGTAATCCCGCGGCCCCGGCCTATGATCTCTGGCGACACTGGGGGGAGCCGGACAAACCGGCTGAGAGGATTCCCAAGCGGAACGACCCCTTGCACCTGATCCGGTTAATGCCGGCGTAGGGACGAGTGGTTGATGACGATCCAGACCGAACCGATATCACCTGCTCCCGGCACAAGACTGGGCATTCGGCTTGACGGCATCGCGCTGGCGCTAGGCGGCACGATGCTATTCGAGGATCTGGAATTGCATCTCCTGGGCGGCTTGACGACCTGCCTGCTGGGTCCGTCCGGCGTCGGCAAGTCGAGCCTATTGCGCCTTTTGGCCGGGCTGGGGCCAACTCCAACAGCGGGCAGCTTGAGCTGCGACGACGGCCGCCCACTGGCCGGCCGCACCGCCTACATGGATCAGCGCGACCTTTTGCTGCCCTGGCTTTCGGGCCATGACAACGTCACGCTCGGCGCCCGTCTCAGGGGGGAGACGCCGGACCGGGCGCGGGCCGACGAGTTGCTCGCCCGGGTCGGCCTGGGTGATCGCCACCAAGATCGACCGGCCACGCTCTCGGGCGGCATGCGCCAGCGCCTGGCCCTGGCCCGGACCCTGATGGAGGACCGGCCCATCGTGCTGATGGACGAGCCGTTTTCGTCGCTCGACGTCCTGACACGATTGCTATTGCAGGACCTGGCGGCCGAGCTGCTGGCCGAGCGCACCGTGCTGCTGGTTACCCACGACCCTATGGAAGCACTGCGTCTGGGCCACCGCATCTTCGTCATGAGCGGCAGCCCGGCCCTGCTGGGGGCGCCGCTCGAACCGGCCGGCGCTCCGCCCCGCGACGCCGCCCAAGTCAGCCGCAGTGATGCCTACCGCGACCTGCTGGCCAGACTTGGCGTCGGAGGCTCGCCATGAGCGGCGCCTCGCTGCTCCGCGGCCTGGTGACGCTGGCCGGCCTGCTGGCGCTGTGGCAGCTCGTAGTCTGGCTCGGCGAGCTGCCGCCCTACCTGCTGCCGGGGCCGGCCCAGGTGGCCGAGACCTGGCTGGCCCGGATCGGCTATCTGCTACCCCACGCCCTGACGACGGCCCTGGAGATCCTCGCCGGGCTGGCCCTGGGTACGGTGCTGGGCGTGCTCAGCGCGCTGCTGATCGGTCAGTTCCGGCCGGCTCGGCGCTGGCTGCTGCCGCTGCTGGTGGTCTCGCAAGCCATCCCGGTTTTCGCCCTGGCGCCGCTCCTGGTGCTGTGGTTCGGCTACGGCCTGGCCTCGAAGATCGTCATGGCGACGTTGATCATCTATTTTCCCGTGGCCGCCAACTTCCTCGACGGCCTCAGGCGCACCGAACCGGGTTGGCTCGATCTCGCCCGCACCATGACGGCGGGCAAGCCGGGCCAGAGCCTGGCCATCCTGCGCCACGTGCGTCTGCCGGCGGCGCTGCCGGCGCTGGCGTCAGGCCTACGCGTAGCCACCGCCGTCGCCCCCATCGGCGCCGTGGTCGGCGAATGGGTGGGGGCGAGCCGGGGCCTGGGTTACGTCATGCTGCACGCCAACGGGCGCATGCAGATCGATCTCATGTTCGCCGCGCTGTTGACGCTTTGCCTCTTTGCCGTGGCGCTGTACCTCAGCGTCGATGCGCTGCTGCGCCGGGCGCTGCCTTGGCAAGCCGATTCGGCGCCCACTGACCACGATGACACCACCAAAGGACCATTGCCATGACCGCGATTCTGCGTCGCATATTTCTGCTACTGCTTTGTACACTTTCCCCGAGCGCCCAGGCCGCCGACAAACTCGTTGTCATGCTCGACTGGTTCGTCAACCCCGACCACGGCACGCTAATCGTGGCTCAGGAAAAGGGCTATTTCCGTGCCGCCGGGCTCGACGTCGAACTGATTGCGCCCGCTGATCCCAACGACCCGCCCAAGCTGGTGGCCGCCGGCAAGGCCGATCTGGCGGTGTCCTATCAACCGCAGTTGATGCTGCAGGTGGCCCAGGGCCTGCCGCTCAGGCGCATCGGCACACTGGTGGCGACACCTTTGAATTCGCTAGTGGTGCTGGCCGACGGCCCGGTCAAAACGATCGCCGACCTCAAGGGCGGTAAAGTCGGCTTCTCGGTCGGCGGCTTCGAAGACGTGCTGCTCAAAGTCATGCTGGAGCGCCACGGTCTGAAGCTTTCGGACGTCGAGCTGATCAACGTCAACTTCTCGCTGTCGCCGGCCTTGATCGCCGGTCACGTCGACGCCGTGATCGGCGCCTTCCGCAACTTCGAACTCAATCAGATGGACATCGTCAAGCGGCCCGGCCGCGCCTTCTACATCGAGGAGGAAGGGGTGCCGGTCTATGACGAGCTGATTCTGGTAGCCGAGGCCGGGCGCCTGGATGATCCCCGCCTGCGCCGCTTTCTCGATGCCCTGGAGCGCGGCACCCAGTTCCTGGTCAACCACCCGAAGGAGAGTTGGAAACTGTTCGTCAAAGGCCGGCCGGAGATCAACGACGAACTCAACCGCCGCGCCTGGCGCGACACTTTGGCCCGCTTTGCGCTACGCCCGGCGGCGCTGGACCACACCCGCTACGCCCGCTTCGCCAAATTTCTCGAGCACCACGGTATGATTCCAAAGGCCCAGCCCGTGGAAGCCTACGCCGTCGAACTGCGGTGAGAGATGAAACCTCGAGGAGAAACTCAAAGCGGAGGAACGCAAAAAACCCCCTCAGGGCCCGGCCCTGCCGCCGCATCCCTCCCTGACAACCGGTTCGTTAGCCCGCATTTCTCACCGGGTCACGGCCTGCGTCACGCCCAGGTGATGTGATCCGCAAGGAAAAGGCCGAAGAGCGTAGTGGGACTACGCCCTTCGGCCTTTTCCGT
>NZDS01000163.1 GCA_002690215.1 Rhodospirillaceae bacterium | reverse complement strand
CCTGGCGCATCAGCTTGAGCATGGTCGGCACCAGCAGCGTGTTGCGCACCCGGTGCTTGGCCATCATGTGGAAGGCCTTTTCCGGGTCGAAGGCACCTTTGGTGCGGAAGGCCAGCACCGGCTTGCCGTGCCACCAGGCCGGAAACAGGCAATCCATCAGTCCGGCCAGCCAGGCCCAATCGGCCGGCGACCACATGAGATCGCCGTCGAAGCCGTAGAAATCGAACAGCATTTCGAAGCCGGTCATGTGGCCGATCATGGTGCGGTGCGCGTGCAGCGCCCCCTTGGGCGCCCCCGTGGTGCCCGAGGTATAGGAGATGAAGGCGGCGTCGTCGGCCGCCGTGGCAGCGGTCTCGGCCTGATCGGAAGCGCGCGCGAGCTCGGCCCAGAAATCGTGGGCGCCGTGCTCCTGCCCGTCTACCAAGAACACCTTTTCGAGGTCCGGACAGCGCTCGCGGATGGCCGCCACCTTGGGATAGTTTTCGCGGTCTGTAACCAGGGCCCGGGCGCCCGAATTCTGCAGGCGGTATTCCAGCGCGTCCTCGCCAAACAGCGTGAACATGGGGATGGAAAGGGCCGCCATCTTGAAACAGCCGAGATGCGCAATCGCCGTTTCCGGCGTCTGACCGAGCAGGATTGCCACGCGGTCGCCGGGCGCGACGCCATGCCCGGCGAACATATTGGCGGCCTGGTTGGCCAGGCGCCGGAGCTGGCTGAAGCTATAGGCCGTGACCTGGCCGTCCTGGGTTTCAAAGATCATCGCTGGCGCCTCGGGCGTCGCCTCGGCGTGGCGGTCGCAGATCGCCGTGGCGATGTTGAAGCGTTCGGGAACCTGCCACTGGAAGCCGTCGTAGAGTTCTTGGTAGCTGCCGGCCGTCCGGTCGAGAACTGAATAGTTCACGCGGTTTCTCCCTCAGAAGCGCCGAAGTTCGTCGTATGGCCCCGACTCGATGGTTGCCAGGCGGTCGCCGGGAGCAACCTGACCGGCAGCGGTAACCTCGGCGTAGACCCCCATGTCGATGTGCCCGAAGTGCTGTTGCAGTGCCTTCGGAATATTGAGATCGCTGGCCGCTGTGGCCGGGTCGACGTTCGTTGCGGCGCATCGGTCGATGCGGGCGAGCACACGCAGCATGGCGCCGCCAAGCCTGACCTCGCGCCCCAGCCAGGAAAACTCCTGCCAGGGTACAGCGCCGTCGAGATAGAGATTGGCGCGAAAGCGTAGCGGATCGAGCGCACTTCCCAAAGCGTCGCCCAGGGCAGCTATGCTGGCCAGCGAAATCAGCGAGACGTAATAGTTGGTATTGGCTCCGGCGACGGGGCTGGCGTCAGCGAAGCTGTGGCCCGGAGCCTCGACGATCTCGGGCACCGGGTCGAGCCTCAATTTAGCGGCCAAAGCCCGGGCGATGGTGTCCCGGCTGGCGGCCTCGCCGAGGTCGCCTCGGATGAGCTCGTGGCCTTCATGATCGATGCGCAATTCGCCGCTGTATTCGTCGAATCGAGTTTTCAGTTCGGCCAGGCGCGGGTCGCGAGCCAGCATGTAGAAGCGGGTCTTGGGCTGCCAGGCGGGTTGGGCTGGATCGAATTCCAACGGCCCGCGGGTCAGCGCGAAACGGCGGTCGTGGGGCAGTCCCTCTCCAGTCTCCAGGCGCACCCGTTCCAGGGGCTCGGCGCTCAGTCCCTTGACGGGATAGCGATGGATGCTGGCGACGCTATCGACCATTTGACGCCAGCATACCAGATCCACTGCGGGGCTTGGCGCCGAGCCGCTAAGTGACTAAATGTGAGGGGTGATGGAACGCTTCAAATGGCAGGCCAAATACGAACTCGGGGTGCCCGAGATCGACGACCAGCACCGCCAGTTGCTGGCCCTCGCCAACCTGGTGTTCGAGGCCATGGAGAGCGGCAAGGCGGCCGCCGTGATAGATCGCGCCATCGCCGCACTGGTGCTCTATACTCAGACCCATTTCATCGACGAGGAGGATCTCTACGGCGCCCTGAACTCCAGCCTGGCCGACGAGCATCACCGGCTGCACGAGGAGTTGCGGCAGGAGATTCTGGAGTTGCAACAGGCCGCCCAAAGCGACCGTAGCGCCGAAATGGGCGATCGGCTCAGCGAGTGGGTCGAGATCAGGTTGCTGCCCCACATGATGTACGAGGACCGCGACGCTCACGCCGCCGCCGCAGGCGCCGAATAAAGCAGTGATCCCGGCCTAATGCGTCGCATTTGAGCAAAAAATCGTCGTAAACAGGATAGCTATCGAGCTATTCCAGGCCCAAATATGACTTGCTATTGGGGAGTTATTTGCGGGTTTCGCGTTCTTGGTGTGGAGGCAAATATGGCCGACGACGATATCAATTCGGTGGCGCCGGGCGAGGGCGATATTGATCTGGCGACGCTAAGCGACGACGATCTGGTTCAACAAATGTTCGACGATCTCTACGATGGCCTCAGCGACGAGGTCAGCCAAGGTGTCGACATATTGCTGGCCCGCGGCTGGGAACCATACGGCGTTCTCACCAAGGCCCTGGTCGAAGGCATGCGCATCGTCGGCGTCGATTTTCGCGACGGCATTCTCTTCGTACCCGAGGTGTTGCTGGCGGCCAACGCCATGAAGGCGGGCATGGCCATCCTCAGGCCGCTGTTGGCCGAGACCGGAGCGCCCAGCCCGGGCCGCATCGTCATCGGCACCGTCAAGGGCGACATCCACGATATCGGCAAAAACTTGGTCGGCATGATGCTGGAAGGCGCAGGCTTCGAGGTCTTCGACCTGGGTATCAACGTGGCGGCTGAGGACTTCCTGGCGGCGTTGGAGGAGCACCGGGCCGACATCCTGGGGATGTCGGCGCTGCTCACCACCACCATGCCCTACATGAAAACGGTGGTCGAGGCGCTGGAGGAAAAGGGCCTGCGCAGCGACTTCATCGTGCTGGTCGGTGGGGCGCCGCTCAACGAGGCCTTCGCCGAACACGTCGGCGCCGACGCCTATTGCCGCGACGCCGCCATGGCGGTGGAGATCGCCAGCAATTTCATGTCGCGGCGCCAGGGCAGCGCCCAGGCCCAGATGGCGGCACAGGCTTAGCTGCTGCCGCCGGGAAAGATCGGGCTGTCCTTGGGGCGCAGTCCGTGGGCCCAAGCGACCGCCCCATAGCCCTTCACGCAATAACTGCCGTTTTCTGACAGCAATGCCGCGCGCTGGTGGCGGTATTGCTCCGGCAATTCGTACCAGGGCAGAGCGGGTTGGGCGTGGTGCAGTGCGTGCAGGTTGTTGTTGAGGAACAAAAGCCGCGTCAGCGGGCCACCCTCGTTGATGATGGTGCGCTCCGCCGGCTCGACCGCCAGGCGGTGTTCGTTGAAAGAGCGCAGCAAGGTGAGCGAAAGGCCGGAGTAGGCAAACAAAGCGACGTAGGCGGCCAGGGGTATGTCGCAGACGCCAACCACCCAGACCAGCAGTGGTGCCGCCAACGCTACATGCAGCGCCCAGGCGCCGAGGTGCCGCGTGTCTCCGGCTATCAACATCTGCACTTCGGTCTGCCAGAAACGCAACGCTACCAATACCGGCCCCAGGACGAGGCGGCCGGCCAGTGTTTGGTTGACGGTCAAGAGCGCCCGGCCCAGCGGTCCTCGGCGGTGCCAATCCTCGGGCGTGACATAGAACGATTCCGGGTCGACGCCGGGCTTTGCCAGCTCGGCAACGGCGTGGTGGCGCAGGTGGCTTTCGCGGTAGCAGCCAAAGGGCATCCATAGCCCCAGCGGCCAGGCGGCGAGGGCGGTGTCGAGCCAGGGCCGGCCGCTGGGATGGCCGTGCACGGCCTCGTGCTGGAAGGAATTCTGCCAGGCTACCAGCCAGGCACCCAGCGGCAGCACCAGCCACCAGGGAAGCGCGTCATAGTGCCAGGTCAGCAGCAGCCAGCCGCCGTGGCTCAACAGCCAGACCATCCAGGTCGGTGCCTCGAGGCGCGCTTTTTCACCAGACATGGCCCCGACTCTGGGATCGTTGATCTTTCGGCACAACGTGGGAGTTGTCTTGAAAAGATGCCGGCGATGAGCACAACGGGTCGATGTGTTGGGAAATATCCCAAACTGTTGTATTCTCGAAACAACGCAGTGGGAGTGATCCATGGATCGTCGCGAGGTCGCCAGCCAGTTCCGGGCCCGCTTGGCCGAGGCCATGCAGCGTGCCGGGATCAGCCAGTCGCTGCTGGCGCGCCGTATCGGTGTCGATCGCTCGACCTTGTCGCAACTTCTGTCGGGCGACAGCGATCGGCTGCCGCGGGCCGACACCGTGGCCGGACTGGCCGGGCAGCTTCAGGTCAGCCTGGATTGGTTGCTCGGCCTCAGCCAGGAACGGCGCCTGGGCGCCGAGATCCTTCACGAGTCCCTGGAGATCGCGCCCAGCCCGGATGCTCCGGTCAATCCCGGACTGGAAGGCTGGTTCGAGGAGGCGGTGGGCTACAAGATCCGCCATGTTCCGACCACTTTGCCCGATCTTTTCAAGACCGATGAGGTCCTGCGCCACGAGTACCGCGATTTCGCCGGCCTCTCAACCGACGCCGCCATTGCCGCCAGCCAGGGCGAACTGGCCTATTCGCGCCAGGTCGATACCGACACGGAGATCTGTGCGCCGCTGCAGGATTTTCAAACCTTTGCCCGCGGTGAAGGCCTGTGGCGTGACTTGGACTCCGCCGCGCGGCGGCGCCAGATCGAACGTCTGGCCGGCCTCAGCGAAGAGCTCTATCCCGGGCTTAGGCTTTATCTATATGACGGCTTGACCCATTATGCCGTGCCCTACACCATCTTCGGGCCGCAGCGCGTGGCGCTTTATGCCGGCCAGCTCTATCTTGTCTTCAACACTACCGAGCACATCCACACCTTTAACCGACACTTTGATGACTTGATTCGCGCTGCCGTGGTGCAGCCGACGGAAGTTGCCGGCTTTTTTGCCGAGCTACGTGGCGAAATCGACAATGGGTCCTAACCTCAATATCAGGAGATCAGGCATGAGTGACGACAAAAAGCCGACACGGATACTAACCGGGGGCTGCCTCTGCGGCGCTGTGCGCTTTCGCGTCGAGGGGCGGGTGCGCGACGTACTATTCTGTCATTGCAGCATGTGCCGCCTCTCGCATGGCCACTATGGTGCTTATGCCGGGGTCAAGCAGGCGGAACTCACTGTCGAGGACGAAAGCGCCGTGACCTGGTACCGCTCTTCCGATGTTGCCCGCCGGGGTTTCTGCTCGATCTGCGGCGGGCGGCTGTTTTATCACCCGCACGAAAGCCCCTTCATCGGCGTCGCTGCCGGCAGTCTGGATCAGCCCAGCGGTCTCGGTACCATCGGTCACGTCTTCACCGACGACGCCGCCGACTATTACACCATCGCCGCCGACGAGAAGCAGTATCCCGGCGCACCGACGCGCTGAGAAATGCTGGCCAGCCTGCCCATGTACGCCCTCGACGTGGTGCGGGCCGCCAACGAGGCCTGGTGGCAGGGATTGGCCCGCCACCTGAGGGCGGCGGGGTTGGCGGAGGTGCCAATGGGCCTGACTTGGCCGGCCGAGCGCGAGGCCCATTGGCGGCGGTCCGATCTAATGTTCAGCCAGACCTGCGGATACCCTCTGACCCACGCCCTGGCCGGTGCCGTGCGCTTGGTGGCAACGCCCTGCTATGCCGCCGAGGGCTGTGAAGGCCCGCATTACGACAGCGTCGTCGTGGTCGCCGAGGCGGCGGCCTATACCCGACCGGCCGACCTGGCCGGTCGGTGCTGCGCCGTCAACGCTTGGGATTCCCAATCGGGCTGCAACGCTCTGGCCGATCTGGTGGCTCCACAAGGCGGGAGCGGGAGCGCTGATGGGCGTTTTTTCGCCGAGGTACTGAAAAGCGGCAGCCACGCCGCCAGCCTCGCCCTGGTAGCTTCGGGGCGGGCCGACGTGGCGGCGATAGATTGCGTAGTTTTCGCCTTGCTGGCCCGCCACGCCCCGGATCGCCTGCAAGGGCTGCGGACGCTCTGCCGCACGCGCCCGGCACCGGGATTGCCATACATAACGGCGGCCGCCACCTCCGACGAAGACGTCGAACGCCTGCGCCAAGGACTGCGGGCGGCGATCGCCGATCCGGCACTAGTGGATGGAGTCTAACGCTTGGTACCCCCGATTGACGGCGGCGATGATCTGGTCCGGATCGGCGGTCCAGTTGAAGGGCTTGGGGGTTTCGTT
>NZDS01000162.1 GCA_002690215.1 Rhodospirillaceae bacterium | reverse complement strand
GAGGCGCTCGAGCGAATGACGTTGATGACGCCGCTCTCACCGGGCTCCAGCTCCGCCAACTTGATGTCCTGACCCTGCCCGGTGCCGGTTTCATTCGAGAAGACCATCTGTCCCTTCTCTTTCGCGTAACGCCCAAATGATTGTTGAGCCCAAATAATTGTTGAGAATGCGTCGCAGGCGCTTTCAACATCTCGTCTACCACGAAATTTTGACGACATCGCCGTGACAATTCGTCACACGCCTTCGTGCGATTGCGGGATCAACAAAGCTAAATGGGGAGCCCCGTCCCAGTGGCGGGCTTCGTTCCTACCTAGGGGCGTATTACATCGGCGCCACAGCCAGCGTCCGCATTGGATCTTGGTTGTGTGAAAGCCTTCTATCGGGTCTCTCGGCTTTGCTTCACGTCTGCCTAACGGCGAGGAACTTTTCTCAGCTATCCCGAGGCAAATTGGTCGCTTGGATGGTCAGTAAATGCACCACCGAACACCCCCTTCCATGCCCTCCCCCATCAAAAGGAAGGACATGGAGGGGGGAGGCGTCGTAGCTAGAGCAAACTCGGATTCAGCGTATACGTCCCCACCACTTGCCCCTCGGCCAGCACGTGGCCTTCCATGGCCGCGCGGGCTTCCGGGCCACCGAAGAGACCTTCTAGGCCCAGGCTTTCCACGTCCAGGGCAAATACCGTGAAAACGTAATGGTGGATGATCTCGTCGTTCCAGGGCGGGCAGGGTCCGTCGTAGCCGCCGTAGTCGCCGGCCATGTCGGGATCGCCGGCGAAGAAGTCGCCGAAATTGTTCTTGCCGCGCAAGCCGTTGGCAGTCGGCCCGGTGGCTTTGCCGCCGGCCTCGATGCCCGCCGATTCGGCCTCGGCCGCCAGGCTGGAAGTGGATGCTGGAATATCGACCAGCACCCAGTGGAAAAAATCCATCCGCGCCAGGCTGGCCGGTATGGTCTTGCCTTCCTGGTTGACGTCGTCAAACACCGTGGGCACGTCGGCATCGTGGCAAATGACGGCAAAGGATTTGGTGCCGTCGGGGGCACCGGACCAGCTCATGCCGGGGCTTTTGTTGGCGCCCATGGTGGTGGGACCGGGATCGTCCGGCACGCAAAAGGCAAATTCCTCGGGAATGCGTTCACCGTCGGCGATGCCGTCGACAGTGACGTTCAATTGTGCGCTCATGCGAATTATCTCCCTCTTGGCCTCCCGTTTAGGCCGCCCCTGATGATGCCGATGCTAGCATATACGCGCGCCGCCGACCTATGATGATGCTTATCAACCAGGAGGAGCAGCCATGGACAGCGCAACAGCCCGCAAGGCGGCAGAATTTCTCTTCGAAGGGCGCCAGCAAAAGCACAAGTTCGAAATGCCTCCCGGCGACCTCAGACCGGCCGATATCGAGGCCGCTTATGCCGTGCAAGATCAGTTGGTCGAGCTATTGCTGGCAGCGCGCAAATCGACCGTGGGCGGCCAGAAGATAGCGCTCACCTCAAAAGTCATGCAGGAGATGCTGGGAGCCGACGGGCCGGTGGCAGGCGTGCTGCTGGCCGCCGATCTGCATGAATCACCGCTGGTGGTGCGGCGCAGCGACTTCCTCGGTTTCGGCATCGAATGTGAGCTCGCCGTGCGGCTGGGCGCCGACTTGACGGCCCAGGACGCACCCCACGACCGTGACAGCGTAGCCACCGCCATCGCCGCCTGCCACACAGCTTTCGAGCTGGTCGACGACCGCCACGCCGACTACCTCGAAGCCGGCGCCGTGTTGACCACCGCCGAAAATGCCTGGAACGCCGGTGTGGTGCTGGGCCCGGCCGTCAGCGATTGGCAGGCCATCGACTTTGAGGGTGGCACAGGCAGCCTGGTGATCAACGGCGAAACCATCGACCAGGGACCGCTGGGCGCCGTCATGGGCCATCCCTTCGAAGTCGTGGCCTGGCTCGCCAACAACCTGGCCGGGCGCGGTCGCAGCATTGCGGCAGGCGAATTGATCATCACCGGATCCATCATGGCGACGCGCTATCCCGAGGCCGGCGACAGCGTTGTTTATGCTGCCGAGGGCCTTGGCGAAACCCGGCTCGAAGTGACCTGATGCGAGTCTCATTGGATGAGACTCGCATTAGGTTTTTGTTCGCTCACGGCAGCGGACCTGACGGTCCGCGCCTGCGCGGGCGCGCCGGACGACCGGCGGGCCGCAGTCGCGGCCTCCAGAGATTCCCGACAAGCGGGAATTGCTGGGGCGGCGGCTTGTTGAGCCACGTCGTGCTCCTCTGCCTCCTCGTGACCGTCGCAAATCCGGCGGTTGCGGCCGATATCGTCGGCCCGGCCACGGCCATCGATGCCGACACCATCGAGATCGGCGGCCGGCGCATCGACCTCTACGGCATCGACGCGCCGGAAAAAGACCAAGTCTGCCTGACCCGCAAAAAGGCCGAGCCCTGGGACTGCGGCATTGCCGCCCAGATCCGCCTGATGCGCCTGCTTGATCGCCAGGAGCTGCACTGCCGCATAAAGGGCGCCACCGGTTCGGCAGGGAACATCATCGCGCTTTGCACCATCAACGAGGCAGACCTCGGGCAGATGCTGATCATGCAGGGCTGGGCCTTCGCCGCCGAGGGCAGCGGCCGCACGAATTTTTATAAACGGGCCGAGATGGGCGCTGAGGCGGTGCGCGCGGGTCTTTGGAAACGGCGTTTCGTAAAGCCTTGGGAATGGCGCGCCGGAAAGCGGCCCAGCGCCGATTAGGGCTCGCGGTGCCGGCCTTGGCACAATAGGCTAAGCGTTCCCTCCCCCCTCGTCGGCGGCCACGTCGCCAAATCCAGTCAGGAGCATCAGAGCCATGACCAACGTCCACGTCGCAGGTGTCGGCATGATCCCCTTCGTCAAACCGGGCCAGAGCGAGCCCTATGCCATCATGGGGGCCGAGGCAGCGCGCCTGGCACTCAGCGATGCCGGCCTCGACTACGCCCAGGTGCAACAGGCTTATGCCGGATTCGTTTACGGCGACAGCACTTGCGGCCAGGCGGCGCTCTACAACATCGGCCTCACCGGCATTCCCATCGTCAACGTCAACAACAACTGTTCGACCGGTTCGACGGCGCTCTTTTTGGCTCGCCAAGCGGTAGCGTCCGGCACCATCGACTGTGCGCTCGCCGTGGGCTTCGAGCAGATGAACCCAGGCGCGCTGGGCGCCGTTTTCGATGACCGGCCGAACCCGCTGAGCCGCTTCACGGATAGCGCCGAAGAGATCAACGGACCGGGCGAGGCGCCGATTACGCTGAGGCTGTTTGGCGCGCTCGGCGACGAATACAAAACACGCCATGGCGCCCGTGACGAGACTTTCGCCAAGGTGCGGGCCAAGGCCAGCCAGCATGCCGAACACAACGAACGCGCCATCTTCCGCACGCCGCTCAGCGTCGAGGAAGTGATGGCCTCGCCGCGCATGAGCGGCATGTTGACGCGGCTGCAATGCTGCCCGCCGACCTGCGGCGCGGCGGCTGCCGTGGTCTGTTCGGAAAGCTTCGCCAAGCGCCATGGACTGGACACTTCGGTGGTCATCACAGGTCAGGCCATGACGTCGGACTTTCCTTCGACCTTCGAGAACCGCTCCATGCGCAAGCTGGTCGGCGCCGACTTGGCCAGCGCCGCGGCTCAGCAGGTCTTCGCGGAAGCCGGTGTTGGTCCCGAAGATGTGGACGTCGTCGAGCTCCACGACTGCTTCACCACCAACGAAGTCATCACTTACGAATCGCTGGGCCTAGCAGCCGAGGGCGAAGCGGAAAAATTCGTCTGGGACGGAGACAACACCTACGGCGGCCGTGTCGTCACCAACCCCTCGGGCGGTCTGCTGTCCAAGGGGCATCCGCTGGGCGCCACAGGCCTGGCCCAGTGCTTCGAGCTGGTCAGCCAGTTGCGTGGCCAGTCCGGCGCCCGTCAGGTCGAGGGTGCCCGCACGGCCCTGCAACACAACCTCGGCCTGGGCAGCGCCTGCGTCGTGACCATGTACCAAAAAGCCTGAATATCTAACAGAGGACGGAGAGACCAAGATGGGTAAGTTGGACGGCAAGGTAGCGCTGATTTCGGGATCAGGCCGCGGCATCGGTCGCGCCGTGGCCCTCAAGCTGGCCCAGGAAGGCGCCCGCGTGGTGATCAACGACCTCGACCAGGAGCCGGCGGCCGAGGCCCTAGCAGCGGTCGAGGCGGCGGGCGGCGAGGCGGTGGCCTGCAACGGCAACGTCACCGAGCCCGACTTCGGCGAACGCTTCGTCCAGACCGCCCTGGACAACTTCGGCGGTGTCGACATTATCGTCAACAACGCCGGCTATACCTGGGACAACGTCGTCCACAAGATGAACGACGACCAGTTCCAGGCCATGCTCGACGTCCACCTGACGGCACCATTTCGCATCATGCGGGCGGCCGCCGAACCCATCCGCATCGCTGCCAAGAAAGAAGCCCAGGAAGGCCGCAGGGTAACCCGCAAGGTGGTCAACATCTCGTCGGTAGCGGGACTTTTCGGCAACGCCGGCCAGATCAACTACGCTGCCGGCAAGGCCGGCATCATCGGCATGACACGCACCATGTGCAAGGAATGGGGACGCTATAACGTCACCGTCAACTGCGTCGCATTTGGCCTGATCGAAACCCGCTTGACCCAGAAGATGGAGGCCGAACAGGCCACCATCGATATCGAAGGCGAAGAAATCAAAGTCGGCGTCAACCCAAGCCTAATGGATGCTCTGACCCAGATGGTCCCGCTGGGCCGTCCGGGCGTACCCGAAGACGCAGCCGGCGCCATCTACCTCTTTTGTTGCCCTGAATCCGACTACGTCAGCGGCCAGGTTCTGGTCTGCGCCGGCGGCCTTTTGATGTAAGGGGAGGCCCGTCATGAACCCTTACGTATCGCCTTGGCGCAACGAGGAGCTCGATATCTTCCGGGCTGCCGTCACCACCATGTTCGAGCGCGACTTCGTGCCCCACGACGAGCGCTGGCAGAAGCAAGGCTACATCGACCGCGAGGCCTGGCGCACGGCCGGTGAGGCCGGCATCCTGTGCGCCTCCATCCCCGAAGAGTACGGCGGCGCCGGCGCCAGCTTCGCCCACGAGATCGTCATCGTCGAAGCCCAGACCATGACCGGCGCGTCGCTGGGCAACTCCGTCCACAGCGGCATCGCGGCGCACTACATCTACCGCTACGGCAGCGAGGAGCAACGCCAGCGCTGGCTGCCGAAAATGGCCACGGGCGAGATGGTATGTTCTATCGCCATGACCGAGCCGGGCGCCGGATCGGACCTCCAGGGCGTGCGCACAACGGCGATGATGGACGGCAACGAATACCTCATCAACGGCTCCAAGACCTTCATCACCAACGGTTTCCACGCTGATTTGGTCATCGTCGTTGCCAAGACCGACCGCAGCGAAGGCGCCAAAGGCGTCTCGCTGGTGGTCGTCGAGACCAAAGAGGCCGAGGGCTACCGCTGCGGCCGGGTGCTGGAAAAGATCGGCCTCAAGGCCCAGGACACGGCCGAGCTCTTTTTCGACGACGTGCGGGTGCCGGCCGGCAACCTGCTCGGCGGCGAGGAGGGCCAGGGCTTCTACCAGCTCATGGAGCAATTGCCCCAGGAACGTCTGCTGGTGGCCTCGCGGGCCGTCACGGCCATGGAACGCGCCATCGGGGTGACGTCCGACTACGTCAAGCAGCGCAAGGCCTTCGGCAAGACGCTGCTGGAGTTCCAGAACACCCGCTTCAAGCTGGCCGAGTGCAAGACCAAGGCCCACGTCGCCCGGGTTTTCTTCGACGACCTCCTGATGCGCCATCAGGCCGGCAATCTCGACGTCGCTACCGCCGCCATGGCCAAATGGTGGACCACCGAGACCCAGTGCGAGATAATCGACGAGTGCCTGCAGCTCCACGGCGGCTACGGCTACATGCTGGAATACCCCATCGCCCGCATGTACGCCGACGCCCGGGTACAAAAGATCTTGGGCGGCAGCAACGAGATCATGAAGGAGCTCGTGGCGCGCACGATCTGAGGGAGTGGGTTGAGTTGGATAGAGCGCTCTGCATGAAGTGCGGCAGCTTCAAGGAAAACGCTTTCCGCGAATGTGCCAGGTGCGAGTTCGTGCCCCAAAGCGAGCACGAATTCGCTTACTCGCTGGGGCTGACGGAATACTTCCTCGGCCCACACCGCTTCGAGGAATTCGCCAACGCCATCAAGGGCGGCAACGCGCCGATCTTCGATAGCGCCGCCTGGAAACGCCTGATCGGATCGGTGCGCGAGTCCAACGTGCGTCAGATCATGGGCATCGTCGACGCCGAGAGCGAAGAGGACCGCGACAAAAAGGAAAGTCGCTCGCTGCTGCGACTCTTCCTTTCCGGCGGCGAGGGGTAGGGGGCGGCGTTAGTTTCAGTCATTCCCGCGCAAGCGGGAACCCAGGTGTTGTGTCTTTTTTTGGCTATCGTTCTGCGGCTGCAATCATGAAAACCCAACCAAACCTGGGTCCCCGCTTTCGCGGGGATGACAAATGGCGCTCAGGCGCTGTCGCCTTCGAAAAACCTCAATGGCTGGCCGATGGGCGCGCCCACAAGTTCATCGTCCCGCATCACCACCTGGCCGCGGATCACCGTGGCATGGGGCCAGCCCAAGACGGTCATGCCGGCAAAAGGCGTCCAGCCACAGCGGCTGGCGATCCAGGATTCTTCGATGCGGCGCTTTGCCCGCATGTCGACCAGCGTCAGGCTACCCTCGTAACCCACCGCCAGGCGGCCCCGGCCGATGATGCCGAAAAGCCGCGCCGGCCCGGCCGAAACCAGGTCGACCAGGCGCTGCAGGCTGAGGCGGCCGCCGTTGACGTGGTCGAGCAGCAACGGCAATAGGGTCTGCACGCCCGGCATGCCCGACGGGCTTTGGGGATAAGGCTTGGCCTTTTCCTCCAGCGTATGCGGCGCATGATCTGAGCCAATGATGTCGACAATGCCGGCCGCCAACGCGCGCCATAGCGCCGCCTGCTGGGCCGTCTCGCGGATCGGCGGGTTCATCTGGGCCCGGGTTCCCAGTCGCTCGTAGCACTCGGGCGCCGCCAGGGTCAGGTGCTGCGGCGTCACCTCGACGCTGGCCAGATCCTTGGCGGCGGCCAGCAGCTCCATCTCGGCGCCGGTGGTGATGTGCAGTACATGCACCCGCCGGCCGGTCTGTCGGACAAGTTCCAACAGGCGCCCGGTGGCGCGGATGGCGGTCTCGGCGTCGCGCCACTCGGCGTGGGCCGCCACGTCAGCGCTTTCCTCGGCGATGGCGAAGCGCTCACGCAACCGGTTTTCGTCTTCGGCATGCACGGCGACGCGGCGGCTGCCGTTTTCCAGCACCGCCCGCAAGGTTTCGTCGTCCTCGATCAAAAGATCGCCCGTGGAAGATCCCATGAAGATCTTGACGCCGCAGCAGCCCGGCCGGCGTTCGAGGGCGGCCAGGTCGCCGACATTGTCGGGCGTGGCGCCGACATAGAAGGCGAAGTCGCAGGCAGCATTGGCGCCGGCGCGCTCGATCTTGTCGGCCAGGCGTTCGGCGTCGGTGGTCAATGGCAACGTGTTGGGCATCTCGAAAACCGCTGTGACGCCACCCAGCGCCGCGCCCTTAAGGCCGTGTTCGAGGTCTTCCTTGTGCTCGGCACCGGGCTCGCGGAAGTGCACCTGAGTGTCGATGACGCCGGGCAACACGTGCAACCCCAGCGCCTCGACGGTCTCGCCGGCCGCCGCCGGGTCGAGCTCGCCGATGGCCACGATGCGGCCGGCGCGAATGCCCACGTCGCCCTGCCCCACTCCGGCCGGAGTGACCAGCGTACCCTGGCGGATGAGGAGATCGTATCGTTGCATCGGCGGAACCTTACCACGTGACCCGGTGAGAAAGGCGGGCTAACGCTTCTCCGATAGTACTGCTGCAACGTCGCCGGCCGGATCACACCCCAGGATGTGAACCTGGTGCCAAAGCGCGTAGAAAAGCAGCGTCCAGGCGGCAAAACCGCTGCGCCGGCCGCTGCTCGTAAACAACGCCGCGACCCGGTCCGGTCGGGCGATCTCGGCTACCCCGGGTTGGGCCGCCACCAACGGCCCGATTTCACGGCCGCGGGCGACGATCCATTCGCCCACCGGCACCGTGAATCCCCGCTTGCGGCTGAAGGGCAGTGCCTCGGGCAGGTGATCGGCGAGCCAGCGGCGTAGCAGGTACTTGCCCAGCCGGCGCCGGAGCTTGAGCCGGTCGGGCAGGCGAAAGGCGAAGGCGGCCACGGCCGGATCGAGCAGCGGCACCCGGCCCTCCAAACCATGCGCCATCAGGCAGCGGTCGATCTTGAGCAACAGGTCGTGGGCCAGCCAGTCGGCGCAATCGACGGCCTGGGCCGACTGCAGCTTGCTGCGTCCGCCACCGGCAGCCAGACGTTCGGCCTCGACGATACCGCCGCGCCAGCCAATGGTGGCCTGGTGCAGCACGTCCAGGCCGTCGAAGCTGCCGCGCCGCCGCGGCTGGCGCCCGCCCAGCCAGCGCGGCCAGCGCTGGCTACGATAGCGGCCGTAGCCGGCAAACAGCTCGTCGCCGCCCTCGCCGCTCAGCACCACCTTGAACTCGGCCGCCGCCACCTGGCCCAGCTTGTAGGTCGGCACCACGGCATAGTCGGCGACCGGATCGTCGAGCGCCGCGGCGATCTGTGGCAACTGCGTCCAGAAATCGCCGGCCTCCACTGCCACGGACACAGACCGCGCGCCCAAACGTCGCGCCAGCATATCGGCCTGGGCTCGCTCGTCGGCCACGGCGGAGCCGGGAAAACCGGCCGTGAAGACCTGCACGGGGCGTTCGTTGAGACGCGCCATAAGCGCCAGCAACGCCGCCGAATCGATGCCGCCGGAAAGGAACATGGCGTAGGGCACGTCAGAGCGCTGGTGCAGTTTCACCGATTGCTCGAGGATTTCGTCTAGCCGCGTCAATGCCTCGCCGTCGTCACACGCTTCGGGGCCGCCGGGCGGCAGCGCAGCAATACTGCGGCGCTCGACGATAAGGCCGGCCTCGACGACGATGGTCTCGCCCGGCAGCACCCGTGAGATGCCCTGGAAGATGGTCTGCCGCCCGGTGGTGAATTGCAGCTCCAGCAGCTCACTCCGCGTCACCTCGTCGACTGCCGGCGCTACCAGACCGGCCGCCAACAAGGCCCGCGGCTCGGAAGCGAAGGCAAAACCCCGCGTCGTCTCGGCGTAGTAAAGCGGCTTGATGCCGAAGGGATCACGGGCCAGCAACAGCCGCCCCGCCGCCGGATCATGGATGGCGAGGGCGTACATGCCACGCAGGCGGTGGCAGAAATCCAGGCCCTGGCGTCGGTAGAGGTGCAACGCCGGTTCGCAGTCGGACTTGGTGGCAAAGCCTTCCTCGCCCAGCTCGCGGCGCAGCTCGAGGTAATTGTAGATTTCCGCGTTGGCCACCAGCACCGGCCCCTCGGGCAGGCTCAGCGGCTGGGCCCCGGTCTCCAGGTCGATGATCGAAAGCCGGCGGTGCACCAGCCCGACATCGCCCGCCACGTGGCTGCCCTCGCCATCCGGTCCGCGATGCACGAGCGCCGCCGACAGGGCGGCCAGCAGAGCGGCCTCGGGCGGTGCGCCGTCGCGCGTCATCAGGCCGGCCAGACCGCACATCAGTCCTGCCTCACGCGGGCGAAGAAATCGAGGTACTGCGCCACCACCACCTCTTCACTGAATTCGGCCCGGTAGGCGACGCGGCCGCCCTCTCCCAAGCGGGCCGCCAGATCGCCATCACCCAGCAGCCGTTGCAAAGCCGCCGCCATGGCTTGGGGCTCGTCGACCGGCACCAGCAGGCCGCTCTCGCCCTCGCCTATCAGCGCCGCCGGTCCCGCCGCCGCAGCAGCCACTACCGGCAGGCCCTGGGCCCAGGCCTCGATGACTACGTTGCCCAGCGGCTCGTGACGCGAGGGGCAGACGAATACGTCCGCCGCGGCAAAAAGCTCCGCCGTATCGTCCCGCCAACCCAGAAAGCGCACCCGCGCGGTTAGGCCCAGCTCTCGCACCAGCGACTCTAGCCGATCCCGCTCTGGCCCCTCGCCGGCCAGCCAGAGATAGGCTTCAGGGATTTGCGCCAGCGCCCGCAACAAGGTGTCGAAGGCCTTGTTGGTGTGCAGCCGGCCCAGTCCCAGCAGCAGCGGCACGCCGTCCGGGGTGTCGTTGCGCGCCCGCGGCTCGGCCGGCGCCCACTCGGCGCTGACGAAGTTGGGCAGATAGTGGACCCGCTCGGCCGGCCAACCCTGATCCGCCAGGTAGGTCGCGATACCACGGGTGTTGGCGATCAGGTGGCGACTGCGGCGGTAGTACTTGAGTTTGTAGTAGCCGCCCAGGCGTGCGGCCTGGACGAAATCGTGGCCGACTTGGGCTGGCGTTGGACAAAAGGCGCTGGCCCGATTCATCCAGGTCAGCACGATGTCGGGACGGAAGCTGGAGATTTCGGCCCGCAAACAGCGTCGAGTGGCGAAGTCAAAGAAGCCGCCGAAGCGCGCCGTCACCGGTTCGATGCCCGCGGCACGCAGAGTTGCCAGACGTTCGGGATAACCACGCAGTACCAACCGTTGCTCGACCCCTGCCCGCTCGAGGGCGACGGCGAGGCGCACGAAAAATGCTTCCGCACCACCGTGCTCCGCCCCCGCCATAGCCTGCAACAGCCGCACTTTTAGTCCTCAGCCTCAGCCAGCCGCGCCTTGAGGTATGACAGCAACGGATAGAGCCCGGCCATCAGGGCGATGACGAAGCCCCAGGCGCCTTCGCGGTAGCCCCGCCGCACCACGTAGCACTTGAGGAAGCGGGAAATCAGCCGGCGCAGGTTGCCGGTGAAGCTGCCGATATCGCCCTGGTCGCGCAAGCCCTTGGCCCGGGCCGTGGTGTAGCGGTCGAGCCGCGCCAGCATGTCGGATAGGTCGCGGTCGACATAGTGGTCCATGCGGTTCTTGAGAAACCGCTTGCTGCCCTGAAGTTCGAGCGAGGGATGGATACGCTGGCGGCCCCAGCGCTTGGCACCGCGGCTAAAGAGCCGCGGCGCCGCCGAGACGCCCCACGAGGCACCCCAACCATGGCGGACCAAGCGGCTGCCGATGTAGTTGTCGAAAGGCACCAGGAAATGTCCCGGTGTGGCGCTTTCGATGGTCTCGCGGATCTCCACGGCCAAAGCCTCGGGCAGGCGTTCGTCGGCATCGACCTCGATGATCCAGTCGCCGGCGCAGGCCTCGATACCGGCATTGCGCCGGTCGCCCTCGAGCGGCCAGGCGCCCTCGATCAGGCGTTCCGTGAATTGCCCGGCAATGGCGGCCGAGGCATCGTCGCAGCGGTCCAGCACAACCACGATCTCGTCGGCGAAAGCCAGTCTTTCCAAGCAGGCGGCCAATTGCCGCTCCTCGTTGTGCGCCACCACCAGGGCGCTGAGTCTGGGCGCCGTCATGCCAACAATTCCCGGGCCGCTTGTTCGACCGTCGCCACCGTCAGGGATGTCATCAGGCTTTCCTGGCTGCGATGGTCGAAGCCGGGCACTTCGACCAGTTGTTCGTAGCTCTCCGGCGTGCGCACGTAGGCGCAGCCCTCTCCCCAGGGCGCATAATGTTCATGGCGACTGGGGCCAAAAAGTCCGAGCGTCGGCGCTCCCGCAGCCGCTGCCAGATGCATGAGGCCGGAATCGTTGCCGACGTAAAGCGACATGCGGGCCAGGCAGGCCGCCAGCACAGGCAATGGCTCCGTGCCCACCAGATCGATCAGGCGGTCGTGGGGAATCGAATCCAGCACCGGCGCCGCCATCTCGCGCTCCCCCACGGCACCCACGACTGCAACGGCGCCCCCGGTTGCGCTGAGGCACTGGCCCAGCTCGGCAAAGCGCTCGGCCGGCCAGCGTTTGCCTCCCCAATTGGCTGTGGGCGCGAGGCAAATCACCTCTCGCTCGGGTACCAGCTCGGCCGCCCGGGCGCGGCTGGCGGCATCGAGCCACAGCCTGGGGGCGGCCGGTTCGTTGAGCTCCAGAAGATCGGCAAGCTGGTGCACGCGGTGAACCGGGGCCGGCGATTTACGGGTGTCGAGAACCCGGCGGCGCCCCGCCCGCAGCGTCCAGGCGAGGGCCGAGGCGCGCAAATCGACCACCAGATCCCAGCGCCGGCCTACGGCGAAGCGCCACAAGTCCAGCCAATGACCGGCCCAGGGCCGCTTGACCAACGGCAGCACACGGTCGACATTAGGGATGGGGGCAAACAGCGGCGCCGGCAATGCCCCGCAGGCGACCGTCAAGCGGGCCTCCGGATGGCGCTCGATGAGGGCGCCGACAAGCCCTGTCGACAGCACGGCATCGCCGAGGCGGTTCGAGGTGATAAAGAGGATCTGCAAACGATGGTCAGCCTCTTCCGTCGCGGCACCCGGGGCGGGCTACTCGTAGCAAGCTACCGCCGATCTAATAGCCCGGCGGCGGAATCTTGCCAAGGGGCGGCGTGAATTTGCAACTCTGTGGTCAAGCCCGGCAAAGAAGGAGCGCTAAGCATGAAGGCACAATACGCGCAGCTCGCGGATCGCGGCGTTGTGGCCCTGGGCGGCCCCGATACGGCGGAATATCTGCAGAATCTGGTGTCCAACGACGTCACCAGGGTGACTCCCGAACGCACCCTTTACGCCTGCCTGTTGACGCCCCAAGGCAAGTTCCTGTTCGACTTTTTCATGGCCCGCGACCCGGCGCGTGCGGACGGCTTCTTGCTGGACGTCGAGGGAGCCCGGCTCGGCGACCTGCTCAAGCGGCTGACCATGTACCGCCTGCGCGCCAAGGTCGAGATCGAGGATGCCAGCGAGCGCTGCAGCGTCGCCGTGGCATTTGGCGAGGGTGCCGTCACGGCACTGGGGCTGGCAGCCGAGGGCTCGAGCTGCAGCTTTGGCGGTGGCGTGGCCTACGTCGATCCCCGCCTGGCGGCACTTGGTGTGCGCACGATGACACCGGGTGACAGCTCCGCAGCGCTGACCGAGGCCGGGCTGCAGGCAAGCGGGCCAGAAGCCTACGAACGTTTTCGCCTGGGCCACGGCGTACCCGACGGCAGCCGCGACATCGTTATCGAGAAATCCTTCCCGCTGGAGTGCAACTTCGATGAACTGCACGCCATCGACTACGACAAGGGCTGCTACGTGGGCCAGGAACTGACCGCCCGCACCCACCACCGCGGCACCATCCGCAAGCGCCTGATGCGCGTCGACGTGGACGGCCCTTTGCCCGAACCCGGTACGCCCGTCATGCTGGGCGATCAAAAGGCCGGCGAAATGCGCTCTGGCCTCGACGACCGCGGTCTGGCGCTGATCCGCCTCGAGCATCTGCAAGAGCGTAGCGTCGTCATGACGGCGGCTGGAGCCCACCTCAGACCGGTGGTGCCGGATTGGCTCGAGATTCCCGAAGGCGCTGCAAAAGGATAAAGCATGCTCGATCACGTTTCCCTCGGAGTCAGCGATTTGGCCGCCTCCGCCAGCTTCTACGACGCCGTGCTGGAGCCTTTGGGCTACCGGCGCGTAATGGAATTCGGCCAGGCCATTGGCTATGGCAGCAAGGTTCCCGACTTCTGGATCGGCGACGCCGGAGCGGCGGCCGCGGCCAGCCCGGGATTGCATATCGCGTTATCGTCTCCCGACCGCGCGGCCGTCGACGCCTTTTACGCCGCTGCCCTCAGCCATGGCGGCAAGGATGATGGCGCTCCCGGCCTCCGACCGGAGTACCACGAACACTACTACGCCGCCTTCGTCATCGACCCCTCGGGCCATAAGATCGAAGCGGTCCACCACAAGCCGGCCTGAACCGGTATGGCCGCTGACACCGAGACGGGCCGATGTTCCTGGCCCGGAACGGACGCGCTCTACGTTGCCTACCATGACGAGGAGTGGGGCGTGCCCGAGCGCGACGATCGGGCGCTGTTCGAGAAACTTCTGCTCGACGGCTTCCAGGCCGGCCTCTCGTGGCTCACCATCCTGCGCAAGCGCGACAACTTCCGCCGCGCCTTCGCCGGCTTCGAACCTGCCAAGATGGCTCGCTTCGGCCCAAAGAAGATAGAATCCCTGATGCAGGACAAGGGCATCGTGCGCAACCGCCTGAAGGTCGAATCGGCAGTGCGTAGCGCCCAGGCCTACTTGCAGATCCGCGAGACCGGCCAAAGCTTCGAGGACTTCATCTGGCAGTTCACCGACGGCCGCACCATCACCAACCAGTTCCGCGAAATGGCCGACATTCCCACCGAAACGGCAGAGTCGCGGGCCATGTCGAAGGCCCTCAAGGCCGCCGGCTTCAATTTCTGCGGCCCCACCATCTGCTACGCCTTCATGCAGGCCACGGGCATCGTCAACGACCACGTCGTCGACTGCTTCCGCCACGATCAGGTGTGACGCGGGCGGCCGGGCATGGCATGCTCGGCCTACCATGCCCAAGAACGCGCAAGCCCACGGCGCGATCTGGCGTGACGATGGTGCACGCTATGGCCGGGTTTCGCGGCTGCTGCACTGGCTGACCTTGCTGCTGCTGGTACTTTCGGTGCCACTGGCCATCGTTGCCGCCGACCTGCCGGCCTCGCCCGAGCGCTTGATATTGCTTACATTGCACCGTTCGCTTGGCGTCGTGGTGATGCTGATCTTGCTCCTGCGCCTGCCCTGGCGGGTCTACAACGGGTGGCCGCAAACAGGACCGAATCCCTGGCTGGCAAAGGCGGCACGGCTCAATCACCTGGCGCTCTATGCCCTGCTGGTCGGCGCCATCGTCGGCGGCTGGGCCTACACCTCGGCTTCGGCTTTTGCCGTCGGATTGTTCGGGCTTTTCGTGCTGCCGCCGCTACTGGCCCCGGACAAGGAACTGGCGGAGGTCCTGCGCCAGGTTCACCAGGTCACGGTCTATGCCCTGTTGGCACTGATCGCTGTGCATGCCCTGGCGGCGCTCTATCATCAGCACGTGCTTAAGGACGGTACGCTCAGGCGTATGTGGGGAAAATGAGAACGCTTTGCCTGGCTTTGTTGCTGCTGCTGCCGATCAGCGAACCCGGCTCGGCGGCCACGCCCTGCCGCGTCGACGGCGCCAACAGTTCGATCCGCTTCACCGCCTGGCAGATCTTCGGGCTGCCGCTCAGCGGCCGATTCAAGACCTTCGAGGCCAAACTCTTCCTTGATGGCGAGCGGCCCGAACGCAGCACCGCCGTGGCCGCCGTCGACACCCGCAGTGTCGACACCGGCAATCCCGAGTCCGATGATTTCATCAAAAGCGAGCCCATGCTCGACAGCGCCAACCATCCCACCGCCGTACTGGCCAGTTCGGTATTCGACCCGGGCGATGGCGGCGCCATGGTGGTCAAGGGAGAGCTAACGCTGAAATCGGTGCGCCGGCCCCTGACCATTCCCTTCCGCTACAGCCTGACAGAAGCCGCCGACGGCAGCCGTCGGGTTAGCGCCGACGGCGAATTCGAACTGCAAAGAAAGGAATTCAACGTCGGCACCGGCGTCTGGAGCAACAGCTTCCTGTTCCACGACCGCATCGCTATCGCGGTACACCTGGAGATGATCTGTGGCTGAATGCGGGCTAAATCTTGAACTTCGCTAGTGCGCGAATCCGTGGCGGGCCAGGGCGGCGCGTCCCTTGTCGGTGATGGCTTCGCCGAGGAAGCGGCAATGGCCGTCCTGCCATTTGAACTCTGACCAGCCGAGCACCCGACAGTCCCAACTGACGCGGTTATTGCGTAGGCAATCGCCACGACCGCGCTGCAGGCTTTCCAGATGTTTCATGCGTTCGGGCGTCATGCCCGGGGCAGGTTCTTCGTGCATCGTCTCTGGCATTATCGGCTCCCACATAAGCCGCCATCGAAAGATAGATCCTAGCAGACAAAGGTTACCAACCGATTAGCCAATAATGGCCATTTCTTATTGTTTTGGAAAGGTTTACCGCCCGCCTTGGAGCAACTCCACGACGGCCTTGTGGTCTGTCACCCAGCCGAATTTGGCGGCGAAGTTCTTGAGCGTGGCGGCGTGGAGGTCGGGGGCAAAAGACGACACCGCATCCTCTACCAGCGTTGTCTTGAAGCCATGGTGAAAGGCCTCGCGGGCGCTTTCCTCCACACAGATCTGCGTCACCGTGCCGGTCACCGCCAGCGACCGCACCCCGAGTGCGTGCAGCATGTCAGCCAGGGGTGTTCCGTGGAAAGCGCCGTAGCCGTATTTTTCGACGATCGGGTCGCCGGGCTCGGGGTAGATCTCGGTGACGATATCGCTGCACTCCAGCGCCTGGTTGCTGTCCTGATAGCTGCGCTCGTGGCCCTTCCAACAGCACTTGGTCTCGGGTCGGCATTCGGGTGACCAGTTCCACAGGAGCGACGGATAGGGCGTGGCCAGGAACTTGGTGTAGATTACGGGCCAGCCGCACTCGCGGAAAGCAGTGATCAGGGCGCGGTGGACGTCCAAAGTAGCACGCGCGTCCGGCACCTCCAGCGGCGCGCCTTGACGCACGAAATCGTTCTGCATGTCGACGATCAGCAGCGCCGGGTCTTCCAGACGCGCTTCGGGTTCAATCATGGTCAGCTGCTCTCCTCGTCTTGGTCGTCGCTGGTTAGTCGGCCCAATTTTGCAGACGCAACCCGTCGACCCGCGAGAATTCCCGGACGTTGTTGGTCACCAGAATGAGTCCCTCGCTGCGGGCGTGTCCTGCGATCATCACGTCATAGGGACCAATGGGCGTTCCGGCTTTCGCCAGTTCGGCCCGGATCGAACCGCTCTGAGCGGCCGCCTTTTGGTCGAAAGCAAGAACCTCGAGGCGCGTGGCAAAGCTTTCGACAACCGCCAAATTGTCTTCCGCCCTGGTCGACTTCTCGGCGCCGTATTGCAGCTCCGCCAGGCTCACCGCCGAGAGACTCAGGTGTTCTTTTTGACGGTTGAAGGTGTCGCGAAGATGCGTTGGCCGGTTGTTGATGACGTAAATGCAGATGTTGGTATCGAGCATGTAGCGCAACACCTATAACGCCTCCCGCTCCTGTTCGTCCGGCTGCTCGCGATCCGCCATGAAGTCCGGCGACGCGGGTGGGCCGTCGAAAAAGCTGTCCCATGCTGTACCCGCCGGCGTAATCAACCGGGCCTGGCCAAGCTTGACGATATCCACCCGCTTGACCGAGTCGGGCAAGGCCACAGCCTTGGGCAGGCGAATGGCCTGGCTCTTGTTGTTGGTAAACACCGTCGATTGCACCATGGCACACGCTCCAGGTATATCCATAAGGTATATACAAATATCGGTGCGGACGCGGTATATGTCAATGGCATATACCGATTAGCTGCCAGACCTCACAAAACACCAAATTTCTCGTACACCTCGCCAAGCGTGCGCCCGGCCAGCAATTCGTCACGGGTGGCATTTTCCGCAGCCACCTTCTCCAGAGCCTTGGCGAATACCTTGTCGGCACTGGCCTGAGGAATTACCACGACGCCGTCGACGTCCCCAAAGACATAATCTCCACTCGCGACCCTGACGCCGCCACAGTCGATCGGCTGATCCATGTTCATCATTCGGCCGCGGCCGGCCGAATCCAACGGCCCGATGCCGCCGTGAAAAACGGGGAAGCTGAGCTCGCGGATCTGGCGCACGTCTCGCACCAAACCGTCGGTGAGGCAACCAACGGCGCCGCGCGCCATGGCGGCAGTAGTCAACAGCTCGCCCCAGGGCGCGATGCGTTCAGTCGGTCCGTCGCAGCCGAACACGGCGACCTCGCCCGGCTTGAGATCGTCGACCAAGGCGATTTCGATCTCGTAGGGATTCTCGCCTTCGGGGGCATCGTAGACGCTCATGTAAAGCCCGGTGCGAGCCCTGCCGAACAGCACCAAGGTGTCGTCGAGCGGCCGCACGAAAGGCCTGAGCGCCTGATTCCTTAGACCCACCCCGTCCAACACGTCGCTGAGCACGGAGGCATAGAGTTTGGCCGCGATGTCCGGCGGCAACGGCATTTCATTCGTCATAGCGGACCTTTCGCATGATTCGTTCAGCCCCGATCGATATCGAGGCCGCCATGCCACCAGTGTTCGAAGGGGTTGGCGTGAATGATCTGTTCGACGATCTCCGGCGATACCGCGGGCAGGCCGGCAACCCCTCCCACTTGCAGCACTTCCCTGGTCAGTTGCAGTCCCTCGCTGGGCGTCGAGTAGGGATAGTCGCTGCCGAAGAAGACCTTGGCCGCAGCCTGGTATTCCTGGATCGCCATCATGACGTTGTAGAACTGCCAGCGGCGATAGTAGATGGCTGAGATCTCGGCGTAGACGTTGGGCTGCTTGCGGATCACCGCCACGCATTCCTCGAACCAGGGATGGGCCATGTGGGCCATCACCAGTTTGAGCTCCGGATGGCGCAGCGCCACTGCCTCGACGTGAATGGGTCGGCCCAGATCCGCCGCATGAAGCCGCGTGTAGGTGGTGCCCATGTGCATGGTCAGCGGTAGGTTGTGCCGGATGCAATAGTCGTAGACGGGTTCCATGCGCGGATCGTCGAGGGCGACGCCGTTGTAGATGGGGCCGTACTTGACGCCTTTCAGGCCAAGATCCTGGACCGCAAACTCGAGCTCCTCGAGATACCCCGGGCGCCGCGGATCGACGTAGGCGAAGCCGACCAGCTTTTCCGGATAACGCGTCACCGCTTCGGCCGTCACCCGGTCTTCGCCCTCGATACCGGTGGTGTCGCCGTAGCGCAGCGTGAACACGATGGCGCGGTCAATGCCGTCGAGAACCTCGATAATGGTGTCGGCGTCGGCCTGATCGGAGATTGCTTGTTCGCGAATGCGACCGAGCTGCTCGTAGTAGGCCGGCAGCACGTGCTCCTTGTTCCAGATGTTGACGTGGCAATCGACGATCACGCTCAGCCTTCCCAGATCTCCTGGGGCAGCGGCAGGCCCGCGAGGTCGGCGGCCGTGAGCGGCCCGTCCGGTGCCAGGCCGAGGCCTTCCAGCAGCGTCATCAACTGGCGCACGTGCTGGGCCGCGTGCCAGGTCGTGCGCTCCAGCACCTCGTGCAGGGTTTGCTCGCCGTAATAGGTCGGGATCACGACGGCATCACCGTCGTCGTAGCTCCATAGGCCCAGGCGTCCGCGCACCTCGGCCCCGTAGGCGGCAACGTCGGCGCCGGTCGTGACGCTATCGGGCGGAGTCACGGCCAGGCTTTCGTAGGAAAGCGTGGCTCCCTGGGTGGCGGCCAGAAAAGCCTCGACGATGACGAAAACGTGGTAGCCGAGTTGGCAGTAGCTGCGATCGCGGCTGGGCACCAAGTCGGCCATGTGGGCGTCCGGGAATTGCCGCAAATAGCGCTCGGCCGCCACCATTACCTGCTCGAGGCGGGCCACCAGTTCAGCGGGCGGCAGCCGCTCATCGAGCTCGGCCGCGACGCCGACGAAAGCGGCCACCTCTTCGAGCGACAGCCCATAAATCGCGCGCTCACCGATGGCCACCGCCGGCGCCGAGTCCATGCCCACCGCAGCCAACGCCTCGCGACCCCGCTGGTCCGAGATATCGACCGCTTCGAATTCGACCTCACGGGCCGAAAGGAACTCCTTCAGGCGAAGGCAACTGCTTCACCCCGGTCGCCAGAACACCCTGATGGCTTCGGACATGGCGGCGTTTCCTTTTGGCTGGTGTGCAAGCTTGGCTCAATAGGACGGCCATTGCCAGGCCTGAGCCAAACCCCAGTTGGTGTTGGGGCAGGGAAGTCGGCCCGCTGGGTATGAACGGACGCCACTGGTTCGGTATCCAACTGAAGGGATTGGCCACAAACAGTCATCCTAGCCGCGATGGACCAGCGGCGTGGACGTGGTAACGTAAACACTTTCGTAGCCGGTACCTTTTTGATGTTGCCGTCACAGATAGGGAGAACCGGCCTTGAAAGCTCCGACACCCGCTGCGATTCTCTTTTCCCTAGTTGGGCTCGTTGCCGGACCAGCGCCGGCTGACGTCGTCATCGAGATCGACAAGTGCCGCCAAGTCGCTGAAGGCCGCGCCGAGATCATCGATTTCGAGGGAAAAACCGCCCGGGGCCAGGAGGTCACGCTCAAGGGCCTTTTGTCGAAGCCCGACGGGCCGGGCCCCTTCCGAGGCCTGGTGATCCTGCCCGGCGCTCGCGGCCTGGTCGTGCCGCTCTGCTACGCCTCGATAGTGCCCGGCTTCTTGGACCGGGGCTTCGTCACCCTGATGGTGGCGCCGCGCACGGCGCGCCAGCAAGACGGCACCCGGCGCTACCAGTACAACTTCACCGACCTGGCGAGCTACGGCTACGCCGCCGCCGCCGCTCTTGCCGCCCGGCCCGACGTCGACGCTAGCCGCATCGGCGTCTGGGGACATTCCAATGGCGGCACGGCCGCGATCGACGTGGCGACTTGGCCCGCGGGACCGGCCGACACCTTCCGCGCCGTCGTCGCCGCGGCGCCAACCTGCCCCAGCCAGGGCAAGCCGCCCGCCATTCCGTTGCTGGTCATGATCAGCGACAAGGACCCTTGGACCTCGGCCGATTGGTGCACCGACTATGCCGCCAAGCTCGTGGGCGTCGGCACCTTCGAGTTCCAGTTGCTGCTGGGCGCCGACCATGCCTACTGGGCTGCGCCGGGCTACGAAGCGCCCGCGGCCAAGCTGGCGGAAGAACGACTCACGGCGTTTTTCGCGAAATACCTGCCGGCCACGCGTTGATCCGCCGGTCATGCGGCCGCCAGAATAGCAGCTTTGGGTCACGAGCGACGATTCTGGCCCGTCGCTGGTACGCTTGCTCTCCCTAAAGTACCGGACGCCCAGTTGTTGAAAACGAGAGTACGGGCTGGAAGGCCGGCTTGCTGGGTCAAAGCGGCTGTGCCTGGCATCGGACCGATCCGTCTTGATCGCCATAAGCGACATCGCGATGCCGGTGGCGGGGGCCGTTCACAGCATCAAAAGCCGAAACAGGAACGCGATTGGGAACTCGATGTTCGTCAACTGCTGACGACAACCCTCTCTTTCGGGAACCAGACGGTCGCAGTGGTCCCGACACCGATCTCGCTTTCCAGATCCAGACCTCCGCCATGAAGTTTGGCGAGCGATGCCACCAAGGGCAGACCGAGACCCGTGCCCTCATGGTCCCGGGTCATGGCACCTTGGACCTGGCCAAATGTCGTCAGGACCTTGGGGAGATCTTCACTGGCGATACCGATGCCATCGTCGGTCACTTGAAACTCGAGACGACCGTTATCGGCTCGATGGGCGGATATGACGACGTGCCCGCCCGCGGACGTGAATTTAATCGCGTTGGAAAGGAGATTCAGGAGCACCTGTTTGATCATACGTTCATCTGCCAAGAATTTGACACCACAATTGCCGATGTCCGTTCTCAACGATATTCCGAAATCCCTTGCGCGACCTTTGACCAGCGTTTCGCACGCATCAACGATCTTTTCTGCATCGATTTCGTGCTCGTCTAGCTCAGTCTTGCCTGCCTCGATCTTCGAGAGATCGAGGATGTCGTTGACGATAGCGAGCAGATGTTCTCCGCTGTCATTGATGTCGCCGGCGTATCCGACGTAGCGATCCATCGCCCTGGAACCGAATGCCTGGTCGCGGATCAATTGGGCAAATCCCAAGATGGCGTTGAGCGGCGTACGGATT
>NZDS01000161.1 GCA_002690215.1 Rhodospirillaceae bacterium | reverse complement strand
TTCTGCCTCATCTTCGTTCCCTTCGGTCAATACGATGAGCCAGAAATCCTCCGTTACGCAATTACCTCAATGTGTCCCAAGGGCGCTGACGTTAGACATTCAAACCGAGACCCATTTGCCGGCTTCCGTGTTGCGCGGTCCCTATCAACAGCGAGCAGCCTCAAGAAAGACGCGGCTCTCAGCGGACCTCTAACACGACTTCCAGAAAACCCGCCCCGCAACATCACCCGACTTCCGCCGGGCACACCGCTGACTGGAGTGGTGATAGGTAATCTTTCGCCACGTTTTGCACATGAGTTGGGCTTGAATAAAAGTCGCAGCGGCGTCATCTTGCTTGAGGTTCCGGGTGGCAGTCGGGCCAGCCGCATAAGGTTCAGGCCGGGTGATGTGCTGGAGCGCATTAACGATATTGGTATCCGCTTTGTCGCCGACGTTGAGAGCGCACTGGAAAGTGAAGAGCGGCGGTGGCGGATAGAGGTCAATCGGAATAATCAGTTGCTTTCAATTAATATCCAATGAGTGACCACGCCTTTTTTGTTGCCGCCCGGATGGGCGTGGTCAATATGTGGTTGAGGTCGTTGCCCAACAAGGCCCTGACAATCAAGGCGTAGGATTTTCCGTTCCTCTTGCCGACGATGCCGCACTCTCACCCCGAGCCGACGGTGAGGTCGTAGCTCAGCCCGGCACCCAAATCTCCTGCGCCTTGGCCAAAATGAGGAGGTCCTTGGCAATAGGCACCTATTTGCCAGCGACTTCGGGATGGCTGAGCGCCCGGGCACACTTGATCTTGTCGCGCCTATTTCCTGGACGAGGGCTGGCGCGTGTACGGTTTGGGCGCTGAGGTCCCCATTACCGGCAATTCGTGACCCCTTTAGGACATTCGGCCGGCTTGTAGAGCGACATCTGTTACTACGCTAGACTGTTTGCGCCCATGCTGTCGGTGGGCAAGTCACATGGCGGAAGACGAAGCCACTCGCAGGCTCACTACGATCGTCGCCGCCGATGTCGCCGGCTATTCCAGCCTCATGCGCGCAGATGAGGAAGGTACACTTGCCGCTCTGCGCGCTCGCCGAGCCGAGCTGCTCGACCCCTTGATCGAAGAGTGTTGGAGTGGAAGATGCGGCTGTCGTCGAGGAAGTCGGTGAAGCTGGGCCAGCGCTCGAGCATGTAATCCATGGCCTTGGCGACGCTGGCGTAGCGCGAGAGCTTGGTCCGTTCGGCCCGCATCCAGGCTTCGAGGTCGTCGACCATCGGCCGGCTATCGCTCTGTCGCCGGGCGAGGCGCCCCGCCCAAGGAGCTAGGTGGCGAGCAGCTTCTTGGTCAGGGCCACGGCGTCACCGGCATCCTGGGCATAGCCGTCGGCGCCGGCGTCGTCGGCGAACTTCTGGTTCACCGGGGCGCCGCCGATGATGATCTTGACGGTGTGGCGGAGCTGCGTCTTCTCAAGGCCCTCGATGACGTCCTTGATCTGCGGCATCGTCGTGGTCAAGAGCGCCGAGAGGCCCAGGACGTCCGGCTTCTCGTCCCGCACCGCGTCGATGAACTGCTCGACCTCGACGTTGGCGCCGAGGTCGATGACCTGGTGGCCGACCCCCTTCAGCATGCTGACCACCATGTTCTTGCCGATGTCGTGCAGGTCGCCGAGCACGGTGCCGATGACGACCTTGCCGGTGCCGCCGGCACCTGCGTCGACGAGATGGGGCTCCAAAAGCGTGATGCCTTCGTTCATGGCCCGGGCCGAGAGCAGGACCTCGGGGATAAAGACGGTGCCGTCGGTGAAGCGGGTGCCGATCAGGTCCATCGCTGGCAGCATGCCCTTGTTGAGGATGTCGCTGGCCGAGATGCCCTGGTCCAGAAGCGCCTGGGCGTCTTCAAGGATCTGTTCCTCGTCACCTTCGAGCACATCCTCGGTAATCCTTGCGAAGGCCTCCTCGACGACGAGGGTCTGCTCGGCCGGGGCCTCGCCGGTGGCGGCGGCCCGGGCCTGTTCCAAGGTCTCGGCACTGACCGGGCGGTAGGCGCCGGCGCTGAGCGGCAGGCTGCCCTCCTTCGCGATCCGCTCGCCGATATATTCGAGGCGCGAGAAGTCGGCGTTCGGCGGCGTGGTATCGCCGATCGAGGCGACGAAACGGGTGCCCGGTGCGACCGCCTCGAAGAACTGGTCCATGAAGTCCTTCAGGTCATCGAAGGTGGTCGATTCCTCTAACAGCATCATCTCCGGGATGCCACCGTGGATGGTCAGGTGCCCCGGCCGGCACCAGCGCTCGTAGTACTCGTCAATTCGGACCTTGGTCATCGGCCAGGGGGTGACCGCGTCGGCGACATCCATATGGCTCTCGGCGACCAGGTCCATCAGGCCCTCGTTCTCGCCGTCGGGGTGGGTCACCATCACGATGCCCTCGGGCCGCAGCCGATCGGCGGCCTTGTGGCACCAGGGCAGGAAATGTTCCCGGTAGAGGTCGGGATAGGTGATCATGTCGTCGACGTTGGCCGACCAGAGGACGGCGTCGACACCGGAGCCGGCCAGCACCTCGATCAGCTGGTCGTAGTAGTTGCCCACCGCGTCTGCGAGAGCCGCCATCTCCTTCGGATAGTCGTGGTGGTGCAGGTAGAAGTCGGTGGCGTCGAGGAAGGTCTTCTGGATGTAGTGGATCGGTGCTGCGCAGCCAAGACCGGCGCCAAAGGCCACCGCGACGCCGTCACCGGCGAGGCTTTCGCGCCATCTGTCGTAGCGCTCGTAGGCCGGCTTGATCTTGAGGTTCGCGAAGATGTGGGTCAGCGGCGTGTAGTCCTCGCGCCCCTTGATGGCGTGCTCCTTGATCCAGCCAATGGAGGCGCCGGCCTTCCGCATCTCGGTGGTCATGCCGTGGCGAACGCTGAGGGTGCCCTGGGGCGTCACGTACTCGACGTGGCGCATGTCCTCCTTCTCGTTCCGCTCTCGCGTCACCCGGACCTCGACGTCCGCCGGTAGCTCGAAGGTGTAGGGCATTTCCTTGATGTCGAAGAGGCCGATGCCCATGTGGTCGTCGTCCTCGGGCTTCTCCAGCTTCTGCCACTCGGGCACGAACTTGTGCAGCGGCCAGCCCATGGCGCGGTGGATCTCCTCGACGCTCATGCCGGCGAAGCGCTCGGGCATGGTGTCGGTCAGCACCTTGGCGTTGTGCCAGAGGTCGATGCGGGGCACCCAGGGCATGACGTCGACCATCTCGCCGCGGAAGACGGCCATGATCGTGTCGCGATGGTTCATCGGTCGCTCTCCTCTTCCTGGAATCGACGCCGGGCCGTCATTCGCCGGCCCGTCGGGCCGACGACGGTGTCCATCACCATCTGGCGGGCGACTGGCGATCGCCCTGCCGTGTTCCCCAGTCGAAAAGCGGTCCCTCGAACCCCGCGATACCCTAGTCCGTCTCATCGATCGGACGATCGCGCGTCCAATCCCAGGTGCCCTCGTCGCGCTCGGCGACGGCCTGTTTCCAGCCCACCGACTCCGAACGCGCCTTGAAGGTCAGGCCTTCCGGCGAATGCCGGGTGATGCCGTCGAAGATCGTCGCCAGGCGCTGCGTGTTCATCAGACCCGTGGCCTCTATGGCCTGGTTGATGACCAGCTTCTGCATCGCGAGCTGGTTGACCGGCACGCTCGCCATGCGTCGGGCCATGGCCTCGACCGCGGCATCCAGCCGGTCCTCGGGCACGGCCTTCAGGATCAGGCCCATCGCCTCGGCCTCCAGGCCCGTGATCCGGTCGCCGGTAAAGAGCATCCGCTTCGCCTTCTCCGGCCCCAACCGATAGACCCACATCGCGGTCGTCGGACAGCCCCAGACGCGGGCCGGCATGTAGCCGATCTCCGCCGTCTCGGCCATGAAGACGAGGTCGGCGCAGAGCGCGATGTCCGAGCCGCCGGCGACGGCAAAGCCATGCACCTTGCAGACCACGGGCTTCATGGCGCGCCAGAGCGACATGAAGTGCTGGGTGTTGGCCCACATGAAGCGGTAGTCCCGGATCGGGTCCCAGGGCATCTCTTGCGTCACCTGGTTGGTGCTGTCGCCCTCGGCGTAGTGGGCCAGGTCATAGCCGGCAGAGAAGGCCCGCCCATTGCCCGAAAGGACCATGACGTGAACATCCGGGTCGGCGTCGGCCGCGGCCACGGCGGCGGCGAGCTCGACCGGCAGGTCGTCGTCGATGGCGTTCATGACCTCGGGCCGGTTGAGCGTGATCCGCCCGATCCGCCCGTCCTTCTCGTAGAGCACCTTCGCCACGTTCACCCTCCGTCGGTGGGGCGGGCCGCTCGCTGGCCCTATTCGGCAGCCCGCATGCTCAGGTCTTCTTCCTGCTGCAGGGCGAAGATCGAACTGTAGCCGCCGGACCAGTCGGGCGGCATCATGCAGGTCTCCATGTCGAACTCGGCCCAGCGCGCCCGCTTGCCCCGGATCAGGGTTTCGTTCTGCTCGCAGGCCATCCCCGGGTAGGGCGTCAGCGAATACGCGTCGGCCGAGGCGTAGGCGTTCAGGAGCAGGGGCCGCATCCGCGGCGAGTTGTTCGGCATCGAGCCGTGCAGCGTGCGGGCATGATGGATGGTGATGGTGCCGGCCTTGCCCTTCATCCAGGCGACCTTCTCCATCGGCAGCTTCGCCGCCTCGTCATCGGAGAGGGCGCCGACCCACTCGTCCTTGTCGTTGTAGTGGCTGTAGATCGGACCCAAGTGGCTGCCGGGGAGGGCGCCGAGCGGCCCCATCTCGTCGTCGACATCGGCGAGGCAGAGGCCGATCGCCAGCACCGAGCCGTTGCTGTGTGGGTAGAAGGGGAAGTCCTGGTGCCACTTCACCTCCTCGCCGCCGCCGCCCCATTTGAAGTTCAGCTTCGAGTGATGGAAGACCACGTCCGGGCCCAGCAAGTCCTCGGCGACGTCGACGATGGGTCCCCGGCTGGCGAACTCCCAGTAGAGCGGGTGATGCGTCACCGGCCAGGTCAGGCGGCGCAGCCGCGGTGATTCGGCGCTGTGGTTCGGCTCCAGGTCGAACTTGTCGTCCGACTTCGTCCAGCCGCGACTTTCCTCGATGAAGCCCTCGGTGACCTGCCAGAGCCGGTCCAGCCAGTCCTGGTCGACGAAGCCTTCGAGCGCCAGGTAACCGTCGCGGAAATAGGCCTCGCGCTGCGCTTGGGTCAGGACCTTGGCCTTGTGGAAGAGGATCTTCTCGGGCGTCATTGTTGCGTCTCCTCGGGTCGTGCCGGGGGCCGGTTTCGGGTTTTGTTCATCGCAGCCCACCATCAGCCCTTCCATTTTGTTCCAAATGGAACTAAATGTCACCTATCTTTTTCACCCGGGAACGGGTTCTTATCCTGACCTGTCCCCGATGACGTGAGTCGGCTGATGAGCGAGCACCACCTGGCGACCGACCCGACCCTGCCCGAGCCGGCGGAGCTGAACGCCATCTTCGAGCGCGCCGAGATGCGCGACCTCTACCGGATCTCCTACCTCGCCAACGCCCTGGTACTGCCGGTCTATGACGGGATCAAGCACGACTTCGGGCTGACGCGGGGCGAGTACCTGTTGATCTTTTGCCTCGCCCACCTGCCGGTCCTGACCGCGCAGGACGTCGCCAGGATGAGCAAGCGGCCGCGCAACACGATCTCGCGCGCCGTCCACCGCATGCTTGCGGAAGGCTTCATCGATCGCGCCCTCGACCCCGAGGACGGCCGCCAGGCCCGCCTGACCATCACGGACAAGGGACGGGCCCTGCACCGGACCGTGGTGCGACGCTGGCTGGCCCGCGAGGCCGAGGCCTTGGCCGTGTTGGACGACGCGGAGCGGGCGGCCCTCGACCGGATCCTTCAGAAGCTGGTCACGCACGCAGCCGATTTGCCGGAGTGAGGCCGGCGCGGGCCGGCGACGGTCACTCCGCCGCTGCTGGCTTGTTTGTCTCGGGCTGGCGCCAGGCCTGCATCAGGGTCTCCCACTCGGCCCGGGCAGCACCGAGGTAGCAGTCCTTCACATGGCCGAAGCCACGGATCTTCTCCGGGACCGAGGCGATTTCGATGGCGAGCGCGTGATTGTCGTGGCTAAGGCCTTGGATCAACTCGGCGACCGTCGCCTCGTAGTCTCGGACGAGTTGCCGCTCGGCCCGCCGTTCGGCTGAATAGCCGAAGACGTCGAAGACGGTGCCGCGCAGCCCCTTGCACCGCGCCAGCAGGCGCATCGCCGACAGCATCCAGGGGCCGAAATTCCGCTTGGCGGCGAGCCCGGTCTCCTTATCGCGCCGGCTGAGCAGCGGCGGCGCCAGATGGAACCGCAGCGCCGCCTCGCCCTCGAACGCCTCGGCCAGCGCCGCCTCGAAGCGGCCATCGGTGTAGAGCCGGGCCACCTCGTACTCGTCCTTGTAAGCCATCAGCTTATAGGCATAGCGGGCGACCGCCTCCGCCAAACCCGTCATCCCCGGTGACTCTGCCGCCTCGGCTTCTTGCACGGCCGCCACCATGTCGCGATACCGCGCCGCATAGGCCGCGTCCTGGTAGGCCGTCAATTCCGTCGCCCGATGCGTCACGATTTCGTCCAAGGTGACCGGCAGGTCGGGCGTGACCGCATGGCCGCCAGCGACCGCTTCGACCGCCGCGAGGTCGACAGCCGCGCGCCGGCCCCAGGCGAAAGCCTCCCGGTTCACCTCGACGGCGACCCCGTTCAGCCCGATGGCCTGATCGATGGCCTCGGCCGAGACGGGGATGAGGCCCTGCTGATAGGCGTAGCCCAACATGAACAGGTTGCTGGCGATCGAGTCGCCCAAGAGACGGGCCGCCAGCCGGGTGGCATCGACGGAGGCGACGTTGCCCGTGCCGGTCGTCTGGACAATTCGGTCAGTCAACGTATCGGCCGGAAACGCCAAGTCCGGGTCGCGCGTGAAGTCGCCGGTGATCTGCTGGTGGGTGTTGACCAGGACTCGCGTCCGAGCCGGTGCCATCACGTCGAGCGCGGAATCGCCGGCGGTGACCAGACTGTCGCAACCAAGGACGAGATCGGCCGAACCCGCATTCAGGCGTACGGCGGCGATATCGTCGCGGTCGGCCGCGAGACGGACGTGACTGATGACCGAGCCGCCCTTCTGCGCGATGCCGGACTGGTCGATGGTGGCGAAGGCCTTACCCTCCATGTGCGCGGCCATGGAGATCAGTGCCGTGATCGTGACCACGCCCGTGCCGCCGACGCCGGTGACGAGCATGTTGTAGGTCCGCCCCGCTTCGAGCGGCGGGCGTGTGGGCTCCGGCAGGGAGCGAAGGTGACCCGGTGGCGTAGAGGCGGCGCCGGCCCTGCGCACGTCACCGCCGAAGACGCTGACGAAGCTCGGGCAGAACGCCTCGACGCAGGAGAAATCCTTGTTGCACGAGGACTGATCGATCTTCCGCTTGCGGCCGAATACGGTATCGACCGGCACCACCGACAAGCAGTTGGAGGCGGTGTTGCACTCGCCGCAGCCCTCGCAGACCAGGTCGTTGATCAGGACGCGCCGGGGCGGGTCGACCATCCGCCCGACCTTGCGGCGGCGACGCTTTTCCGCCGCGCAGGTCTGGTCGTAGATCAGCGCGCTGACCCCCGGCCAGTCCCTAAGCTCGCGCTGCACCCGGTCGAGGGCACGGCGGTGCTCGATCCTGACCCCAGGCGCGAAATCGGTGCCGACGGGATACTTGTCCGGCTCGTCGGAGACCACGACGATTCGGCCGACGCCTTCGCCATGCAATTGCTTCGAAATCAGCGCCGGCGACAAGGGACCTTCGAAGGGCTGACCGCCGGTCATCGCGACCGCGTCGTTGAACAGGATCTTGAAGGTCATGTTCACGCCGGCGGCGACGCAGGCCCGAATGGCCAGCAGGCCGGAATGGTAATAGGTGCCGTCGCCGATGTTCTGGAAGACATGGCGCGTCTCGACGAACGGCGATTGGCCGATCCAGCTCGCCCCCTCCGCGCCCATGTGCGAATAGGTGATGGTGTCCCGCTCCATATACATCGCCAGCATGTGGCAGCCGATGCCGCCGTGGGCGCGGCTGCCTTCTGGCACGCGGGTCGAGCTGTTGTGCGGGCAGCCGGGGCAGAAGAAGGGCTGGCGGGCGATCGAGAGCGCTTGGCGCTTCGTTTTCGCCTGGGCACGGGCCTCCAGAAAGGTGAGCCGTGCCGCGATCCGGTCGCTGGTGTGGAAGTGTTCGATCCGCCGCGCCAGCGCTCGGCTGACGTCGTCGGGCGTGTACTCGGGCCAGTCGGGCAGCAGCGGCGCACCGGCCTCGTCGCAGCGGCCGACGATACGCGGCCGCCGCCCGTCCGGGAGCGCGTAGAGCGCGTCCTTGACCTGCATCTCGGTCAGGCGGTGTTTCTCCTCCACCACCAGGACCTCCTCCAGGCCGTCGGCGAATGCGCGGATCCCCCCGGCGTCCGACGGGTAGGGCATGGCGAGCTTCAGCACCGTGATACCGAGGTCGCGGGCCATGGCCGTATCGATACCGAGCTCGACGAGGGCCTGGCGCACGTCGGTCCAGGCCTTGCCGGTGGCGATGATGCCGTAGCGCGGCCGGTCGCTCGTCTGCGTTACCTTGTTGAGGGCGTTGGCCCTGAGATAGGCGAGCGCCGCCGGTAACTTGAAACGGCGTAACCGCTCTTCCATCGTCTGCCAGTGGTCGGGCACGCGCAGGTTCAGGCCGCCGTCCGGCAGTGCGACGTCGGTGGGCACCACGATCGTCTGCTGCTGTGCCGCGTCGGCGGGTACCGGTGCGGTGGCGGCGATGGTGTCGGGGATCATCTTCAGGCCCACCCAGCCGCCGTGAAAGCGCGACAGCGCCCAGCCGTGCAGCGCGTACTCGATGACCTCCGCTACCGTCGCCGGATAGAGCACCGGCATCATCAGATCGACGAACAGGTTCTCGTGCGCGGCGGGCGCGTCGGTCTCTTTCAGAGGGTGGTCGTCGCCGACCACGACCAACACGCCACCGTGCTGCGCGGCACCGGCCATGTGGCCGTGGCGGATGGCGTCGATCGAGCGGTCCAGCCCCGGCCCCTTGCCGTACCACATGCCGAAGACGCCGTCGTGGGTGGCGTCGGGAAAAGCCATCGCCTCCTGCGAGCCGCGGATGGCGGTGGCGGCCAGGTCCTCGTTCACCGCCGGCAGGAAGAGGATCTCGGCGTCGGCCAGCAGACGGTTGGCGCGCCAGAGCTCCTTGTCGACGTTGTGCAGAGGCGAACCGCGATAGCCAGAGATGAAACCCGCCGTCTTCAAGCCGGCGGCCGCGTCGCGTCGTCGCTGCATCACCGCCGCACGCACGAGGGCCTGCGTGCCGGTGATGTAGACCTCGCCTGCCACGCGCTCGTATTTGTCGTCGAGCGATACGGGATGCAATTGCATGACGCCTCCGCGCGAAAATGCGGGTCCTGCCGGCACGGCCGTCGACTGAAGAGACGCCAACAAGCGACGCCGACCGGCCGCAGCCGTCATGATCGTTTGCATTCTGTTCCAAATGGAACTAGTTGTCACCTCACTATTTTCGCTTCAGGCGGTTAGCCCTCGGCGATCCACGCCAGAATCTGCCCGAACATTCGCGCCGATACGGCAAGCTCCACCATCTGGAAGGTGACGTAGCGCCCCTGGCGCACCATGACGGCGAAAGATGGCTATTTTTACCGGTAGCGAGCCGTTTGGCGCCAGGAGCACTATACTCCTGATACCCGACATTCAAGAAATGCAATATACAAACGCGGCGCATGACGAGCCGTACACTCGGGAGTGCCTGGCGATCCTGGTCGCACGCCAGCTTAAGAGCGATGATGTTTTGTATCTCCTGGCCGAGCTCTTCGTCGAGCGCAATGCCCCC
>NZDS01000160.1 GCA_002690215.1 Rhodospirillaceae bacterium | reverse complement strand
ACGGATCGGCGTCCTCCTCGACGAATTCACGCCACAGGAATGCGCCAACTATTTCAGAAACTCCGGGTATGCTTCAATCTAATTACAGAACGCTCTAGGCCGGAAAATACTGATCTCTGACGATTTCGCGCGCGAATACCCCCAAGCCCTGGTGTCATTAGGCCGGCATGCCTTGCGCGGTGTCGACACCGAACGCGAGATATTTACGCTGCCGGCGGAGTAGGGGAGCTATCACTCTCCAACTTGGCTTCCTCCCACAGTCGATCTAGGTCAGCCAAACCCATTTCGGCCAAGGATTGGCCGCTGCGGGCCAACTTTGCTTCGATGTAACGAAAACGGCGCTCGAATTTAGCGTTAGTGCCGCGTAGCGCCGATTCCGGGTCAACATCCAGGTGACGGGCGACGTTGACGAAGGAAAAAAGACCGTCGCCGATCTCGTCGGCGAGACGCTCGGGTGGCCCGCCGGCCTCGATTTCGGCACGCAATTCGCCGATTTCCTCCTCAATTTTCTCAAGCGCCGGCAACGCCGAGTGCCAGTCGAACCCGATCCGGGCCGCACGCTTTTGCAGCTTCACGGCACGCAACAGCGCGGGAAAACCGTGGGCTACGTCATCGAGGATGCTGGCGGCGCGGCCGGCACGGTCAGCCTTGCTGGCCCTTTCGGCCTCCTTGTTGGCTTCCCAAGCCACGGTCTGGGCCCCGGCATCGGCGACATCGGCATCGGCAAAGACGTGGGGGTGACGCCTGATCATCTTGTCGCAGACCGCCGCCACGACGTCGGCAAAAGCGAACGATCCTCGTTCCTCAGCCATGCGGGCGTGGAAAACGACCTGAAAAAGCAAATCGCCAAGCTCTTCGCAGAGCGTTTCGGGGTCGTCCTCGCGGATGGCCTCGGCCACTTCATAAGCTTCTTCGATGGTGTAAGGCGCGATGGTGGCGAAGGTTTGCTCGGCATCCCAGGGGCAGCCGTCCTCAGGGTGGCGCAGCTTGACCATGATTTCGAGCAATCGTTCGATGCCGGATTCGGTTTTGGGGAGAGTTTTCATGGCCGGATTATCGAGAGGGCATCGGGTCAACGCAAGCATCGCCGCCCATCGAAAAGTCGCATAATGTATATTATCGGAAATTAATCCGATAATATACCGCAGTTTTCTGCGATTTAGAAATGTTCAGGATTTTACCTCGATTACCATGCCGTCATAGGCCGGCTCGACACCGGACGGCAGCGTGGCGCAAAGTTCGGCGTAATCGAGTGAGGCTGTCATGTGGGTGAGTATGGCTCGACGCGGTGACAGGCGCTCGATCCATTCCAAAACCGTATCGAGATTGGCGTGCAGCGGATGTTCGAAGCGTGCCAGCACAGCGACGATCCAAGTATCGACGTCCTCAAGCGCCGCGAACGAAGCCTCGGGCAGATCCACCAAGTCTGTCGAGTAAGCAATCTGGCCGAATCGAAAGCCCAGCGAAGGTGCCTGGCCGTGAACCTGCTCGAAAGGCTGCACCGGCACCTCCCCCACCACAAAAGTGCCGTTTATCGCGTGGGGCCTCACAAAGGCGGGGTACCATTTGCTTTCCTGGCCGAAAGCGTATGGAAACCGCAAGCTCAACGAATCGAGTGTGTCTTGGCTGGCGTAGATATCAACGGGCTGGCCGGTGCTGCGTGCGACTACGCGCAGCTCGTCGATGCCATGCACGTGATCGGCATGGTCGTGAGTGTAAATTACGCCGTCGAAATGGCTGATTTCGGCGGCCAAAGACTGCTGACGCAAGTCCGGGCCGCTATCGATGAGAACGCCCGTGGAACCGTTTTCAACAAAGATCGATGATCGATTACGGCGGTTGCGCGGGTTTTCCGGGTCGCACTGGCCCCACTGGTTGCCGAGTCGCGGCACACCGCCCGACGCGCCGCACCCGAGAATCGTAACTTTCACCGCGAAGCCCCGGGGTAAGCCTTTGAAAACAAAGTGAAAAAATTGTCCGTGGTGATCCGCTCAATCTCTCCTGCGGGCTGCTCCAGCAGGTTCGCCAGGGCGGCTGCGGTATGGGCCACATAGGCTGGTTCGTTGCGCCGGCCCCGCTTCGGCACGGGTGCCAGATAGGGGGCGTCGGTTTCGACCAATAAGCGTTGTGGCGGCAGCTCACGCACCACCGCCTGGAGGTCTTTGGCGCTGTTGAAGGTGATAATCCCTGGGATAGAGAGATAAAACCCAATTTCCATTGATTTTTCAGCTAGTTCTTTGGTTCCGCTGAAGCAATGGATTAGGCCTGGAAAGGCACCTAGCGCGAGTTCCTCGGCGAGAATCGTGAGCGTGTCTTGCTCGGCCTCGCGGGTGTGTACGATGAGCGGCAGGCCGCTCTCCCGGGCCGCTGTGGCGTGGACTCGGAAGCAGGCCTGCTGATCGGCCGGCGGACTGTGGCGGTAGTGATAGTCGAGCCCGCTTTCACCGATGCCGACGACTTTGGGATGTCGCGCCAATTTCACCAGCTCGGCAGCGCCAAGATCGCCGTAATGCGCCGCTTCGTGCGGGTGTACGCCGACCGAACACCAGACGTCTTCGTAACGCTCGGCGATCGCCAGCACCTCGGGAAAGCTGTCCAGGCGCGTCGAGATCGTAAGAAATCCGCCCACGCCGGCTTCCCGAGCGCGATCCAGCACTTGGTCCAGATCCTCCTCGCCGGCCAAATAGTCGAGGTGGCAGTGGCTGTCGACAAGCATGTCTCAGGCTTCGGTTTCGGCCTCGACGTGGCGCGGGAACACCGGTTCGGGCTTGGGCAAAGGGCTGCCGGGAAGCAGCGCACCCCCCTGCCCCAGGGCCGCAAAATCCCGGACCTCGGTCGCCACGGCCAACTGGTCGAGCATGCGCCCGGCACCTTCCGGCACCACCGACAGGGACATGATAGCCAGATTTCGGATGGCCTCGGCCAGCACATAGAGCACGGTCTGCATGCGCGCCGGATCGCTCTTGCGCAGCGCCCAGGGCGCCTGTTCGTCGACGTAGCGGTTGGCCTCGCCGACACCGCGCCAGATGGCTTCCAGCATGCGGTGGACGGCTTGGTCCTGCATCATCTGGCGAATCTCGTCGAGCTGGTCGCCAATCGCTGCCAGGAGCGCTTCGTCGGCCGCTTCCAATTCGCCGGGCTGGGGCAACTCGCCGCCACAGTTCTTGTGGATCATGCTTAACACGCGCTGGGCCAGGTTGCCGAAATCGTTGGCCAGGTCGGCGTTGATGCGCCGCACCATGCTTTCCGGGGAATAGCTACCGTCCTGGCCGAAGGGCACCTCGCGCATGAAGAAATAGCGGATCTGGTCGACGCCATAGGCCTCGGCCAGGTCGAAGGGATCGACCACGTTGCCCACCGACTTCGACATCTTCTCGCCCTTGACGTTCAAAAAACCGTGGGCAAAGACGCGCCCGGGCAGCTCGACGCCGGCCGACATCAGGAAGGCCGGCCAATAGACGGCATGAAAGCGCACGATGTCCTTGCCGATGACGTGGATGTCGGCGGGCCAGTAGCGTTGCCAACTGCTGGCTTCGGTATCGGGATAGCCCATAGCCGTGATGTAGTTCGTCAAGGCGTCGACCCAAACGTACATCACGTGGTCGGGATCGTCGGGCACCGGCACGCCCCAATTGAAGGTAGTGCGCGAGACCGAAAGATCCCTGAGGCCGCCGCGCACGAAGCTCATGACCTCGTTGCGCCGGGTTTCCGGCCGGATGAAGCCGGGATAGCGCTCGTAATGCTCGATCAGTGGTTCCTGGTATTTCGACAGCCGGAAGAAATAGCTTGGCTCCTCGACCCATTCCACCGGCGTACCCTGAGGTGAGAGCTTTTCGCCACCCCCACCTGCTATCAATTCGTCCTCCGCGTAGTAGCCCTCGTCACGCACCGAATACCAGCCGGCGTACTTATCCAAATAAATGTCACCATTGGCTTTCATGGCCTGCCAAATGGCCTGCGACGAGCGTATGTGGCGCTCCTCGGTGGTGCGGATGAAGTCGTCGTTGGAGGCGTTCAGGCGCTCGGTCATGCGCTGGAAGAGCGGCGCCAACTGGTCGCAGAACTCGCGCGCCGTCTGGCCCTGCTCCCGCGCCGCCCGCTCTACCTTGGAGCCATGCTCGTCGGTGCCGGTAAGAAACCGCACATCGCGACCGTCGAGGCGATGAAATCGCGCGATGACGTCGGCGGCAATCAGCTCGTATGCGTGGCCGATATGCGGTGGCCCGTTGGTGTAGCTGATAGCAGTGGAGACGTAGAAGGGTTTCCGGTCGGACATGCGGCCTCTGTTTAGACGCCGCGTAAAGCCCTTTCGAGGACCGAAAAGACGTTGAGCAACACCTGTTTGCGGTCGAGATTGGCGCCTTCGGCGCTGGCGGCGAGACGGCCTACCTTTTCCCACACCTCCAGCCAATGATCAAGGCCGCGGCGAGCGGCCAGACCGCGCATCATCGCGCCCTCGCCGGCCACTACCTCCTGAGGCTGTTGGCCAGAGGCCGCCATGGTAACCAGGCGTCCGAGGAAACCCAGGAGCAGTTCCATCAGGGCCTGAAACGCGGTGGCGCCATTGGCCCGCGCCAGCCGGTCACCGAGTTTGTGCAGCGCCGGCACGTCGCTGCCGGGCAAGCCCTCCAGCAGCGCCAGCAACTCGCGATAAAGTTCGAGTCCGCCTTCCCCCGCCAGCCCGAGCGCCCGCCCCGGACTGCCCGCCGCCAGGGCCACCAGCGCTTCGACCTCTGTCGCCTCGAGGTCGGGAAAGCGCCGCCTGACCAGGGACGAAACCTGATCGTCAGTCAGGGGCCGCAACGTCAGCTTGCGGCAACGCGAACGCATGGTCGCCAGCAGGCTGCCCGGGGCGTGGCTGACGAGCAGCAGGAGGCCGCGCTGGGGCGGCTCCTCCAGTACCTTGAGAAGTGCGTTGGCGGCGTTTCGGTTCATCTCGTCGGCGCAATCGACGACGGCCACCCGCCAGCCTCCTTCGGCCGCCGTTTGGGCGAAAAACGGTAGTGCCCGGCGCACGTCGCCAACTACGATCTCAGACCGGAGCTTCTTGGACTTTTCGTCGACCGAGCGCTCAACGGCGAGAAAGTCTGCATGCCCGCCGCCGACTATGCGGCGGAAGACCGCATGCTCGGGGTCCAGCGCCAGATTTTCGGGGCCACCAAATAGCCCGCCTTCCCCCTCGCCGGCCAGTACGAAACGGGCGAAGCGATAGGCCAGCGTGGCCTTGCCGATACCGCGCGGGCCGCAAATCATCCAGGCATGAGCGAAACGATCGCCCGTCCAGGCCCGCAGCAACGTCTGCTCTGCCGCTTCGTGGCCGATCAAGTCGGGGTTCTCGCGCGGCGGGATGAGGCCAGCCGGCAGGGCTTCCGCTTCGCTCAAGACGGAATCCCCAGACGCTCCGCCAGCCTCGCCATGATGGCGGCGTGGACGGCCGCCGCGTCTCCCGTAGCGTCGATCACGGCGCAACGTTCCGGCTCGGCCGAGGCGATGTCGAGGAAGGCCTGGCGCAGCCGGCGATGGAAATCGGCACCCATGCGTTCATAGCGGTCCTCGCCGCCGCCACGGGCCGCCGCCCGGGCCAATCCGTCTTCGACGGAAAGGTCGAGGATCAGCGTCAGGTCGGGTGCGAAGTCGCCGATAACCAGATGCTGCAGCGCCTTCAGCGGCTCGGCACCCAGGCCCTGGCCCTCGCCTTGGTACGCCAATGTGGAATCGACGAAGCGATCGCATACCACCCAGCGCCCCGCATCCAGCGCCGGCCGAATGGTACGCTCAAGATGATCGTGCCGCGCCGCAAAGTGCAGCAGCGCCTCGCTCATGGGGTCCCAGCGGCCGGGATCGCCCGACACCAACAGCGAGCGGATTTCCTCGGCACCCGGAGAGCCGCCGGGCTCGCGGCTGGCCACGACTTCGATTCCCTGAGCGGTCAGCGCCGCTACCAACATTTCTGACTGGGTACTTTTGCCCGTGCCCTCGCCGCCTTCGAGGGTAATGAAACGGCCGGGATTTGCACTAAGGATTGGCCGCTCCCCAGGCCAGATAGCGCAAAGCCGCCCCCAGCCGGCCGACGATGCCCAGCCGCGGCACGTCGCTGCCGGCTACCAGCGGCACTTCGATGGTCGGCGTATTGGGCGCCTTGATCGAAACCAGGCCCAGCTTTTGGCCTTGGCGCACCGGCGCCGCGATGGGGCCTTCATAGCTGACAACAACCTTCAACTGGCGTCGCGCGCGGCGCGCCATGGTGACCGTCAGGTCGTCCTCGATGACCAGCGGCACGGTGTTCGCTTGGCCCAGCCAGATCTTGGCCTCGGTCACCTCCTCGCCGGATCTGAAGAGGTCATAGTTGCCGAACTCGCGAAAGCCCCAGTCGAGCAACCTTTCGGCCTCGCGAGCCCGTTTGTTGACGCTCTTGAGCCCGTTGACCACCAGGATCAGGCGCCGCCCATTGACCTGCGCCGAGGCCGTCAGGCCATAGCCCGAGGCCTCGGTATGGCCTGTTTTGAGGCCGTCGGCGCCCTTGTAGCGGTAGAGCAGCGGGTTGCGATTGCCCTGGCGGATCTTGTTGTAAGTGAAGACCTTCTCGGAAAAAAGCGCATATTGCTCGGGGAACTCGCGGATTATCATGCCGGCCAGATGGGCCAGGTCGCGCGCCGTCATTACGTGTTCGGGATCGGGCCAGCCGGTGGAATTGCGGAAGATGCTGCCGGTCAGACCGATATCACGCGCCCGTGCCGTCATCTCGTCGGCGAAGGCGTCTTCGCTGCCAGCCAGGCCCTCGGCGACGACGACGCAAGCATCGTTGCCGGACTGGATGACGATGCCGCGCAAGAGGTCGTCCACCGAGACCCGGGTGTTGACGCGCACGAACATCTTCGAGCCGCCCATGCGCCAAGCCTTTTCGCTTACCGCCATGGTGCTGTCGGGAGTGAGGCTGCCGTCGCGCACACGCTCGAAAACCATGTAGAGCGTCATCAACTTGCTCATCGAGGCCGGCGCCATGGGCTCGTCGGCGGCCTTTTCCATAAGCACGGTACCGGTATCGTAGTCGACAAGTATGGCGTGTTTGGCCGCCGTCTCGATGGCCCTGGCGGGACCACCGAAGCCACAGATACCCAGGACCAGAACCAGCAGCAGGACCGGTTCGCACAGTAGGCGGCGGGGGTGAAATTTTTCGCTCACGGCCTGAAAGTTATGTCAGGCGCCGCACTTTGTCATCAGTCGACAACGATGCGCGCGCCCGAATGACCGGATTCGATGATTTTGGCCAGGGTTTGATCGGCCAGCGGCAGCGATTTCAGTGGCCCCACGCGGACCCGGAAGAATTTGCGCCCCTTGATCCGCACGGTGCTGATCGAGACTTTGCCCAGCGGGCTGAGCTTGGCTCGCAGGCGATCGGCGTTCTGCTGATTGGTAAAGGCACCGGCCTGAACAAAAACCTGGGTCGGCTTGACCGGTTCGAGCCGTACGCTGGGTGGCAGATCTTCGGCAATCTTGGGTGCCACCGGTACGCCCTTGGCCGGCGGCAGCTTGGCCACCGCCACCGGTTTTTGCGGCGCCGCCTTGACGGCCCGCTTTTCGGCCTCGCTGGTCACCGGCTTGCGGGCGAAGCGCACCTTGCCGCCGCGGTCGACCATCTCCACCCTCACCCGCGCCGTTCCCTGATTGATGAAACCCAGCAACTGGGCGGCGCGCCGAGAGACGTCGATGATCCGGCCGTTGACGAAGGGGCCGCGGTCGTTGACCCGCAACACGAGTGAGCGGCCGTTGATCAGGTTGGTGACGCGCACATAGACCGGCATCGGCAGCGTTTTGTGGGCCGCCGTCAGGGCATTCATATCGTAGGTTTCGCCATTGGCAGTGCGTCGGCCGTGGAAGGGCTGGCCGTACCACGAAGCGATACCGGTGAGGGAGTAGTCGGGATCATCCTTGGGTTTGTACCAGACGCCTTCAACCTGGTACGGATCACCGACCTTGTAGACGCCGCCGCGGCCCAGCGGGGCACCGTTTTTGGCCCGTTTCGAGGTGCGTTTGCCGGATCTTTCCTTGGATTTCTGATCGCGCTTGGTGATTTCCTTGGCAGCGTGCACGGCCAGGCGGGTTTCGGCGCAGCCGCCGAGGCCCCAGGCCGCAGCCAGGGCCAAGGTCAGCGCCAAAATGGCTCCTGGACTAGCGGTCCGCAATGGCATCGGCCAGGTGTCCCACGGCAAGAGCGAAGAAATTGGAGCGGTTCCATTTCAGAATGGCGTGAAAATTATCGTAGACCAGAAAAGCCGGTTTGGCCGCATCCGCCGTCGGCAATACCAGCGCTGCCCGCAATTGACGTGCCGGCAGGTCACCGCCGTCCGTCCGGCGCAGGCCCAATCCTTGCCACTCGCCCAAGCGCTTGCGGCGCTTCAAGCCGGCCGAGGCGAGGTCGAATCCGGCCGGCAGACGCACTTGGCGGCCCCAGGTCTGATCGTCGCGCCAGCCTGAGCGTGCCAGGTAGTTGGCTGCCGAAGCGAAAACGTCGGCCTTGGTGGTCCAGATATCGCGCCGTCCGTCGCCATCGAAATCGACGGCATGGTGCACGAAGCTCGAGGGCATGAATTGACTCTGCCCCATGGCGCCGGCCCACGAGCCCATCATTTTGTCGGCCGTAATATGACCATCATCGATGATAGTCAGCGCATGCATGAGTTCGCCGCGGAAATAGCGGCTGCGGCGACCGTCGAAGGCCAGCGTGGTGAGCGCCGGTATGACCTTGAAGCCGCCGGAGACACGGCCAAAGTCCGTCTCGATGCCCCACAGCGCAACGACGAAGCGGGGCTGAACCTTGTAGTGCTTGCCCACGGCGACCAGCAGATCCTTATTCTCGGCGAACTTTTTCCGTCCCTTATCGATGCGTTTGGGTGGCGCCACACGGTTCATATATTGGCGGAAACTAAGTTTGAATTCGGGTTGATTGCGGTCGAGTTCAAGCACCCGCGGGATCAAACGGATACCGGCGAAAGCCGCGTCGAGGGTATTGGCAGCGATGCCCTTGGCTTGCGCTTCCTGGCGCAACGCCACCAGCCAGGTGGCGAAATCGGGGGAATTGGCGGACACTGTGGGCTCTGGAGCCCCGGCCGCCGCTCCGGTCCACAGAAAAAGTGCTAGCCCAGCCCCAAAGGCCCGGCCCGTTACCCAGCCCATGCCACTATATCTTGACCCTGTTCATATTGTTTCCCATAGACCTTGTGCCATAACTGACGCTTTGACGCAATACTCAGACGCGTTCAGGGACCCGGAAAAAGGCTCGAGGTGCGCTTCTGCAAGCGATAGGTGAGAAGGCCGATCCATTCGTGTAGGGCAAATGCCATTGTGCCCAGATTGGAACGCAGCCTGAGCCTAAACGAAAAACCGTAGCCTCCGGCAGTGCGGTAGTCCACGGGATAGGGCATGACCTCAAATCCGGCTTGACGGAAGCTACCGACGGCACGAGGCATGTGGCGGGCCGAGGTAATCAGGAGCCAAACGTCACCCGCCTGGGGGTTGAGGGACTTGGCGAGGTTGAGGGCGTTTTCGAAGGTACTGCTGGATTCGCGCTCGAATTCGACGACACTGGCGTCGAGACCCAGCGAGGTAAGCACCTGGCGGGCCACATCGGCCTCTCGCAACTGATCTGGCCTCAAAGACTTGCCACCTCCGGTGAAGACTAAGCGCGATTGAGGATATCGTCGGGCCAGGGCGGCGAAGGTGAGCAGCCGCTCCGAATTGTTGTTGAGCACCGGTTGGCCGCGCTTCAGCGTCAGGCCCGGCGAGGTGCTGCCACCTAGCACGATGACTCCACTCACCGCCTCGGGCAATCGCTGGGGCGGCGGAAAACGGTTCTCCAAAGGTAGCAACAGCCAGCCGCCGATCGGCAGCAGCGTCAACAACAGCAATCCAGCCGTGCTCACACCGATCAAAGTGCGCCCCAGGCGCCGCCAACGGCTCAGGCTCAGCGCCAGGCCCAGCACCAGACCAAGCACCAGCAATGAGCCCGGCCGAAACAACACCGCGAACAGTTTTGCCGCCAAGGCGCTCACCTACGCCGCCTCAACGTTGGAAATATTCGGGCATGGTGGCCACCCAGGTCTCGCCCCACTGCTGCTGCCCGCCATCCACCGAAATCACTTCGCCGGTGACGAACTTGGCTGCCGGCGCACTAAGATAAATGCAGGCGTCGGCAATGTCCCCGGCATCGCCCAAACGGAACATCGGGCTGGTCTCATGATAGCGGTCCTGGTCATGGGCCGGGTACTGGTTCATGCCCTCGCTGGCGATCGCTCCCGGGGCGACGCAGTTGATGCGGATGCGGTAGGGCGCCCACTCCACCGCCACGGTTTTGCTCAAATACGCCACTGCCGCCCGCGCGGCGCAGGTATGGGCAACGCCCGGTATGCCGCGGTGATAGTTGGCGATGATGTTGACGATGGCGCCTTCCTGACCGGCATCGCGCCAATGTCGCGCCGCCGACTGCATCATGTACCAGGTGCCGTTGAGGTTGGTGTCGATGACGGCGTTCCAGCCCTTGACGGAAAAATCGATGGCTTCCTGGGGAAACTGGCCGCCGGCATTGTTGACCTGCACGTCGAGGCGCCCGAAGTGCTGCCAGGTGTCGTCCAGCATGGCCTGAACCTGTTCAGGTTCACGGATGGTCATGGCATGGCTGCGCACCTCGGCACCGAAACGCGACCTCAGTGAGGCAGCCGCGGCCTCGAGGCGTTCGGCATTTCGGCCGCAAATGACCAGCGCCGCGCCCAGGCGGGCATAATGGAAGGCGATGGCCTTGCCGATACCCTGGCCGGCCCCAGAGACCAGCGCAACGCGGTTGGCGAATAGGTCGTCGCGATAGTGCAACGGCAGAGCCGCTACTTCGTCGTCGCTCATGCCGAAACGCTTCTTTTCACTCATTTCGATCCCTTGCCTGGCCATCGCCCGAGGGTTGTCGGTGCAATACATTAGTTTATCTTTGATGTGAATGGTTGCCCTGGCGGGGAGCGCAGGTACGTGCACCACATCGACGGATCGGGTTGGCACAAAGGACGGAGCAGGTTTTCGACGTTGCTCGTCGTTTTGGCGCTGGTTCTACCGATTCCTGCTTTGGCGGTCGAGCGTGTGACTCTGCAGCTGCGCTGGGACCACCAGTTCCAATTCGCCGGCTACTACGCCGCTAAATGGCAGGGCTATTACCGCGAGGCCGGCCTCGCGGTCGACATCCGCTCTGCCGTCGGCCCCGACAAGAAGTCCCTGCAGGCGGTCGAAGAGGTTGTTGCCGGGCGCGCCGATTTCGGCATCGGCGCCGCCGACGTGTTGGTGGCACGAGACCGCGGCTCTCCGCTGGTGGTCGTCGCCTCGATTTTTCAACGCAGCCCCACCGTGATCGTCGCCCTTCAGGAAACCGGTCTCTCCTCGCCGGCCGACCTACAGCGTCTGCGAGTACGCCGCTATCGGGACGACACTACCGACGTCGAATTGCAGGCTATGCTGCGGGCCGAGGGCATCGACCCGCAAACCGTAAAGTCACACCACGAACGGCGTTCGGACGGCCGCAGCTTCGATCTCTTGTTGCAGCGCCGCATCGACGCCTACACGGGCTATTCCTTGACCTCGGAATGGCGAGCCCGGGAATCCGGCAAAGCCATCATTAGAGCGTTCTGTAATTAGATTGAAGCATACCCGGAGTTTCTGAAATAGTTGGCGCATTCCTGTGGCGTGAATTCGTCGAGGAGGACGCCGATCCGT
>NZDS01000159.1 GCA_002690215.1 Rhodospirillaceae bacterium | reverse complement strand
CCGGCCTCACCCGCTCGACCTCGCTGGATGGCCGGGCCTACGACATCGCCTGCGGCCAGATCGACATCGGCAACGCCGCCACCGAGATGACCGCACGCATGAAGGGCGGCGTGCCCCAGGCCGACGGCTCTTTGGCACCGGAGCCCACCATGGCTCTGGAGAACGTGGCCAGCGCCGTGCTCTACATGGCCAGTCTGGCACCCGACGCCAACGTCCAGTTCCTTACCGTGATGGCCACCAAGATGCCCTTTATCGGGCGGGGATAGAGAGCTTCAAGGGTGCATCGAAACGATTGCCGGGGTCCGCTATCACCAGTAAAGCAATAATTCTGGGCGGCCGGTCGAACCGACGCAAATAGCAAAAGGGGAAATTGAGCTCGATTTTCGTCAGCCGTCGCTGATAACCCTCTCCAGGGGAAATCAGATCGTCGCCTTGGTCCCCGCCGTCAGCTCTGCATTGCCGCAATCTCGCAAATGTATTCCTCCACGGCGGAGAATTCGCGCTCGATTTGCGGCGCCATGGCCTCGACGGCCGACCAGTCGGCGGCGTCGGCCGCTACCTCCAGGTCCTGCAATGCGGCCGCCAGCGCCTCGGCAGCGGCCGATCTGGTTGCCCCCTTGGCGGCATGGGCCACCTCCTTCAGGCCAGCAGCGTCCCGGGCGCGGATCAGCAGCGCGAGTTGCGGCGGCGTGTCGGCAACCGATTCCCAGAAGAAGGCCAACATTTCGCCGAGATAGGTGCTGTCATCGCTACCCAGCAGGTGGGCGAGCCCGGCCACGTCGACGGCGCCGTGGCTGTCCGGCAGCGTCTCCGGCCGGCTCTGGCGCACCTGGCTCTGCGGCGCCGGGGTCGGCGGCCGTTCGGGGGACATGGGAATAGCGGCCGGCGGCATCCAATGGGCCAGCACCTTGCGCAATAGCAGAAGCTCGACCGGCTTGGCCAGGAAATCGTCCATGCCAGCGGCCAGGCAGCGTTCGGCCTCGCCCCGCAGGGCGTTGGCGGTAACCGCGATGATAGGGATTTTGTCCTCGGTCGACGTTTCGGCCTCGCGAATGGCGGCGGTCAGCTCGAAGCCGTCCATGTCCGGCATGTGACAGTCGGTCAGTACCAGGGCATAGCTGTCTTCAATACCGGGTATCAGCGACAGCGAGCGTCGACATGATCTGCTAGCTTTGCACAGCTATGAATGTGAGAGAGAAAACGATCATGGCCAAAATGGGCCGAGGCTTGGGCTTTGCGCCCGAGCATGACATCGCGGTGTCCTATATCGAGCGCAGCCGGGGATATTACCTAGCGATGGGCTATCCAAAATCCTATGACTGGGCTCACATGGCCGAGGTGCCGTTCACGCTGTTGGATAAACCGCTGAGCGAGGCCAGCCTGACTGTGATCACCACGGCATCGCTCATTGAACCCGACAAGGGCAACCAGGGTCCTGGTGCGCCGATGAACCCTACGGCATCTTTCCAGCAGGTCTATTCTGCGCCAACCGACAATCCGCCAGAGCTAGGTATCTCACATCTGCATTATGATCGCCAACATGCCAAGGTGGCGGATCAGCGTAGCTTCATGCCCCTGCCGGCGTTGCAGGAGGTGGCGGCGGCCGGGCGGATTGGCGCTGTGGCGCCGCGCTTTCACGGCGTGCCGACCCGTTACAGCCACCGCCTGTCCCTGAAAAAGGATGGACCGGAATTATTGGTTCGCCTGCGCGAGGATACCGTCGACGCCGCCATCCTGATTGCCATTTGACCCGTCTGCCATCAGACCGTGAGTCTGATCGCGAACTATCTGGAAGAGAATGGCATCCCCACCATCGTCATGGGTTGCGCCAAAGACATCGTTGAATATTGCGGCGTGCCACGTTTCCTATTTTGCGATTTTCCGCTGGGCTGTCCGGCGGGCCGGCCGGACGACCCGACCTCACAAGCCGCCGCACTTGAACTGGTACTGCGCCTGCTGGAAAGCGCGCCAGCACCGCGCACGACGGTGCAATTCCCAGAACGCTGGAGCGACGATCCGGGCTGGAAGCTGGATTTCTTCAACGTCGAGAACCTGTCGCAAGAAGAGTTCGAGCGAGTGCGGGAAGAGGAAATGAGATGGAGGAAGCGGGCGTAGGTGCTTTCGACCTTGGGTCCGTCGCGGGCCTCGTGCCCGGGCAGGTGGGGCACGAAGGGCAGGCCCACGGCGCCGGCCTTGAGGCCCAGGATGTAGTAGATCTCGTCGCCCTCGATGATCTTGATCTTCTTTTGCTCGGCGACCTGGCGGAAGCGCGGCGCGAAGCCGAGATGCTCGAGCCCGACATAGCAGACCGTGAAGGTATCGACGCAGCCGCCGCCAATAAGAATGTCGGCCGGCATGCCGGCGCTGACGTTGCCGATGGCGTGCAGGTCCTTGATGCCCTGGCGGATCATCTCGTGGATCAAGGCCATCGGGCCGTTATGCGAGTGGATCCCACCGAAGGCCAGCATGTCGCCGTTCTTGATCAGCCCCACCGCTTCCCGCAGCGTTCCAACCTTCTCCCGGCGCCGCGGCGCCAGGCCGATGTCCGCCAACTCCATACGCGATACTCCCTAATTTAACTGAACCCTTTGCGGCAGCTCCTCGGTCAGGATGGCGCGGGCATCCTCGATCATCTGCGAGACGATCTCGGCCACCGGTAAAACGGCATCGATACGCGCCGTGCCTTGGCCGCAATAGATGCCCGACGAGACGTATTCCCCGGCCTCGACCGCGCCCAGCGTCATGGGTGTGACGCAGATGCCTTGGGCCGGCATGTCGAGGGGCTCCAGCCCCGATTGCTCGCAGGCCTTGTCCCAGGCACCTTCGAGATGGCGCGTCGTCTTGCCCGTGTACCAGCGGTTGCGCACGGTGGCCATGTCGTCTGCCTCGACGAGGTGCTGTTTGTACCAAGGCTTGGCGGCGCACTCCTGGCTGGCGATGAAGCGTGTTCCCACCCAAACCCCGACGGCACCGAGCGCCAGGGCGCCGGCCAGCCCGCGGCCGTCGACGATGCCGCCGCCGGCCACCACCGGGGTCGGTGCCACCAGCTCGGCCACCTGGGGCACCAGCACGGTGCCGTCGACGGCGCCGCTATGCCCGCCCGCCGCGGTACCGGTACAGATGACCGCGTCGACACCGCCCCGGGCCACGCGGCCCGCGTCCTTGGACCGGCCGACCACCGACATCACCTTGATGCCCCGGCGGTGCGCCTCGGCGACCATGAACGAGGGATCGCCGAGCGCCGAGACGAAAAGTGCCGGCGCGATGTCGAGGATGGTCTCGACCTGGCGCTTGCCCAGCTCATAGCCCAGCTTGAAAGCGGCGATCGAGCTCAGCCCCGGCGTTGCCTTGCTGATGTCGTCGACATAGGGAATGGCGTTGGCGGCCATGAATTCGTCGCGCAGGCGGACGTGTTCCTCGGGCAGATCAGCCTGGGCCAGGGCTTCGTGGAAATCGAGCGACAACGTGTCGGCCTTGATCGGCAGCGCCACATCGATACCGAAGGGCTTGCCGGTCAGCTTCCGCGTCTCGGCCGCCAAATCGCGTATTTCCTCGGGGCTCTTGTCGGCACAGGCCAAGACACCGATACCGCCAGCCTCGGAGACCGCGGCAACCAGTGCCGGGTCGGAGACGTCGGGAGCCATCGCTGCAAGCATGATGGGATAGTCGATATCCAGGAGATCGCACAGTTTGGTGCGAAAGAGATTTCCGCTCATCGCCCTGTCTCCTCCTGTGGGACGAAACGATCCTATCCGGCCGGGGCGAATCCCGTCAGACGGGCCGCGGCATTGATGATGTCGTTCATCTGCGAGCCCGGCGGATAGACCTCGACGCCCAAGGCCTCCAGGCGCTTCTTGGCCCAGGGCGGCACCACGCCGCCGACGAACACCGGCATGTCCGGCAGCGCCGCGCGGATGTCGCGGATGATCCCTTCCGCCACTTCGACGTGACCGCCGATGTGCAAGCCGATCAGATCGGCCTGCTGGTCGGTTGCGGCAGCGATGATTTCGCCGGCCTGTTTCATGCCCACCAGGGCGACTTCGTAACCGGCGCGCTCGAGGGCGTGGCTGACCAGTTGCGGCCCGCGCCAGTGGCCATCCAGCGCGGTTTTGGCAATGACGATGCGGGCGGTGTTGCGGTTTTGCGACGGCATCGGGCTGGGCCTACACCGTGATCGGCGGCTGCCAATCGCCGAAGGTCTGGCGGAAGACGTCGCCGATCTCGCCCAGCGTGACGTCGCTGTCGAGAGCTTCCATCATCAGGGGCATGACGTTGGCGCTGCCTCGGCAGCCCTCACGGAGGGCTTTTAGTGCGTCGCCGGCGGCTGCCTCGTGGCGGCTCCTGCGGATCTCGTTCAGGCGTTCCAGGGCGACATCGTAGGTGTCGTCGACGCCCATGAAACCATCGACCTCGTGGGGCGAAACGTCATCGTGGAAAGCGTTGACGCCGACCACGATCTGCTCGCCCTGATCCTGGGCTTCGAACTCGGCGATCTGGTTTTCGTTGGCCCGGGCCAGCATCCAGCCGTTGTCGAGGGTGGCCAGGTAGCCGCCCTGGTCGAGGATTTCGTCCTTGAAGGCGCGGCCGCGTTCGATAAGTTCCGCCGTCAGGGCTTCGGCATAGTAGGAACCGCCGAGCGGGTCGGCGACCGCCGTCAGGTTGGTCTCGTTTTGCAGGATCTGCTGGATGCGCACCGACATCTGATGGGCGTGTTCCGAGGGGATCGAAAGCGCCTCGTCGTAGCCCGACACGCCCAGCGACTGGATGCCGCCAAGCGCGCCTGCGAGCCCCATGATGGTGCCGCGCACGATGTTGTTGAAGGGTTGCTGGTAGGTCATGCGCGAGCCCGCGGTAACGCAGTGAATGCGCAGGTTGGCGAGCTTGGGATCGGTTATGCCGTAGCGCTCCGCCAGCAATTGGGCCCACATCTGGCGGGCCGCGCGCATCTTGCAGGCTTCCTCGAAAAGATCCATCGAGAGGCGAAAACTCCCCCCGCCAACGCCGCGTGCCGCCTCGGCCACGGTCATGCGGCCCCGGCGCTCGACCTCGTCCAGGTATTCGATGGCGTTGGCAAACAGCGCCCCCAGTTCCTGGTAGGCGTTGATGCCCGAATCGGCGGCGTTGTAGGCGGCGATGGATACCGGCACCCAGCGCGGAAGCACGTCGGCGCAATATTCGACGATGTCGATGTTGAGCCTGAGCCCCGGTGCCGTGGGGACTTGGCGCAGCGGCGGACAGCCCACGTATGTGAGGTTGAAATCGCTTTGCCCGGTACCGGCCAGGCGTCCGAGATCGAGGCCCCGCCGTTTAGCAACCGTCCAGTAGCCGGCCAGCGCGAAGGGGGCATGCTGCACCACGCCACCGCCGGCATGGCCATAGGTACTTTCGATGGGGATGCCGTCGAGGCAGATGGCAATATCGCGCACGCTTTGCATGACGGCCCCGGTCAGTCCCACGTCGCGGGCCCTAGCCACCACTTCCGGATCATCGACATTCTGCATGTGGTCGGCGGTATTGCGGTCGTGTTCCATGATGAAGCCGGTCTCGCCGTGGGCCAGCAGCATCTTGATGCGTTCGTTCTCGTCCTCGGGCTTACCGAAACCGCTAAGCTGGAAGATGCGCCAGGGTTTGGTGCGATAGCCCGTGGGGTAGGCGCCGCGCAAGAATGGTGCCTCGCCCGGTGCGCCGTTGACGATGGCGCGCTGCCCGGCCGGCACGTCGTCGGCACCATAAAAGGGTTTTAGCGGTATGCCTGAGGCCGACGTCCAATTCCGTTTTCTATCTTCCGCCACGTCTTTCGCTTCCCTGGGCGATTTGCCACCCCCTTCTTACGGAAACCCTAGCCGTCCGACGATGCAAGCTCTTTTTCGATCGCTCCCCACCCCAATCCTTCCCAGAAGGGGGAGGGAGCTCGTTGCGTCCCGGTCCTTATTTCCCTTCCCCCTTGATGGGGACGGACGGGGAGGGGGTGGTCAAGTAACTAATCACCTCCGAGCGCACCGGAAAGAAGCGGCGCTGTCAGCCGAATACCGTATCTGTACATTATGATCTTGGGCCGAGAAATTCCCCGCCTCAATATCATCTACCAGAATTGGCCGTTCCCAGCTTGACAAAGTCGCAAGAAAAATACTAAATATATGCTTTTCCTGCGACGACAAAGAAGTCATTTCGCGTGATCAAATCAATTGCTCTTTCGAGAATTTCTACCATTTAGTTTTCTATTTATTGGAAAATATCGGGAAGTTAATTTGTGGAAGGTCACCTCGGCAGGAAGTTTGTGCCGGGGAGCCGTTAATCGAGATGCCGTGGTGTGACAATTAGGCGGTGAAGAAAATTGAATACGGAAAATGGCGAAATAGGACAGGGTGTTGAAACACTACAGATATCCTTTGATTTGATTGACCATGTTCTTACGTGTGAGGTTGAGAAAGAAAGAAAAAGGTACGAAAAAGGCTCATACATCTATTCTCAAGATGATCTGGATGAGTTTTTTTATTTAGTAATTGATGGTTACGTCGAAATCATTTTCATGAATCAACTTGGGCAAGAAACAATAGTAGATATTGTTGGGCCGGGTGCATTATGTGGCGAGGGTGCCGCCTTTGAAGGCTTGGCCAGGACGACCTCTGCGCGCGGGTTGACGAGCACGGAACTGGTCCGATTGACCGCTAGCGATGTCAGGTCATATTGCCGCAGAGATCAACAACTGGCGAACCTTTTGATTACTACAATCTCGGTAAAGCAAAGAGTTCTTTTGGAGCGCCTGATGCAGATGGCCCAGATGCCATCCCTTGAACGTGTTCGCAAACTACTGCTTCAGATTGGTGGAAACTCTGATGAACTGCTGGTTGCCATTTCCCATGAGAAGATTGCAAGCTTGACTGGACTTACCCGCGTCACCGTCACACGCGCGATAAGTAAACTTTGCAAGAACGGTGAAATCATTAAGCGCAATGGCAAGATCTACCTTGGTTGCGGTAGGAAACTGTTAGTGGATTGTGCGTAGTTTCATTTTGAAAGCTAGACTTTGATACGCCGAACGCGCAACAAACTTGTTCGTTGCGGGAAAAGTTCTTGGCTTCAATTTTGTCGGAAAATGGATCAAGTCATACTGTATTTGGTTTCCCCACTTCACCCTCGGCAGCACAACCTCTAATCCAGTTTGCTGGAATTGCAAAGAGCCAGATAGGGACTCGAGCTGCTTGTCGACTGCGACCTTCGCACCACTGCCGGCATCATTGCCACAAAAGGGCCGCGTGAACTGATCTCCCAAGTACGCATGCAGGCCCATATCGTTAAGCGACAGAAAGTCCCACAATTCAGTGGTCGCTCGTTCAATCTGTCGAAAGTCATGCAAATCGAGGACAGCGGCCGTAACCATGTCTGGGCCTATGGATCTTGTCCAAACCTGCAGCCGTGATGGCCGGTTTCTCCAGATACTGACGGTCATCGACGAGTACACTCGGGAGTGCCTGGCAATCTTGGTAGTAGGCCAGCTCAGGTCCTGAATGAAGCCAGGCGTCGGCACTAAAACATCATCAGGCCGCAATGTGCGCTCGGCTACAGAACATTGGCGCCGGAGGTAGATTTTTCCCGCAGACCCGTTACGGCCTTCGCTATTGATGGGCTACGGCCGAACGCTTCGTCAATGAAATAGCAACGCGTGCTGCCCGGCTCGCGGCTCAATTCGCCTCATCTCAACCGCCCGACGCGTATCTCCGCTGGCAACTCAGTTCGAATGATATCGCCTATCGAAAGGAGCTGTTCGTCGGTGTTCAACTCAGAGCGAAGTGTGACGAAGCATCCAGTTGACTAGGACCGCGCAGGGCCTTCAACACGTCGTCCCTGGAGCCGAACGCATCGAAAAAAATGGAGTACGATCCGGTCGAGGTTGGTGGCCAGTTGGTAATCCTTGGCGCTGAGCGCATTTCCACCGGCGAGCATCTGACGCGTCTTATGACGAAACCGATGGCGCCGCGCCGACGGCAGACCGGGCTTCCTGGGACGGCGCTGTTCGGTAGGCGAGCCTTCTGATCGCCGATTCAAACTGTTACCTTTCTTCCCGGTTGGGCCAGGGAGAGTTTTTCGATGTCCCCGTCCCGCTCTAAGCCGCCGTAATCCCCCCGTTCAGGCTAATTCCCTGGCCGCTCAGTTTGGCGGCTGCCGGGCTGGCCAGGTAGACCACGAGATGCGCCAGGTCCTCCGCTTCGACGACGCCCAGGTTGGCGCGGCTTTCGGCCTTGGCAAAGAGTCTTCCGGCGAAGCCGTCGGCCATCAGTTTGTCGTAGTGCGACGTGCCGCGGACTATCGAGGGCGTGATGCAGTTGAGGCGTACGCCGGAACGCTTGGCCTCCATGGCGGCAGTGCGAGTGAACATGAGGATGCCGGCCAGCGCCGCGCCGATGACGGCTTCGCCCGGTGTCGCCACTTTTGCGGCGTCGGAAGCGATGGCGATGATCGAGCCGCCGCGTTGGGCCATCATGGGATCCAGGGCGGCGCGGGTCGGCAGGATCGTCGACAGCAACTCGCCCTGCAGCACGGATTCTATCTCATCCATGTCCGTTTCATGCAAAAGCTTCGGCAAGATGTCGCCGCCGGCCGAATTGAGCAGCACGTCGATGTGGCCAAAGGCATCTGTGGTCGCCATCACCGCCCCGCGGGCGCCATCCTGCGTGGCAGCGTCGCCAAGCGACAGCCGGATATCTGCTTCGGGCGCGCTCTTTGCCAGGCTCCGGCGCGCTGCTTCCGCCCGGTCGGCGTTGCGACCGTTGAGCACAAAGCACCGCACGCCGGCTTCGGCCAAGGCCCGGGCCGAAGCCAAGCCAATGCCCGAGGTGCCACCGGTGATTAATACGGCGCAGTCTTCAAGCGGGCGAACCAGGATATTCTTCTCGTCAGTCATGACCCACCTCCGGCGCGCATTCTGGCGATCCGGTGGCGGCGGTCAACCGGCCGGAGCGCCTTGGCCCTTTCCAGAGCCACCCGTTCGACGCATATTCATGCCATGACCAAAGCCCGTGAATTCATTCTAGCGCCAGATCCCGACGATCCGCGCCTGGTCGAGCGCTGTCACGGGACCGATCACGACGGCGCTCCGGTAACGGCCAGCGTACCCGTGGAACGGCCGTTGACGCTTTACCTCAACGGCCAGGAGATCGTCACCATGATGACGATCGGCGACTATCCCGAGTACCTCGCCGTAGGTTATCTCATAAACCAAAATATGCTGGCCGCCGACGACCGCATCACGGCCATCGATTTCGATGCCGAGATCGACGTCATCGTGGTGCGAACCGAAGGTGAGACCAATTTCGAGGACAAGCTGCGCAAAAAGACCCTAACGTCGGGTTGCGCCCAGGGTACGGCCTTCGGTGACGTCATGGAGAGCTTCGACGAGGTCGAACTGCCACCCGATGCCGTGGTGCGAACCTCGTGGCTTTACGCCATCTCGAAGAAGATCAACACACACCCCAGCATCTACTTGGCGGCCGGGGCCATTCACGGCTGTGCGCTCTGCCAGGATGACCGGCCGCTCCTCTATATGGAGGACGTGGGGCGCCACAACGCCATCGACAAGATCGCCGGTTACATGTTCCTCGAGGGTCACGGACCCATAGACCTGGGTCCCGAGGACAAGCTCTTCTACACCACCGGGCGGCTGACCAGCGAGATGGTCATCAAGTGCGTGCAGATGCGTATTCCCGTGCTGGTCTCGCGCTCGGGCTTCACGGCCTGGGGGGTGGAGCTGGCGCGGCGGGCGAATTTGACCTTGATCGGTCGGGCCAAAGGCAAACGATTCGTCTGCCTTGCCGGGCAGGAACGCATTATCTACGACGCCGATCCCACCGCCGTGGCGGATGAGCCGGCAGCCCAGGCGCGCAAAGGCGGCCGCCATGAATGAGGCCGGCGCGCCGATTGTCGGCGTGCTTCTGGCCGGCGGCCTGTCGCGGCGCATGGGCGGCGGCGACAAGTGCTTTCGCGACTTGGCCGGCCGACCGCTGATTGCCCATGCCATCGCCCGGGCCCAGCCCCAAGTTGCCACCTTGGTGCTCAACGCCAACGGTGATGCGGCACGTTTCGCCGCCTTTGACTTGCCCTTCGTGGCCGATAGCATTCCCGACCATGCCGGCCCACTGGCCGGCGTTTTGGCGGCGCTGGAGTGGGCCCAGGCCAATCTTCCCGAGGCCGAGTACGTTGCCAGCTTCCCCAGTGATGCGCCTTTTTTCCCCACCGATTTGGTCGAGCGCCTGCACCGGGCCGTCGTCGACAGCGGCGCCGACACCGCCTGCGCCCGCTCTGGCGATCGGGCCCATCCGGTTTTCGGGCTCTGGCCCGTGCGCCACGCCGGGGGCCTGCGTGCTGCCATGGTCGATGAGGATCTGCGCCGCGTCGACGCCTGGACGGGGCGTTACCGGCATGTGTACGTCGATTATCCCAGCCAGCCGCGGGATCCTTTCTTCAACATCAACAAACCGGCCGACGTCGACGCCGCCGAAGCTTTGGTAGGGTAAAAATGCAAATGAGCGGACTTCACCATACCCACCTTTTTGCCAGTGACCTGGCCGCCAGCGTCGCCTGGTACCGCACCATGCTGGGCGGCGTGGTGGCCTTCGACGGCGAGTTCGGCGGCGCGCGCAATGTTTTCATGCGGTTGGGCAGCGGCCGCTTGCACCTCTACGATCAGCCGCCGCGCGGCGAAACACCCGGCGCCGTCCACCATCTCGGCTACCAGAGCGACGACCTGGCCGGGTTGGTGGCTCACATGCGGGGGCAGGGGGCGGTGTTCCGCAGCGACATCCGCGAGTTCGGCTTCTGGCGCTATGTCATGTGCGCGGCACCCGACGACGTGCTATGGGAGCTTTTCGAGTTCGATGAAGCGGGCCTGCCGCCTGATCTCGCCAACTATTTCGCCGGGGAATGACAAGCATGGATCGCACAGCCGACGTGGTGATCATCGGCGCCGGTATCGTCGGCACCGCCACCGCCTATTTCCTGGCCCAGCACGGTATCTCGGTGATCGTCTGCGAAAAGGGCGAGGTGGCCGGTGAGCAATCCAGCCGCAACTGGGGCTTCGTGCGCCAGCAAGGCCGCGACCCGGCCGAGTTGCCGCTGGCCATGGGCGCCATCCGCATCTGGCAAGGGCTGGAGCGCGAACTCAACGCCGACCTGGAGTGGATCCAGGGCGGCAATCTGATGACCTTTGACGATGAGGTAGGACAGGCGGCCTGGGAGGGTTGGGTGACGACGGCCCGGGAGCAAGGCTTGGAATCGCAACTCCTGACGCCGGCCGAGATCGCCGATCATTTGCCCGGCAACCGCATCGAGTGCCGCGGCGGCGTCTTCACGCCCAGCGACGGTCAGGCCGAACCGACGGTTGTCACCGGCGCCCTGCAGCGCGCCGCAGAGGGCCGCGGCGCAGAGTTTCTCACCCATTGCGCCGTCTACGATATCGAAACCACGGCTGGTGCCCTGTCGGGTGTGGTCTGCGAACAAGGTCTGATTCGGGCGCCGGTGGTGGTGCTGGCGGCCGGGGCTTGGTCCAGCCGCATGTTGCGCCTCTTGGGCGTGCGGCTGCCGCAGATGTGGCTCAGGGGATCTGTGGCGCGAACCCAGGCCTTGCCGGAAATCACCAGCGCCGCCACCTGGAGCGGTGTGGCCTTCCGCCAGCGCCGCGATGGCAGCCTGAACGTTGCCAACCGTTCGGTCGACCACGACCTGACCGTGGATACGATCTTCAACCTACCGGCCTTCGTCTCGAACTATTTTGACCACAAGCGCGCGGTCAAGCTGCACTTCAATCGGCTGTTTTTCGATCTCCTGGCCGGGCGCTTCTCCAAGGCTGCTCTGCGCCGCGAGCTGACCCGCTTCCGCATTCTCGATCCAGAGCCCAACCTGGGTCAGTTGCGGGGACTGGTGGCGGACGTTCGCCGCTTGCTGCCGGCCGCGGCGGAGGCCGAGATCGAGCGCACTTGGGCCGGCTATATCGATTTCACGCCCGATATGCTGCCCACCATCGACCGCCTCGAGCAGCCGGGTGGTCTGGTGCTGGCCACCGGCTTCAGCGGTCACGGCTTTGGCGTCGGGCCCATGGCCGGGCAATTGGCGGCTGAATTGGCACGGGGCGCCGAGCCCTCCCTCGACCTCACACCTTTCCGCTTCTCGCGCTTTCACGACGGCAGCCGGCTCAAACCCTTCAGCGTAGACTGAAGGTTGGCGTGCCATGGGCAGCGAACTGAGCGACGTGGCCCTCGTCGTGGCCGGCGCCGTGGCCGGCGGGATGGCCTTTCACAGTCTGCGCCAGCCCGCTTTCGTCGGCTACATCCTGGCCGGCGTCATTCTCGGGCCCTCGGCGCTGGGGCTGGTGGCCGATCGCCACGATATTCGTCTGCTGGCCGAGCTGGGCGTGCTGTTGCTGCTCTTTCTGGTCGGCCTCGAACTCAGCCTACGGGCCTTTCGCCGGGTCTGGCGGGTGGCACTCACGACCATGGCGCTGCAACTGGCGGCAGCACTTGGCGTCGCCCTGGTGGCCCGCCAGGTGCTCGACTGGCCGCTGGCGCTGACCGTCGTCGTGGGCTGTTCGCTGGCTCTGAGCTCGACCGCGGTAGCCATGAAGATCCTCGACGACATCGGCGAATTGCGCAGCGAAACCGGCCGTGTCGCCGTCGGTGTGCTGATCGCCCAGGATCTCGCCGTGGTGCCGATGCTGCTGATCGTCGCTTCGCTGGGCGGCGAGGGCGGCGGCTTCATATCCGCTCTGATCAATGCCGCCATCGCCGTGGCGGTGCTGGCGGCGATCATTGGCGGCCTCAGCGGCCGGCGCAAGATCAACCTGCCCTTTGCCCGGCAACGGGCCTCTAGCGTCGAGCTGACCGCCCTGGGCGCGCTGGCGCTCTGTCTGGCAGCCGCGGTGGTCAGCAGTTTGCTCGGCCTGTCGGCTGCTTATGGCGCCTTCATTGCAGGGCTGGTGTTGGGAAATTCGGCCGAGCGCCGGCGCATGATCGAGGTGACGCGTCCCGTCGAGGCCATCTTGATGATGGTGTTCTTTCTTTCTGTCGGGCTCTTGCTCGACCTCGGCTTCATCTGGCGCAATTTGGGCATCGTTCTGGTCCTGGTGCTGACCGTGACATTGGCCAAGACGGCTCTCAACATCACCATCCTGCGCCTTCAGGGCGAGCCCTGGCAGCGCGCCTTCCTGGCCGGCACGGTGATGGGTCAGGTCGGTGAGTTCTCGTTCGTGCTGGCGGCCACGGCGTTCGGGCGGGGCTTGATCGGCGCCGATGCCAACCGCCTGGTGGTCGCCGTCATCGCGCTGAGCCTGG
>NZDS01000158.1 GCA_002690215.1 Rhodospirillaceae bacterium | reverse complement strand
TCCAGTACGCATGCCCCAGACTCGCACATACGGCCTGTTCAAGGAATCCCCTTTCGGACTCTTCCGTTAGGTGGGATCCACTAGATGGATGGTTGCAGGCTTGGCCTGCGCAGCCGCCGCGGCTTGGCTGGGCGTTTCCTCGCCAGCTACCGCCCAGACCAATCAGGAGCACGGCATGTCGGTTGAACCCAGCCGCGACTGGTTGGGCGGCATTCCGGAATCTCCAACCGAGGACTGGGAGGTGGCCTTCGGGGGTCGGCTTTACGACAACTGGGCGGTGGCGATCGACGTCGCCGAGCCCCATAAGAACCATTCCTCCTATCCACCTTGGGGCAAGAAGCACGGCTACGTTACCTGGCGCTGCAAGGAGTGCCATGGCTGGGACTACAAGGGCAAGGACGGCGCCTATCGCGAAGGCTCGCACTACTCAGGCATCAAGGGGCTGCGAGGCCTTGTGGGCAAGAACCCAGCCATCGTCATGGAGGCGTTGCGAGACGAGGTCCACGGCTATACACCGGAACAACTTCCTGACAGCGTCGCCGAGCGCCTGGCGCTGTTCGTCACCCGTGGCCAGCACGATGTCGATCGATTCATCGACCATGAATCGTCCCAGGCCCGCGGCGACGCCGGTCAGGGCGAGCGTATTTTCCAAAACGTCTGTGCCGCTTGCCACGGCTTCGACGGCAAGGCCATCAATTTCAAGAGCGAGGAAAATCCCGAATTCATAGGCACAGTCGGCAGCGCCAACCCCTGGGAGGCACTGCATAAGATCCGTAACGGCCATCCTGGCGTGCCGATGCCAGCGCTCAGGTTTCTGCCGATCCAGAACCTGGTCGACATCCTGGCCTACGTCCAGACCCTGCCTAAGATGTAGCGGCCGAATCGCGATCTGAGAGAAAGCCGGCAGCCTCGAACCGGGACCAGGTCACGGCAAAGCTGTGCCTTCAAGGCGCCGCTAGTTCTCGGTGTTCAAACCTTTGAGGGAAACCACGACAATGGCCCCAAACGCCACCATGCCCAAAATCGCACCGACGACGTCGGGGCGCAGCTTACCGACGTTGAATCCGGCCAGATTGGCGCTGGCGCCAGCGGCCTTGCCGGCTTGATGCCGTGGTGTCTCGTCGGTCTTCCCGACAGGGGTGGTCTCAACCGAACCTGCTACATTCTGCGCCGCGCCGGGGAAGAGCTGCGGATAAGGTGCCGTGACCTCGCCACCCCAGGCCGGCGCCGTGGCGGCCAGCAGCATTAACCCGGACACGGCCGCAACCAACCCACGTCGTCTCATTGCTTTCCCCGCTTTCGCTCCTCGGAACCGGCAGTATAGCAGGCCCCGGATTCGGTATCTAATTGGCGCAATTCCTTCACGTGAACACGCCAAGTGAGTCCTGCGCGTTCGGTTGTCCTGATGCCGCCCCCAGCCTCTCGGCGCAGTCAGGTTTTTGGATCCTGTCGCAATAGAACCTCAGAGAACCGTGAATCGCTGGCTCGATTCGTTGTAGTGAACCAGTCCGTACCACAGCAGCAAGAAGCCGAAGCTGAGCACATAGGTGGTGCCCCAGCCGGCGGCCGAGGAAAAGACCAAAGGCGTGAAGAAGCCACCCACGGTGCAGCCGCCGGCCAAAGTGGCGCCGACGCCCATCAAAATGCCGCCTATGGCGCCCCAGAGATACTCGATAGGTGGCGGCCGGTTGAGGCGGAACTGGCGCGAGACAAGAGCCGCCACCAGGGCCCCCAGCACCAGCGTGATATCCATCAACGAGATGCGGTGAATCAGGGGATTGTCGAGGTGGGTTCGGTTGCCCATCAGCGCGTTCAGGCCGATCAGTTCGTTGAACCAGTCGCCCCAGAGGCGCAGGCCGCCGAAGACACCCCAGAAGAAGCCGCTGGCCATCAAGACCATGACCACGCAGATGATGGCCACGGCACCCAGATAGGGTGACCATTCCTCGACGAACAGGGTTCTGAAGTCGGCGCGGAACCCCTCGCGCCCGTTGACGCTGGTCATCTTCCGATCCTCGCTATTGGCAGCGCGCCGGCGTGTCCGAATCCTTGGCGCCGTGGATGTAGAATTCGACGACGTGGGCCGACATGGCGGCGTCGGGGAACTTGAGGAACTTCGCCGCCGCCTTGTTCTCGGCCTTGATGGCGCTGCGGTAGGCACGGCTGGTGTAGTAGTGCACCGAGTCATTGGCACTGCCGCCTGTACCATGGTCGCCGGCCTCGAAATAGCGTCGCCACTCGACCTTCTTGCGCGCCATCGGCGATACCACCTTGCCGCCGTCCTGGCGGTGGCAGGCATTGCAGACCAGACGGTTGTAGACCCGGCCGATCTTCCAGTTGGCCTTGGCGCCGGCCAGGGCGCTGTCGGCCAGGACCATCGGCGCGGCGATCACGGCGGCTGCCAGCAGCGCCGGTACCCAACAATTGATGGCGCGTTATCAACCGGCCTATGAATTCGACGAGGAGAAAATGGCCGAGGAGCCAGCGCCGCTGGTGCTGCGCGGCAAGTGGCCCCTGTTCTGGCGGCCCGGACTGACTGGGTCCCTGGTGATTGGTGCGATATTTGGCTTGGCGCTTTTGAACCTGAACCGCGTCAGCGAATTCCTCTATTACCAGTTCTGAGGGCGGGTGATGAATGCCGACAAAAAATTCCTGAGCGGTGTCGTCGCCGTGGTGATCGCCCTGGCTTTGGTGTCGGCCGCCGTGAACATGATTGTCGATCCCTACGGTGTGCATAGCCTGGTCGAGGTCGAGGGTTTCAACACGCTCAAGCCTTCGGCCCAGGGTAACTTGCGGCTGGCCAAGGCCTACAACATCTCGAGCCAGCGCCCGGACGGCGTTTTTTTGGGCAATTCCAGAGTCGAACAAGGTTTCGATCCGGCCCGCGCCTCGGCGCGTTTCCACCGCTCGGTCTACAATGCCGGCCTGCCCGGATCGACGATCTACGAGAACTATCGCTATCTCCAGCATGCCGCCCAAACCGGCACCCTGAAGGACGCGGTGCTGGGGTTGGACATATTTGCCTTCAACACCAACATGTTCCGCCGGGCTTCGAACTTCAGCGAGGGCCGCCTGGCGGTCCAGTTGGACGGCCAAGAGACGCCAATTTGGGACGTCGCCCGCTTTCGTGACCTGCATCAGATCTATGTCGCCTGGCCGACTCTGATGAAGTCGATCGCAACGGTGATGGATCAGGACCAGCCCTGGGTCTCGACCCGCACCATGCTGGGTTTCAACCCGGTGATAGAAGGTGTCGAATATGCCAGGGTGAAAAGCTATTGGCGCTCCTTCCGCAAGCAAAACCGCAAGCACATCCGCCTGTTGAAGGCACACCCGATGAATTTCGGGCCGACCGCCGGCTGGCCCAACGGCTCGATGGTTTATTTCGAACGCCTGGTGGCCTTCTGCCGGGCCAACAAAATCAACCTGGTGCTAGCCATCCATCCCTATCACGCTCACATGCTCGAAGTGATCCAAGGTTCGGGCGCCTGGCCGGTTTTCGAATCCTGGAAGCGCGAACTTGTCGCCGTGCTGGCATCGGACCGAGCCCGCCATCCGGGCGCGGTGGAATTCGTGCTTTGGGATTTCAGTGGTTACAACAGCATTACAACGGAAAAGGTCCCGCCTCAGGGCAGCGCGCAGGAAACCAAATGGTACTGGGAATCGTCCCACTACAAGCCGTCGGTCAGTCCGCTGATGGCACTGCGCGCCTTCGGGCACGGCGACATGACGGCGGGCCAGGCCGACTTCGGCGTCATGCTTTGGCCCGGCAACCTGGAGGCCCACATGCGCAGCTTCGCAGCCAAGCGCCAGGCCTATCGCCAAGCACGGCCGGAGGAGATGGCCGACATCCAGCGCCTGTTCGAGGCCGAAAAGTGAGGGGTCGGGCAGCGCCGCCGCCGGGCGGCTGCTTGCCGGAGAAACACCTATGATGCGGTTGGCGGGTGGGTTGGCGTTGGTGCTGCTGGCCCTGGTCCTGTCGGCCGCGGGCGCGGAGGCCAAGGGACGCTGGCAGCAGGTAGAAAACCAGGCCGGCTGTACGGTCTGGAATCCGGCTCCCGAGCCCGACGAGACGGTAACCTGGTCGGGTACCTGCCAGGCAGGCAAGGCCGAAGGCGAGGGCAAGAAGGTCTGGCGCTTCCTGAGCAGGGGAATATGGCGCCAAAGCACCTACGTCGGCACCATGCGCCAGGGCAAGAATGAAGGGCAGGGTGTCTATACCTGGGCCGACGGCAGCCGATACGAAGGCGAATACAAGGATCACGTACGGCAGGGACAGGGCGTTTTCGTTCAGGCCAGCGGCGACACCTACCGGGGCACCTGGAAGGGGGACAAACAGCACGGCCAGGGAGTCAAGGAATGGGCCAACGGCCGGACCTACGAGGGCGGCTGGCAGCAGGGCAAGCATTCCGGCCATGGTGTCATGGTATGGGTCAATGACGAGCGCTACGAGGGCGATTGGCAGTTCGGCAAGCGGCACGGACGCGGCGTTTTCGTGATGGAGGATGGCGAGCGCTACGAGGGCGAATGGCAGGCCGACAAGCGGCACGGACGCGGCGTCTTCGTCATGGAGGATGGCGAGCGCTACGAGGGCGAATGGCAGGCCGACAAGCGGCACGGACGCGGAACGGTCACCTGGCCGGACGGTGAGCGCTACGAGGGCGGCTGGAGGCTTAACAGGAAACACGGAAAAGGTGTCTACGTCTGGGCCGGCGGCGGCAGGTACGAGGGCGGATACAAGGACGACAAGCGGCACGGACGCGGCGTCAGGGTGTGGAAGAGCGGCAAAAGGTACGAGGGAGACTTCAAGAACGGCCATGCCCACGGTCCGGGCGTCCAAACCTGGCCCAGCGGCAACAGGTACGAGGGCGATTTCGTCAACGGACGCCCGCACGGGCAAGGCTCGTTGCTGACCAAGAAGGGCAACAGATACGAGGGTGCCTGGACCAAGGGGTGCTTCCAGCAAGGCAGGCGTCGTGCCTGGCTGGGAACTTCCAAGAAAGCCTGCAAATTCGACTGAACCCGGAACCCCCGGCCCGGCGTCGCCAGCCGCTTCCACAACCCCCTTGCCAGCCGCGCCGATCTCCCCGACAGTCTCGGCCCGAGGGAAACTGGCTGAGCGGCGGGGAATCATGGCATTCGACCTGGTGATCAGAAACGGCACCGTGGCGACGGCGGCCGACATTTTTGCCGCCGACGTGGGCATACGCGAGGGCAGGGTAGCAGCGCTAGGCGAGGGGCTGGAAACGGCCGCCGACGGCCGCGAGATCGACGCCACGGGCAAACTGGTGCTGCCCGGCGGCATCGACAGCCACCTGCATATCGAGCAGCTATCCGGCATGGGTCTGATGAACGCCGACGACTTCTATTCCGGCACCGTCTCGGCGGCCTTTGGCGGCAACACCACGATCATTCCCTTCGCCGCCCAGCACCGCGGCCAGTCGCTCCGCGACGTGGTCAAGGACTACCATGAACGGGCGGCCGCGAAGGCGGTTATCGACTACGCCTTCCACCTCATCATTTCCGATCCCACGGAACAGGTGCTGGGTCAGGAGCTGCCGGCGCTGATCCAGGACGGCTACACCTCCTTCAAGGTCTACACCACCTACGACATGCTGCGCCTCGACGACTATCAGATGCTCGAGGTGCTGGCCCTGGCGCGGCGTGAAGGCGCTCTGGTGATGGTGCATGCCGAAAACCACGAGGTCATCCGCTGGCTCGGCGAGCGTCTGCTGGCGGGCGGCTACCGGGCGCCCAAGTATCACGCCGTGGCCCATGCGCGGCTCGCCGAATCGGAAGCCACGCACCGGGTCATCGCCCTGGCCGAGCTTTTGGACGTGCCGCTGCTGGTGGTTCACGTCTCGACGGCCGAAGCGGCGGCCGAGATCCGCCGGGCCCAGGACCGGGGCCTCAAGATCTATGGCGAAACCTGTCCGCAATATCTCTTTCTCACGGCCGCCGATCTCGACCGGCCGGGCGCCGAGGGTGCCATGTTCTGCTGCAGTCCGCCGCCCCGCGACGCCTCGGCCCAGGAGGCAATGTGGCAGGCCCTGGCCAACGACACCTTCCAGGTCTTTTCCTCCGACCACGCGCCCTATCGTTTTGACGAGAGCGGCAAACTCGCGCATGGCCCCGAGCCCGACTTCAAGCACGTCGCCAACGGCGTACCGGGGGTCGAAGTGCGGCTGCCGCTGTTGTTTTCGGAAGGCGTTGGCAAGGGCCGCATCGACCTCAATCGTTTCGTGGCGCTGGCCGCCACCAACGCCGCCCGGCTTTATGGCCTCTATCCCCGCAAAGGCACCATCGCGGTGGGCAGCGACGCCGACATCGCCATCTGGGATCCGCTTCGCGAGGTCGAGATCGGCGCCGCCATGTTGCACGACAACGTCGGCTACACGCCCTACGAGGGCCGCCGCGTCACGGGCTGGCCCGAAATCGTGTTGCGCCGCGGCAAGGTGATCGTCGCGGACGGGGCATTGGACGCCGAGCGGGGCTCGGGCGCCTTCCAGCCCTGCGCCTCGGCCGAGGCAGCAAAGCCGCTGGGCCGGCCGGCCCCCGAGCTAGATCCCGAAACCAATTTCGCGGCCCACATCCAGCCAGAGGATTCCCCGACATGAGCGCTACTAAGCCTCACAAGATCTTCGTTTTCGCGCCGGTCGAGGATTCCGAGAGCTACTACGAACGGCTGCGGGCAGCGGGCTGCGAGCTGACAATCGGCAAGGGCTCGTGGATCGAGGCCGAGGGGGGCACGGAGGAGGAGCTTTGCCGGCACGCCGCCGGCACCACCGGGTTTTTTGGCGCCACCATCCGGCCCAATCCAATCTCGCGCGCCGTGCTCGAAGTCTCGCCCGACCTGCGCATCGTTTCCAAATGCTCGATCGGGGTGGACGACGTCGACGTCGAAGCGGCCACCGATCTTGGCATCATCGTCAGCCACTGCCCCACCGAATCCAACTGGGGCGCCGTCGCCGAATCGACCATGGCCATGATCCTGACTGTGCTCAAAAAGGCGCGCGAACGAGACCGCTTCGTCAAGGAGGGCGGCTGGCGCGACGCCTCGCTGACCGGCACCTATATGGGCGCGCGGCACGACGGCTATGCCGGCATCACCATCGGCATCATCGGCCTGGGCCGCATCGGCAGCCGGCTGGCTGATCTGCTGGCACCCTGGCGGGTGCGGGTTCTGGCCTGCGACCCTTACGTCGACTATTCCAAGTTCGTCCACCACGATGCCCACCGCGTCGACCTCGACACCTTGCTGGCCGAATCCGACGTGGTCTCGCTGCATGTCACGCTGAGTCCGGAAACGCGCCACATGATCGGCGCTGCCGAGCTGGCCCGCATGAAGCCCTCGGCGGTGCTAGTTAACACCGCCCGCGGCCCGGCCGTCGACGAGGAGGCGCTGATCCAGGCGCTGCTGAACGACCAGATCGCCGGCGCCGCCCTCGACGTCTTCGAGGTCGAGCCGCTGCCGGTGCAATCGCCGCTCCGGGGCATGGGCGACAAGGTGTTGCTGTGGCCCCACATCGTCTCGCTCAACCACGGCAGCGGTTTGGGCCCGGGTCTTGACTGGGCGACACGGTCGCTCCTTTGTGCCCTGCGCGGCGAGGTCCCGGACAACGTCTACAACAAGGCCGTCATCCCGGCCTGGTTGGAGCGTTTCGGCGGTCGCGACCTGTTGGGCACATCGTGAACGGCGTGGCTTCGATGATGTAACCGTCGGTGACGTCATGGTGGCCGGCCCGAGCGAGCTGCCGGGTGCCGAGATCGTGACCTTCGCCGAGCGCTACGATCCCCGGCCCTACCACCTTTCGGAGATTGCCGCACGCGAGAGCCACTTTGGCGGTCTGGTGGCCTCGGGCATCAACACCATGGCGCTCTGGAACAATCTACGTTTCGAGGCCGAGGCCGGCCTTGATCAGATCGCCGGCGTGGGGCTGGACGAGGTGCGTTTCCACCATCCGGTACGGCCCGGCGACCGCCTCAGTCTGCGCGTCGAGTGCCTCGCCAAACAGCCCTCCCGCGGCAAGTCCGACCGCGGCGTGCTCAGCTTCCAACACGAGCTATCAAACCAAAACGGCGAACTCGTCATGAGCCTCCGGATGCAGATGCTGGCGGCCCGATAGGGCGGTTCTTGGCCCGTGCGGGCGATTTACCAATTCGTCCGATTGTTTGGCAGCGGATTGGTTTTCAGGCTTTCGGGATGGTAGCCTTCACCCGTTGCCGATGCCCGTGACCAATTGGGGAAATGGACAGGGAAAAATATCCATGTCTGGGTTGATCGGAGTCCTTCAGGAAGCACCACTTCGCCTGGCTCTGTTTGACATCGCGGACAGTGTCTGCGAGCACGCCCACCCGCAGTTTCACGTCCTCATCAAATTATCTGGCGATGACCGGACTTTCTCCGTCGGCGACGAGATTTGTCACTTGACAGATGACAAGACCATCGTCATACCGCCCTGGCTGCCCCATGCGGATTTGGGCGAGAGCGAGGGTTCCACGCTGATGCTGGCGTTTTATGCCGAACCGCGGTGGATTGAATCGCAATTCGGGTTGCACATCCGATTTCCCTCCGCAGCCTCTCAACCTGTTATCACCGGCCAGGTGCGCCGGCTGCTGTCCCAGGTTTCGACTTTCATCACGGACGCCAGCGCGAGCCGCGATGATATTTGGGACACCACCGTCCAATTGATGGGCAGCTTGCTGCGCCATACGAATTTGCGCTCCGGAAAGCTGAGCGACGTGGCCATCGATTTTCGCATCCGGCGCGCGATTTCCCTTATTCACGGCCAGCCCCATGGCATCAAGCGCATGGACAATTTGGCCAAGGCAGTGGGCATGTCGCGCTCGCATTTCTATGCCCAATTCCACAAGGCGACAGGTATTCCGCCGCGCATTTACGTCGAGGGTCTGATGATCGAACAGGCGATCCATCGGTTGGTCGATTCCAGGCAATCCATAAAGGATATCTCGGACGATCTGGGATATTCCGCGCAAAGCCATTTTTGCCGTTTTTTCCGCTCAAAGGTCGGTTTTCCGCCGTCATCCTTCCGCCAATTCGCCATCAACGCCTGAATTTCAGACAAATTGGTAAATTCCAGGATGGCTGGATAAAGACCCTGAAGGTGCTTTCTCCTACGCTCCTGCTGGTCGACGATCCTGGGCAAAGATCCACGAGGCGTAGGAATTGCTCGAAAATATCGAGATCCCCGAGACCCTTGAAGACGCCGTTGGCATTCTCGCCGATCAGCCGGGGGCGGGAATCTTGGCCGGTGGCACCATTGCGGTGGCGGTTCTCAAAGCCGGTGGCCTGAAGGTTCAAACCCTGGTCGATCTGTCACGATTGCCGATCGCCGGGATAAATACCGACGGCGCCCGCATCAGTATCGGCGCCATGACCCTGCTGTCGGATCTTCTCGAGAACGATGCCCTGGCCTTCATGCACGAAGCCGTGCGCTGCATGGCATCCCCGACGATCCGCAATTCGGCGACCATCGGCGGCAACCTGATCATCGGGGGTGACTTGGGCGTTTGCCTGCTCGCTTTGCAGTCAGAATTGGTTGTCGCGGGGGCCGAAGGTGTGCGTCGCATCCCGATCGATGAATATTACACCGCTGGACTGCGGGCCGGCGAGATCCTGACTGCCATGGAATTTGACGCGCCCGACCGAGCAACGTGGCGTCATTGCAAGGTGATGCGGAAGAAGGCGGCATCGTACGCCGTTCTGTCCATTGCCGCCGTGGTTCCGCTGAACGGCAGCATTGTCGAGCGGCCGCGTATTGCCCTTGGCGCCCTGGCGCCGACCCCGGTTCGTGCCCGGCGCTGTGAAGGGATGCTGGACGGCAAGCCGCTCGATCCTGAAGTCGTAAATGCCGCCGCCACGGAAGCGCTGGCGGATATCGAGCCGGTTGACGATGCCTTTGCCTCGGCCTGGTATCGGCGCCGCGTTTTGCCGGTCTATCTGTCACGGACGCTGCTTGCCGACAACGAATAGGACGCGAGGCTGCAATGGCTGAACGGATTGTCACGATGACGGTGAACGGCAAGCGCCGAAAGCTGCTGGTCAATCCGGGCGATACTTTGTTGACGGTTTTGCGTGATGGCTGCGGTCTGACCGGTACGCACCATGGATGCGGCGAGGGATCTTGCGGGGCCTGCACGGTCTTGCTCGATGACAAGGCCGTCGTGTCCTGCCTGGTGCTGGCCCAGACAATCGAGGGCGCTTCCGTTCAGACCATCGAAGGTCTGGGCACGCCCGAGGCTTTGCATCCCTTGCAACAAGCTTTCATGGATCATTTTGCCGCCCAGTGTGGTGCCTGCACGCCGGGCATGATCAACGCCGCGCTGGCTTTGCTGAAGCGGAACACCGCCCCCAGTCGCGACGAGGTTATCGAAGCCATTTCAGGGAATGTTTGCCGGTGCACCGGATACGCGCCCATCGTCGACGCCATTATGGCTTCGCTGGATGCAGCAGGGGCCGTGGCAAATGAGTGAATTCGCCATCAGACGTCTCTCTCTCGAAGGCGGCAAACCGGCGACCTTCGATGTCGTCGGTCAGCCCGTGCAACGTATCGATGCCTTGGGCCACGTCACGGGCCGCTCGCCTTACTACGACAGCCTTCAGGAACGCGACCTCTTGCACCTCAAGATGGTGCGCAGCCCGCATCATCATGCGCGCATTCTCAAGATCGATACGGCGCCGGCTTTGGCCGTCGAGGGCGTCGTCAAGGTTCTGACCCACGCCGATGTGCCGAACAATGTGTATTGCATACTCGAAGCCCTGGGGGTGCCGGCCGACGAGCCGGTTCTGGCGGTCGACCGCGTGCTCTATCGCGGCGAACAGATCTGCGCCGTCATTGGCGAAACCCCGCAGGCCGCCGCCGAGGGCGCGCGCCGCGTCGTCATCGACTATGACGTAATGCCGGCGGTGCTGGATCTCGAAGACGCCTTGAACCCTGAGTTCCCGGCCTTCAAACCACACGGTCACAACTACTTTTTGTTCGAAGACCACGAGTGCCGGCGCATTCGCTTCGGAGATATCGAAGCCGGCTTTGCCGAAGCCGATCATATCCTCGAACACAGCTATCAGTCGTCACCCATCGAACACGCGGCGCTGGAGACCACCGGCTGCATCGTCTCGCCGGCCGAAAACGGCCGCTACGCCATCCATTCGAATACCCAGGCATTGTTCTTTTCTCTCGACGTGACGGCAAATATCCTGGGCATCGAGCCGGCGCGGTTGCACGTGGTCGGAGGAACGGTGGGCGGCGGCTTTGGCGGCAAATGCGATGTCATCGTCGAGCCGATCTGCACCCTGGCGGCCATGCGCACCGACCGGCCGGTGAAGTACGCCTATAGCCGCCAGGAAGAGATGCAGGTGTCCTCGACGCGCTCGGCCGAACGCATCACCATTCGTGACGGGGTCATGAACGATGGTCGCATCGTGGCGCGAAAAGTGCGGATGCTGATCGACAGCGGTGCCTATTCGCGCAACACACCCTATGGCACGAACAAAGCGGCCGGCCATCTTCCCGGTCCCTACGCCATCCCCAACGTCCATGGCGACGTTTACTGCGTCTACACCAACCGCACACCGACCAGTGCCATGCGCGGTTTCGGCGTCACCATGGCGGACTACGCCATCGAAGTGCAGATGGACCGGATCGCCCGGGAGCTGGAAATGGATCCGCTCGAGCTGCGCATGATCAACGCCTATCGGGATGGCGACATGAAAGCCATCCGTAAAAAGGTTACCGGCGCGGCCTTGATCGAAACCATGCGGGCGGCAGCCGAATTGGCGGGGCATGAGATGCCGGCGGGTTACGACGGGATGTCGTCGAAACATCGGGACGAGATTGATGGCTAAACGCCTGGGACGCGGCATCGCGGCGGTCAACTATCCCACCGGCATGAATCTGGGCGGCGACCCCACCCAGGCGCTGATCCATGCTACGGCGAACGGCAACTTCGTCGTCACGCTGGGCAGTGCCGATCTCGGCCAGGGCCTCAAAACAGTCGTGGCACAGATCGCGGCCGAGACCCTGGGGGTACCTTTCGAGACCATCATCGTGGATCTCGCCGATACCGATGGTGGGCCGTTTTGCATGGGCACCTTTGCCTCCCGCGGCACCCACCGCGTCGGCAACGCCGTGATGATGGCGGCGGCGGAAGCTCGCGGCGCAATGCTGGAAGTCGCCGCCGAGTTGTTGGAAGCGTCCGTCGATGATCTCGAGACCGACGGCAAGGGCTGGATTCGCGTCAGTGGGTCCAATCACTCGGTCAGCGTGACCGAGGTGGCCGGTGCTGCCAACTTCGCCATCGGCAAGATGATCGGTGGACGGGGGATGTTCCTCAAACCGCTGAGCGAGGTAGATCCGGAAACCGGTGCGATGGATCCGGATTCGGGTCACGCCCATGCCTGCACCATCGCCGACGTGGAGGTCGACGACGAGACCGGCGTTGTCACCGTGCTTGGGGTTTGGAGCGCCTATGAAATCGGCCGCGCCATCAACATCGCCATGGTCAAACAGCAGATCGATGGTGGCTGCTGGATGGGTATTAGCCATGCCCTTTTCGAGACCACCGAGCCCTATTTTCCCAACCGCGATCACAGCCCGCGCAATTTTACCGACTACCTGATGCCCGGCGCAGCGGACATGGTGCCGCTGGAGGTCGTGGTTCTGGAACAACCGCTGGAAGGCGGCCCTTACGGTGCCAAGGGCATCGGCGAAATGACTGCGAACACGCAGATTCCAGCCATCGCCAACGCCATTCACGACGCCTGCGGCGTCCGCATCGACGTTATTCCCATCACACCGGAACGGATCCTGCGGGCCTTGGATGAGCTGGGTTGAACACAGGGATAATGATGAACATACCGACCGAATTGCCGGAATACCTTCAGCCGTTGGGGTTCATTGACGGGCAGTGGTGCGCTGCCGTCAGTGGTGCTGCGTTCGAGGTGTTGGACCCCGCCACGGGCAAAAAAATCACAAGTGTTCCGAGGATGGGAGAATCCGATACCGAGCGGGCCATTGCCGCCGCCCATAAAGCCTACCCGGCTTGGCGAACCATGACCGCCGCCGCCCGGGCCGGCGTTCTCGAGGCCTGGGCCGCCTCGATGCGGGCGCGTTCGGACCAGCTTGCCCAATTGCTGACCTGGGAGCAGGGCAAGCCGGTCTCAGAATCAAAGGTGGAAATCGAATACGCGGCCAGCTTCTTTTCCTGGTTCGCCGGTGAAGGCCGGCGCATCTATGGCGATACCATTCCCCCGCACCTGCCGGACACGCGCATTTTGGTCATGCGTCAGCCCATGGGCGTGGTCGGTGGCATCACGCCCTGGAACTTCCCCTCGGCAATGGTCACCCGCAAGTCCGCGCCAGCGCTTGCGGCGGGCAACTGCATGGTTTTGAAGCCGGCGGAATCGACGCCGCTGTCGGCCCTTGCCTTGGCCGGTCTGGCGCTGGAAGCAGGCGTGCCGCCGGGCGTATTCAACGTGGTCACGGGCGCCCGCGAGGACGCCGCCGTGATCGGCGAGACCCTGACCTCGCATCCCCTGGTCAAGAAGATCGGCTTTACCGGCTCGACGGTGGTGGGCAAGCACCTCATGGCGGGCTGCGTCGATGGCTTGAAGAAGATCAGCCTGGAACTGGGCGGAAACGCCCCCTTCATAGTTTTTGACGATGCCGACTTCGAGGCGGCACTTGCCGGTGCCATGATCTGCAAATACCGCAATACCGGGCAAACCTGTATTTCAGCCAACCGCATCCTGGTGCAGGACAGCATCCACGATCGCTTCGTCGAGGCGCTGACGGCACGGGCAGCGGAACTGGTGCCCGGGCATGGGCTAGAGGACGGGGTTTCGCTGGGGCCCCTGATAGAGCCGCGGGCGCTGGACAAAGTGGAGCGCCTGGTAGCCGACGCTCTGGCCAAAGGTGCGCGGCTGATGATCGGCGGCAACCGCCATAGCCTCGGCGGAACCTATTACGAACCGACGGTTCTGTCTGATGTGACGCCCGAGATGGACATCACCCGGGAAGAGGTGTTCGGTCCCGTCGCCGCCATAATGCGGTTCTCGGACGAGGCCGAAGCGATCGCGCTGGCCAACGATACGCAGTATGGCCTGTCGGGGTATTTCTACAGCCGTGATGTGGGGCGGGTATTCCGCGTGGCCGAAGCCTTGGAGACCGGTATCGTCGGCGTCAATACAGGCCTGATCTCCACCGAAATCGCACCTTTCGGCGGCGTCAAGGAATCAGGGATTGGTCGGGAAGGTTCGAAATACGGCATCGAGGACTGGACGGAAATCAAGTACGTCTGCCTGGCCGGCATCGGAGAGGGATCGTGAGTACGGAATTTGAGCTGAGGCTGTTCGAAGACACGCCCTTCGCAGGCGCCAATCCTGTGGTCCTGCCGGCTCTGCCGCGGGCCCTTTATGTGGCCGCCGGAGAGGTGACGATCAACGGCTGCCTCCTGCCAGGCGACGAAGGGATTGTCAGCTCCGACAAGTTGACGCTATCGGTCGCGGAAACCGGTGCCACGCTGTGGCGTTGGGAGATCGCCGCAGCGCAAGCCGCGGCGGAATCCATCGATGGCCGTGGGCATCTGAAACTCTCGCATTCGATAGAACCCGGCCGGATCGCCGACGAATTGCTGCTGCGCCTGGACAGCGTTGCCTTTCCCCCCGGCGGTTGCGCGTTTTTGCACAACCATCGCGGCCCCGGCACTCGCTGCCTCAAGGAGGGCGCGATCCGCATCGATACGGAAGGCCGATCCTCGTCCTATGCCCCGGGCGGCGCCTGGTTCGAGGCCGGACCCGAGGACGTTTTCGCGCAAGCCGACGATCAAATCGCCAGCCGGTTTATCCGCGCCATGGTGCTGCCGCGATCATTGATGGGCACGTCATCCATTCGCTACGTCAACGAGGAAGACAAGGCAAAACCGAAGTCGCAGACCTATCGCGTGTTCGACGAAGCGGCCATCGAAATACCTGGTCAATAGGGAGATTCTCATGCGCTTGGACGAGAAGGTTGTCATTGTCACCGGCGGCGCCATGGGTATCGGGCGCGCCATTGCCAACGATTTTCATGACGAACAGGCCTTCGTCGTGGTGGCTGACCAGGCGGGTGCCGAAGATGCCGCGGCCGAACTCTCGCGCAGCAATCGCCCGGCGCTCGGCATCACTTGCGATGTTTCGCAAAAAGAAGATACCGAGGCGATGGCCCGGGCCGTATTGGACGAATTCGGGCGCATCGACGTGCTTGTGAACAATGCCGGGATTTATTCCTCGCTTGAGCCGAAGCCGTTCGAGGAACTTGAGATCGAAGAGTGGCGCTCGCTTTTCGATGTCAACGTCATCGGCGCATTCCTCGCCTGCAAGGCAGTCGCACCGGCGATGAAATCGCAAGGCGGCGGCCGCATCATCAACATCTCGTCGGGCACGCCGTTCAAGGGCGTTCCCTTCATGCTTCACTACGTGGCCAGCAAGGGCGCCATCAACGCCATGACCAAGGCCCTGGCCAAGGAACTCGGCGGGGCCGGCATTCTGGTCAATGGCGTGGCGCCTGGATTTACGCTGTCCGACGGCGTGCGCGCCAATCCCGTGCAATTGGAGAAACTGCAGGAAATTTCCTTGCAGGCCCGGGTGCTGGCCCGGGATCAGGTTCCGGACGACATTGTCGGTGCAGTCACCTTCCTGGCCTCCGAGGATGCCGCATTCATGACCGGCCAGACCCTTGTGGTGGACGGCGGCGCCTATTTCCATTGAGGTGTTGGGGATTGCGCGGTTGCGTCGGGACGTTCCTGCGCATCCGCGCAATCCCCCTCGAACTCACAACGCTATCAAATCCAGGACGTTCGGCCGATAATGAGGGCATAAGCGAAGGCAGGTGGCCTTGGCGCAGCGATTGTTTTGGGGGGAATTCGATGAATCTGCATGAACGGGCGCAGCAAGCGGCGCAGGAGATGGCAGAGAGCCTCGCGGTAACGCCCGGCGAGGAACAAACCCGGCTGTGCGTCGAAATCGTCGAAAGGGCTTTGATCCGGGCCGTGCTCAAGGAGCGGGATCGCTGCATATCGGTGACGGCCAGCCATGCACGGACGGAGACGACGAACAAGATCTCCGACGACATACGGGCTAAGGAAATCGCCCTCATCACCAATCTCTCCGCCATGAGGTGACAGCTTCCGATCGTTGCCTTGCGGCCTCGGCGAGGGATGGTTTGCGGCGAGGGAACCGGAGGAAATTCCCTTTTCGCCGATAACAGCTACATATTTTCTAACCATTCGCCAAGCGGGACGAGATCGCATGTGGCCCAATCGTCAATTGCTCGACCTCGTGGGCATCGACCTGCCGATCATTCAGGCGCCCATGGCGGGGGCCAACGGCTCGGCCATGGCGGTTGCTGTGAGCGAGGCCGGCGGCCTGGGCTCGCTGCCGTGCGCCATGCTCGATGCGGCCAAGACGCGCGCCGAAATCGAGGTCATCCGCCAGCAAACGGCGAAACCGCTGAACGTCAACTTCTTCTGTCACCAACCGGCGGCGCCCGAGCCGGACCGCCAGGCCACCTGGAAGCAGCATCTGGCAGGCTATTACGAGGAACTCGGGCTGGATGCCGCCGCTTCCGCACCAGCTGTCAATCGCACCCCCTTCGACGCCGTCATGTGCGAGATCGTCGAGGACCTCGAGCCCGAGGTCGTCAGCTTTCATTTAGGGCTGCCGGAAAAGGCGTTGCTCGCTCGCGTCAAGGCTGCGGGCTGCAGCGTGTTGGGTTCGGCAACCACGGTCAAGGAAGCGCGCTGGCTGGAACGGCACGGTTGCGATGCCGTCATCGCCCAGGGCTACGAGGCGGGAGGCCATCGTGGCTTGTTCCTGAGCGACGATATCGCCACCCAGGCAGGCACGATGGCACTCGTACCGCAGGTCGTCGATGCCGTCGAGGTGCCGGTGATCGCCGCCGGTGGCATCGCCGACGGCAGGGGTCTGGCGGCGGCCTTCGCGCTTGGAGCGGCGGGCGCGCAAATCGGCACGGCCTACCTCTTTCCCCCGGAATCCTTGATCTCCGATCTACACCGAAATGCGCTGGCGGCTGCCAGCGACGATGGCACGGCACTTACCAACCTGTTTTCCGGCCGGCCGGCGCGCGGCCTGATGAACCGGATCATGCGCGAGATCGGGCCCATGTCCGACCTGGCGCCGGCGTTCCCGACGGCCGGCGGCGCCTTGGCGCCGCTGAAGACGGCGGCCGAGGCCCGGGGAGCGAGCGACTTCACCTCGCTCTGGGCGGGACAGGCTGCCGGCCTCGGTCAGGAAGCCGGTTCCGGCGATCTTACCCGAAGGCTGGCCGAGGACGCGGCCCGGCTGCTCCAGGAATTGGCGATGTCGAGGTGACGGGGCAAAGGATTTGCTAGACTGTCGTAGGCCCTAGTCCCGGAGAGTCGCTCATGGAACTGAATTCACAGCGTTACGCAGTCGACGACATGGCGGCGGCGCAGGAGTTCTGCCATAGCCGCGGTTGGACCGATGGCTTGCCCATCGTGCCACCCACGGCAGATGCAGTCACGGCTTGCCTGGACTGGGCGATGCTGCCGCCGGACCACCTGGTGGGCGTCGAGCCGGTGCGGGAACGCGCCATTACGGCCGAGAAGTTGGCCGTCAATGCGGTCATGGCGGGCTGCCTGCCGATGCACTTTCCGGTGACCGTTGCAGCCTTCACGGCCATGCTGGCAGAGCCCTTCATGCTTCACGGCCCTACCGCCAGCACCGGCGGCGCGGCCATTCTCATCGTCGTCAACGGGCCCGTCCGACAGGAATTGGGCATGATCGGGAGCTTCAATGCGCTGGCTTCCAGCGACCGCGCCACCACGGCGATCGGCCGCGCCATTCGTCTGATGCTGTGCAACCTTCTCGATGCGCGGCCGGGCGATGTCGACCGCTCGACGCTGGGGCACCCGGGCAAGTTCAGCTACTGCCTGGCGGAGGACGAGGAGAATTCGCCCTGGCTGAGCCTGGCCGAGGAAAACGGCGTGCCGGCCGAGGTTTCCGCCGTGACGGTGATGGCGGCCGGAGCGCCGCGCCAGATCATGAACGAATGGACCACCGATCCGGAGCAGCTCCTCGATACCTTCGCGGCCGAGATCCGGGCCAACATGCGGCACTATTCGATCTGGCCGGGGCACTACGCCATCGTCGTGCCGCCGCAATTGCGCGCCCACTTCCAGGCCGCCGGCTGGTCCAAGGCGGATGTGCGGCGCTATGTCTTCGAGAAGGCCCGGATCCGGCGCCGCGATTGGGCCGATTGCGGCAAGGGAGCGGTGATCGGCGAGCGCGGTGACAGGGAATACGCCGCGCTGCCCGACCCGGACCACCTGCTGGTGATCGCCGCCGGCGGCCCGGCCGGCGGCTTCGGGGCGGTGATCCCACCTTGGTATGGCAACAAGAGCAACGCCGTGACGGTAGCCATCGGCGCCTGTCTCGATTGTGGACCCTAAAGATGGAAATCCTCGATCCCACTCACGAAACCGAGGCCCGCGCGTTTGCCCCGGCCCAAAGGTTGACGACATTGCAGGGCGCGACCATCGCCATCGTTTCCAACGGCAAGAAGGGCACCAAGCCCTTTTTCGACGCCTTCGAGAGGGAACTCGTCGAACGTCATGGCGTGGCCGAAGTGGTGCGCCTGATCAAGTCCAACTACAGCGCCCCAGCCGAGCCCGATCTGTTCGATCAGGCCGAGAGGTGGCAGGCCCTGGTGGCCGGGGTAGGCGATTGAGGGAGCTGCTCGTCGTGCAGTTTGCACGACGCCATCATGGCCGAGCGCCTGGGCCTGCCGGCGGCTGGAATCATGACCACGAAGTTCGTCAGCGCGGCCGAATTGATGGCTCGCGTGCTGGGCGCTGACGGTTATCCCTTCGTTGCGGTAGAGCATCCCATCTCAAGCGCCGGCAGCGAAGATTTGGCACAGCGAGCACAAAAGGCGGTAGCCGAGAGCGTTGAGATTCTGAGCGGGTCCTGAAAAAGCCGATCGGCGATCACCCGGGAAAGCGAACGACCGCGCTGCCCGGCGTGGTGACGTCGCCTTCGCGGTCCTTGACGTAGAGATCCAGCGTGACTTCCCGGCTCGCGGCGTCGACGGCGCTGACGGTGCCGCCTGAAACCAGGGTGTCGCCGAGATAGGATGCTTTGCGGTTGGAATACTGAAATTCGATGAGCTGCGCGTCGTTTGCGATCCATTCGAGCACGGTCTGGGTCAACCAGTCGCCCTGCAGGGGGCCGTCCACGACGACGCCCGGATGTTTCTCGACTTCGGTCGTATAAGGTTCGTCGTAGTGGATGCGGTGGGCATTCCAAATCGCCGCGTTGTAAAGAAAGAGTGAGACGTTGGTTGGTGTATAGCTGCGCTCAGGCAGCGCATCGCCGCTCTTGATGGCATCGAATTCAGGCATGGCGCTTACCTCACGATCCGGGTTTGGCTCTCGTCCATCACCGGCTCGCCATCCTCGTTCTCGACCTTCAATTCATAGACCAGGAAGATCAGAGGGCCGCTGGAGCCCTGCTTCTCGAAGATGTCGGACAGGCTGAGCGTGCCCACCAGCACGTCTCCGGGTCGCACCGGCCGGTGGTAGCGCACCGTGTTGCCGCCCGCCATGACCCGCTTCAACGGCAGTTCCGGTGTCAGGGATTGCTTGGCAATGCCGTCAGGGCCGAGCTCGTCCAGGGGCACGATCTCGCGGAAGGCGCCGAAGGTGAACATGGGCGGGGCCTCGTCCCCGTTGCGGTACTTCTCCAGGCGCTGCTCGGTGGCAATGGCATATTTGACGATGTCGCGACGTGAGACCTCAACCCGCACCGGCGCTTCCGAACGCCCGATCCAGGCGCGGATTTCCGGCGTAATCAATTCCGCCATTTGGTTGCCCCTATTCCTCCATTCATGTGCCCAGTCTAGCAAGGAATTCGAACTGACATTCGAAAACGTTGACACTATCGTGCTAGCTGGCGCGACGGTACGCCGGGGAGCGAGGGGTTAGAAAATGCCCGACAGCAAGCCGATCCTGCACAACCGACTCTGCGACGAGCTTGGCATCGAGTATCCGATCTTTCTTGCCGGCATGGGCGGCAGGAACAACCCCACGCCGCCCGAGCTGGTCGCCGCGGTTTGCGAAGCGGGCGGCATGGGGGTTCTGGGCGTCGCCGCACTCGATGCGGAGGAGATCCGCTACCGCATACGGGAGGTCCGCCGGCTCACCAACCGGCCCTTTGGCGTCGATACCCTGATGCCCGTGCGACTGACCGAAGCCGCGCCGACACGATCGGGCGTGCGCCATCAAATTCAAAAGAACCATCCCGATCACTGGCAGTTCATGGAGGAGTTCACCGCCCGGCAGGGCCTTGAGGCCCACCCCGTGGAGAACGAAATCGTCGCCGACAACAGCTTCATGCGCCTTCAACTCGACGCCATACTCGACGAAAAGGTGCCGCTCTTCGTGGCTGCGCTGGGCGATCCCGGCTTCATCGAGGAACGCGCCCACGCCCAGGGCATGAAGCTGATGGGCATCGCCGGCAACGTGCGCAATGCGCGGCGCCAGGTCGACGCCGGTACCGACCTGGTGATCGCCGGCGGCAACGAAGCCGGCGGCCACATCGGGCCGATCGCCAGCTTTCCCCTGATACCGCAACTGGTCGACGCCATCGCGCCGGTTCCGGTAGTGGCCGCCGGCGGCATTGCCGACGGCCGCGGCGTCGCCGCAGCGCTCGCGCTGGGAGCCCAGGCCGTCTGGGTCGGCACCGCCTTCCTGGTAGCCGACGAGTGCGGCATTCCCGAATCGCAAAAGCAGGAGATCATCGATTCCCAATCCACGGACTTCGTCGTCAGCCGGGCCTGGACGGGAAAACCGACCCGAAGTTTCAACAACCCCATGACCCGGGCCTGGGCCGAGTCGGATTTGGAGCCCCTGGAAGCGCCGGTGCAAAAGATACTGGTCGAGGACTTTCAGCAGGCCGCCATCGACACGGCCCGCGAGGAGCTCTGGTTCAATCCTGCGGGACAGGTCGGCGGCATGCTGACCCGCCGGCGCCCGGCCGCGGAAATCTTCGAAGACATGGTCACCGGCGCCATCGATGTGTTGAAGGAGCTGCAGTCGAACGTCCGCATCGGATAGGGCTGTCCTATCCGCGAGAGCGGTTCGGCCCGTTTGCCCATTTCGGAAATACCCTGGAGTCACCGGGACGCAACGGCGTGCCCGTTTTCAACGCTTGGAATCGCCTGGCGACGATCGCCAATGCCCGCGTATTTGGGCGCTTTCCGAACAGACGGGGAGGGGAGGTGGCACGGCGTCATGATGGGGAATAGCCAAGCCGTTCGCTCCCGGACCACCCCCCGAAATCCGCCCCGGGGTCGCGAAATCGGTAACGGTAATTCGGCGTGGGCGACACCACCTTGCCGGCCAGCCGGCTCAAATGTCGGCTTTTGCCGCCCGGAGTCCGGTGTACCCAGAAAAGCGGCCGTGGCTGGGGCAGGGCCGAATCGACGTGATTGACCCTGGCTGTGTGAAAACATCTTCGCTGTTATGATTCCGGTGGCAACTGGCCGGGGGATGTGATGAAGCGTTTCGTTGAAGGTGTTGAGCGGGGCCAGGCGACTTTGCTGCCGGAGAGCCTGGACGACTTTGTCGACAGTGACAATCCGGTTCGTGTGGTCGACGTGTTCGTCGATGAGCTTGATCTCCGCGATCTTGGTTTCGAGCGTGTTGATCCATGTTCGACGGGACGGCCGTCGTATCATCCGTCGGTTCTTCTAAAGCTCTACATCTACGGATATCTCAACCGGATACAGTCGAGCCGCCGTTTGGAGCGCGAAGCAGCCCGCAACGTTGAGGTCATGTGGCTGGTGGGACGCCTTGTTCCGGACCACAAAACGATTGCTGACTTCCGTAAGGACAATGGCCCGGCGGTTCGCCAGGTCTGTGCCCGATTTGTGGAACTCTGCCGTACGGTCGGGCTGCTGGCCGAGGCGAGTGTCGCCATCGACGGCAGCAAGTTCAAGGCGGTGAACAACCGCGACCGCAACTTCACCCGCGCCAAGATGCAAAGGCGCATGGCCCAGATCGAGGAGAGCGTCTCGCGATATCTGCACCAGTTGGATAGCGCTGACCGTCAGGAACCGTCACCGGCTCTGGAGAGCAAAGTGGCCCGGCTGACGGAGAAAATCGACAAGTTGAAAGACGAGATGGGACGCCTTGAGAATCTCAATGCCGAGATGCTCGATAGGCCCGACCAACAGGTCTCGCTAACCGATCCTGATGCGCGGTCGATGGCGACGAGCGGCAGGGGCTCGGGCGTTGTCGGCTACAACGTCCAGACGTCGGTGGATACCACGCATCATCTGATCGTCGCGCATGAAGTCACGACCACGGGATCCGACCGCGCGCAACTGGCCCGCATGGCGAAGCGGGCGAAGGCGGTACTCGGGGCGGAGCGGCTCGATGTTGTCGCCGACCGGGGCTACTTCAGCAGCGGGGAAATCCTGGCCTGTGCCGAGGCGGACATCACCGTAACGCTGCCCAAGCCAATGACATCGGGCAACAGATCCAAGGGCCGCTTCGTCAAACAGGACTTCCGTTATGTGGCCACCGAGGATGTGTACGTCTGTCCTGCCGGAGAACGCCTAAAGTACACTTTCACGAGCGAGGAGAAGGGGCTGCGCTTACGCCGCTACTGGAGCAACGTCTGCCAGAACTGCGCCATCAAAGATCGCTGCACCACGAGCAAGCAACGCCGGATCACCCGCTGGGAACACGAACAGCTTCTCGATGAAGTCCAGCACCGCCTCGACTGCGACCCGCAGGCCATGCGCCGGCGTCGCGAGACCGTCGAGCATCCTTTCGGTACGATCAAGGCGCGGATGGGCGCCACACACTTTCTCATGAAGACGCTCGGGAACGTGCGTACCGAGATGGCGTTACACGTGCTCGCCTACAATCTCACCCGGGTTATGAATATCTTGGGCACCGGACCGCTGCTGCAGGCCATGCGGGCGTAGAGCGCCCGATTCTGCCTGCCTCAAACCCGCAAAACCGGCCACCAAACCGGCAGAGACCGAACTGGGGCCGTTCCAGGGACCAAAATACAAAAATCCCGTCGCCTGCCCGTCATTCCGCACTTCCCGTAAACACGCAGGATCAGCCGTGGCGTTTCTACACAGCCAAGACCCACATCGAACTCCGGCTGACGATCACGGTAGCCGAAGCATAATGATCAATTTTGGTTTCTAGCGGCTCTTCGCGCCACGTTCGGGCAACACCTCGATGGTGCGGCTGAAGAGTAGATCGACTTGCGACGGCGGCATGATGATCGGCATCGACGGCGCCCCCACAAAGCTCCATACGGAGGTGGTCTGACCGGCTTCGTTGAGGATCTGGCTGCCGCCGTGGTTGGTGACGACGATCTCGCCGGTGATCCCGCCCTCTTCCTCGAGCAAGGTAATGACGTTTTCCTCACCCTCGGCACCGGCCTTGATCGCCACCTTGGTGCCGCGAATACCGATCGTGGCCACCGGCGTGCGCACCTGCATGGCGTCGGGACCAGATTTCGCGATCGATCCGGAAAAGAAACTAACCGCGCCATTAACGACTGATACCGACAATTTACCTTGGTGAGTTTTGGCATCGTAAGTCAGTTCATCCAGCACCATGCGGCCATCCTGGCCCAGCGAGAGCCTGGTATCGTCGATAAACCTGAGGCCGATCCTGGCCTCGCCGGCGGTATTGAGCAAATCACCCCAATAAACCGGATCGCCCGCGTTCAGGGGTACCTCGGTGCCGTCGCTGTGGAAGGCGCTGGCCATACCCGTCACCGTCTCGACAGTGCCGATTGGCTTTGGGCCCAGGTTCTTCGCGCTTTCGGTTTCGCTTGAAGCTTCCGAGATCTTGCCGGCGCCGGCAACCAGCGCCAGGACGACAATGATCGCGGCAGCAAATTTCCGGCGAGGGGTGATGCGCAGACTTTTGCGGATTTGATTGTTGACATCGATCATTGGTCTGCCCCTTCCCCAAAGCTGAGATCGATGTGATCCCAGCTAGTGCCTCAATCAACGAAAGAGAAATAGTAGACGCTAGTCGCACTGGGCTGAACGTATTCATTCTTCTCGGCCCACGTCCCGCCAGGATTGCGATAGACCGGAACGCAGTTTTTTCGGCCGAACAAAAGCTCCCCAGTATAACAGTTCAAGTCGCCTTCAATATGAGCTTTGCTAGACCACGTCTCGGAACCCATTCGAAACACCAAATTCCCATCCTCGGCAGTTTCGCTCTCATACGCGTTCCCTGCCCAGTCCTTTCCTACGCGCTTGCCGCCGTAGTAGAGCGTCTTGATTTCGTTTCCAGTCAAACGATTCGCTTCGTCTCCCTTGAACCCGAATGGCCATTCCGGAATGCCGGACTTTCGCAAACCCTCGAGAAGATGATCTCGGACCCCTTTCTCCATATGACGCGCCCAGATCGAAAGGTAGCGCAAGCTAGCTGCGGGCCACAACTGAACTACCTGAGCGTTTGCTGCCTTGGCCTCGGCCAATTTTCCCATCTGCGCATAGCTGGCGGCAAGGAGATTGTATGCCGTAGCATCGTTTGGCGCGCCCTTGACAGCGTCACGGTAGAACGAAGAAGCCGATTCATAGTCTTGGTTGTGAAAATAGACCCACCCCGTATCTTTGGCATCTGTCGTGTTGGGTTTCGGGTCCAGGCGGAGTGCGGTTTCGATTTCGCGAAGGCCCTCCCTTACTCTTCCTGCGTCAGTGAGGATACGGGCAAGTATTCTGTGCGTCGAAGCGTCGTTCGAAGCGGACGATAAGGCCCGTCGTGCGGTGGCAATGGCTTGTTCGTGGTTGCCGTCGAATGATTGGATCCCCGCGCGCGTCCTAAGCGCTTCCGAGTTGCTGGGGTCGAGCTTCAGAGCCCGCTCTATTGACCGCTCCGCACGCTGGCGTGCTTTGGAGGGCCTCAAGACCCAAAAAAACTGGAAGCGCCATACATATGCCGAAGCGGCGGCCAGGCCGGCGTATGCGTCTGTGAAAGTCGGATCGTTATCGATCGCTTTCCTGTAGAGCGACAACGCCTCCGTCAGCCCCGCCGTATCAAGCTGATAGTATGATTGCCGCGCGCGAAGATAACTCTCGTAGGCTTCCAGGTTTTCGGTTGGCTTCCTGGCCAGCATGGTCTTCTCCGCCGGCGTCAGCTTGAGCTTCAGCGCGGCGACGATCTTGGCCGTCACTTCGTCCTGCAGGGCGAAGATGTCCCTGTAATCGCGGTCATAGCGTTCTGCCCAAAGATGCTTGCCGGTCTTGCCATCGATGAGCTGGGCGTTGATGCGGATCTGATCGCCCTCGCGGCGAACGGAGCCTTCCAGGACATGGCTGACGTTCAAATCCTTGGCCACCTGCTGCACCTTCACGGCCTTGCCCTTGTAGGTGAAGGTCGAGTTCCGCGCGATAACCATCAGGCCCGAGACTCTCGACAGATCGGTAATCAGGTCATCGGTCATGCCATCGGCGAAGTATTCCTGATCCTTGTCGCCGGACATGTTGGTGAACGGCAGCACGGCGATGGAGGGTTTTTTCGGTTTCGCGGACGGCGGGTCTTCGGGCAAGCCGGCTTGGCGGAGCGCATCGAGGTAGCGTTTGACGAAGGCCTGATCCTTTTCATAAAACAGGGCGCGCCTTATTTCAGAAACACTCCGGTCCGGTTGGAACGCCAGCGACTTTTCAGCAAAACCCCGTGCGCGACCGATATCCCCCTCGAACACCGAGACCGCCGCTAACCCCCTCAATGACCGAGGGTGAAGCGTCACGTCTTTGGTAGGTGAGGCGAGCACACCCTGATAGATCGCTTTGGCCTCATCGTATTGGCCCAACCTGACGAGACTGTCGGCCAGGACAAGTGGCACCCAATCCACGTGGAAGGGCGTGAGCCTCATGACACGCCTGGTATAGGCGGCGGCTTCTTTCGGTTGACCACTGTGAAGCTTGACCCAGCCTGCGACGGGGTCGGCACCACCGGGAAGAAGTTCGATCGCCCGGTCGGTATGGGTGATCGCTGAGTTGTGATCCCTGGCGAACATATCGATTGTGGCCAAGACGAGGTGGGCGTAACTGTTCTCATTGATCGACAACGATTTTTCCGCAAATTCCCTCGCCTTGGCCGAATCCGTCCGAGGATCCTTGCTGATGCCAATCATCATCTTTTGCAAGTGCACCCAGCCCATATTGGAATTCACGAAATCACTGTCGGGATAGGTATTGAGGGCTGCCCCGTAGAGGCTTTCGGCTTCGCGGTTACCGTCGGGGCTCCAGGTCTGAAACGCCTCGTTGGCGCGACCCAGAAGGACCACGGTATCAAAGTCTCCGATACTCTTGCTGATGCGTCTTATGCCTTCGCCGAAGGTCAGACTGACATGCAATTCCTGGGAAATCTGGATCGCGATGTCGTCTTGGATCGCAAATAGCTCCTTGGTGCCTTTCAGTTCGCGGTTGTACCGCTTGGCCCAAAGGTGCTTGCCGTCGATGGCATCGATCAACTGGGCGGTAACGCGGACTTGTTCGCCGGTGCGTAGAACGCTGCCCTCTATGACGTAACGCACGCCAAGATCTTCGGCCACCTTCTGCACCTTGGTCGGTTTGCTTTTGTAAACGAAGGTCGAGTTACGGGCGATGACGAAGAGCTCAGGCGAGGCCGATAGGATGGCGATTATGTTTTCGCTGAAGCTGTCGGCGAGAAACTCCTGGTCGGGATCGCCGCTCATATTGTCAAACGGCAGCACCGCGATGGAGGGTTTCTCGGGCAGTTTGTAGGCAAACTTCGTTTGGTCCGCCGGCTCGAAATCCGGCCGCTGTTGCCACCAGATGACGGCGCCGGCAATGGCCGCGACGATAACGACTGCGGCGGCCGCATAATTCCGCCAAAGAGCGAACCTGAGCACCGGCGTGGAGGCCACCTCACCCTCGGCCAAGACCCGGAACACCCTTACCGGCCGGGCGACATTCTTGACCTCGATTTCGCCCATATCCTCGAATTGGTGATCCAACCGATTGAGCACCTGATCATGAACACTGCTGGAGATGCAGATGCCACCGGGTTCGGCCAGGGCCTCGATACGGGCGGCGATATTGACACCCTCGCCGTGGATGTCTTCACCGTCGTCGATGATGTCGCCCATGTTGACGCCCATGCGGAAGGCAAGCGGACCGTCCAACAGGGTTTGTTGTATAGAAATAGCGCACCTAACAGCATCCAGGACTGTCGAAAATTCGGCCAGAAAACCGTCGCCCGTCAGCTTGACGATGCGGCCCGAGTGAGCGGCAACTGTGGGATCAATGGCGTCCGAACGGGCCGCTTTCCAGGCGGCGACGGTGCCGTCAGTGTCCTCCTCCATGCGCCGGGTATAACCGACCATATCGGCCGCTAGGATCGCGGATAGGCGTCTCTGGTCGCCACCTTCGCTCATGGAACGTGCGTCTCCCCAACGCTACGGAAGCAATATTACGCCATCCGTGACGGCGGCGCTAATCCGTACAACAAAGCGTAGCCGGCAAGGAGACTGACAGAGGCAGCTGAGGTCCGGTGTTGGTTAATCGCGTCAGATCGGGACCCGGTCTGAATCCTCAGCGGTCAGGGGTAAGCCGGATCCCCCCCGCCCCACCCGTTCAGTGCACCGCCTCATTTTCCTGCGCCTTCGTCACGGCGTCGACCGCGGCAGCGAAGCTCCGTGGGCGCCTACGTGGGATTGACGTCGAAACGCTTCCAGTCCGGCGAGATGGACTACAGCGGGCGAATTTCGAAGCAAGGCGATGCACCTCTCAGAACCTGACTCTTTGCTTAACCCTTGAACCGGACTTACACTTGGGTTCGAATCGGTGTCGAAATCGCCGCTCCCCTTTGTTGATCCCTTGCCTCGTAGGAACCCTGATATGCGCAAACACCTCACCCTCGATCTGGCCACCCGTGAAGTTACGAGCAAAACCGTTGAAGGGGCAGACTTGGCACGTGCGGGCCGCTGGTTGATTGCTAGAACGCTACTGGACGATGGGGTGGCGACAGTCGATCCGCTGTCGCCGGCCAATCCGTTGATATTTTCGGCGGGACCGCTTGCGGGCACCAACTTTTCCAACGCTAACCGTGTCAGCGTGGGCTGCAAAAGCCCGCTGACAGGCGGCATCAAAGAAGCCAATTCGGGCGGCACCTTTGGTTACGCCATGGGCCAGAACGAACTTTCCGGCATTACCTTCCGTCAGGCTGCCGACGACTGGGTGGTGATTCATATCAAGAAGAACGGTGAGATCAGTTGGGACGACGCCACGCCCTACATGGGTAAAAGCAATTTTGAGGCGGCGGATATGCTGGTCAAAAAGTACGGTAAGAAAGCCAGCTACGCGCTCTGCGGTCCAGTCGGCGAATACCTGGGTCTGATGGCGGCCATCGCCTTCCCCGACCCCGAAGGCGGACCGACACGCTTTGCCGCGCGCGGCGGAGTGGGCGCGGTAATGGGCTCAAAAAAAATCAAGGCCGTAATCCTCGAAAACATCAAGATGCCGACATTTGTCGACCGAAAGAAATTGATGAGCCACGTCAAGGACTATGGCACCAAACTGGAAGCGGAAGCTGCCGTCCAGACTTTTTCCGATTACGGCACGGCCATTGTCGCCGACCTGACCAACAAAATCGGCGGTCTGCCGGTCGACAACTTCAGCCGCGGCCAACAGGTCGACGCCAAAGAGCAGACGTTCGAGATGGGCGGCACCCACATTCACGATCTCAACAAATCCCGTGGCGGCGAGGTTTCGCACGCCTGTATGCCGGGCTGCCTGATCCGCTGCAGCAACGTCTTCGTCGATGACAAGGGTGTGGAACTGACGACGCCCCTGGAATACGAAACCATCTGCCTGATGGGCACCAATTGCGGCCTGACGCACCCCGACCAAGTGGCTCGCGTCAACCAGGTGGCAAACGATCTGGGCATCGATACCATCGAAATCGGCTGCACCATCGGCGTGCTGATGGAAGCCGGCCTCGGCGAATTCGGCGACGAATCCTTCATGATGAAAGTTCTGGAAGACATTCGCGCCGGCAATGAAAACGGCCGTATCTATGCGCAAGGTACGCAGCGCGTCGGCGAACATTTCAAGGTCGCCCGCATCCCCGCCATAAAAAAACAGGGTGTCAGCGCCTACGATCCCCGCGTCATAGAAGTCACCGGCATCAGCATGATGCTGACGGCCCAGGGAGCCGACCATACCACGGGCAACCAGCCGGGCTTTCGTTGTACGGACATGACCACCGAAGAACTCACCGTGGTCAGCCTGGAAAGCCAGGTGAACTGTGCCGCCGCAGATTCGCTTGGTTTTTGTATTTTTGGCCGCTCCGTCACCGAAACCAATTCCCAGCTGATCGTCGACACCATCAACGCCGCCTTTGGCACCGATCTGGAAGCCTCCTTTGTGCCCGCACTCGGCGTCGAGGCGCTGAAGATGGAAGACCAGTTCAACAAGGCCGCCGGCTTCACCGTCGAAGATGATGAACTACCGGAATTCTTCGTCACCGAACCCCTCGCCCCCACCGGCAAAACTGCCCGCCACGATGCCGCCCAAATCAACGCCGTCAGAGAGGGCTGGTGGAACTGACGCTCAAGGCAAGAGAATTCGAGTAAGCGTCTGACAATCGATCTCCTGGAGACGCTAGAGCATGTCGCGGCTATTGCCGCAGCCGGCGGTCGAATAGAGCCAGCATGGTCTCCCAATGTCGTTCCGAAGCGGCCTTCACATACACCGGGCGCTCGGAAAAGACGAAGCCGTGTTCCGTCTGCGGGTAAATTTCGATGGTGTGGTTCACACCCGCCGCTGTCATGGTATTGGGCATGGTGGCCAACTCTTCGTCCGGTACATGGGGGTCGTCGGAAGCGTAACCCAAATAGACCTCGGCCCTGATCTTGTGGGCCGATAAATGCGGCGAGTCCGGCAAGTCAGTGACGAACAAGGCGCCATCGACAATTCGCAACTCGGCCTGCCATTCTCTTTCGCATCCAGAGACACCGAAGGTCCTCGGTGTGCCCTCAAATTCACCCGGTGTCGGAACGACCGAGGGCGCGGCGCGGTCCCTCCGGCAACGCGGCGGGATCCATCAGGAAATCGTAGAGCTTGAGCCAATGGGTGTGGGCGAGCTGGCGCAGGTGAAAAGCGTTCTGCATGCCTGCGGAGGAGTTCCCTATGCAAGCTGCTCGGCGGCCTTTTTGAACACCTCGAGGGTTTCGGCCACGTCGCGCTCCGTGAGGGCGAGCGAGACGTAGGTCTTTCCCGGCGCCTTGAAGATGCCGCCTTGGCGGAGAAGATCGTGGAAGGCGGCCGCCTTCTTGCTATCGCATTGCAGAACGTCGCGGTAGTTCACCACGTCGCGATCCGTGAACACGGCCTCGAACATGGTGGGATGACCGATCACTCGATGGGCATGCCCGGCCTTGCTCAGGGCCTCGCCGATCCCCTGCATCAGTTCCTCGCCGATGGCGCGGACTTTCTGGTATGCGCCGGGCCTGCGTAGGACCTCGAGCGTCTTGAGTCCGGCGACCGCGGCCACGGGATTTCCGCTGAGCGTCCCGACCTGCATCAGGAAACCCTTGCCGCCCGCCTTTTCCTTGTCGAAGTGCGCCATGATCTCGGCACTGGCGGCGACGGCGGCCAGGGGAAAGCCACCGCCGATGATTTTGCCGAGCGTACAGATGTCGGGGACCACGCCATAGGCTTCCTGGGCACCGCCGTAGGCGAAGCGGAAGCCGGTGACGACTTCGTCGAAGATCAGCGGGATGCCGTGGCGGCTGCATTCCTCGCGCAGCGTCTCGAGAAATCCGGGCTGGGGCGGGATGATGCGCTGCAAGGGTTCGACGATGATACCGGCGATGTCGGCGGCATGCTCGGCGATCAGCGACCTGGCGAAGTCGGGGTCGTTGTAGGGGGCGATCAGCATGTCCTGGCGCACCGGATCCGGGATTCCCGCCGAATCGGGTACGGCGACGGGAAAGTTCGCCAACTCCGCTGGCGCCAGGCTCATCTGGGCATCGGATGACATGCCGTGGTATCCGCCTTCGAACTTCACGATCTTGTCCCGGCCGGTGAAGGCGCGGGCCAGGCGCATGGCGTACATGTCGGCCTCGGTGCCGGTGCTGACGTAGCGCACCTGCTCGGCGCAGGCCACGGCCTCAGTGATCGCTTCCGCCAGCTCGATGGCGCGGGCGTTGCTGGCGAAAAAGGTCGTGCCCTGGCCGATTTGTTCCTGCACCGCCTCGACCACTTCCGCGTGGCCGTGGCCGAGGAACATGGGACCCGAGCCGAGCAGGTAGTCGATGTACTCGTTGCCGTCCTCGTCCCAGACCCTGGCGCCCTCGCCCCTTTGAATGACGATGCCGGGATCGAGATTTCCCAAACCGCCGGCGGGCAGCACGGCGCGGGCGCGCTCGATCAGGAGCTCTTGTTTCATGGCTGTTTCCTTCGCTCGATTGGGGCGGCGCGGGGGCCCAGGATATCCCGGTCCGGCGCCTTACCCAATGCGCCAGGTGACAGAAAAGGATAAACGGCGCAGTTGTCACGATGCCGTGGTTGATACACTGTCAGCGGGCAAAAAGCTTCGAAACCTGCGCGGCAAAACCTTGGACAGCCGAAGGACGGAAGCGATGAGCGAAAACCCGACTGTTCTGCTGGTCGATGACGAGCCCCTCAATTTGAAGCTCATCGGACGTGTGCTTAGCGATGATTATCAGGTGCTGTCGGCGACAACCGGTGCCGACGCCCTTCGCAGATCGGCTTTGTCCGGAAATTTCCCCGGCTTGCTGTGACGTAGATCGCGCTGCCAAGTGCCTTTTTCCGCCAAGGTTATCCCTTAGTCGAGCCAGTCGGCGTCCCGCAGCGCGGCAAGATAGCTGCGGCTGACAGGCACCTTGAGGCCGTTGCTAAGCAGCAAAATGCGCCGGCCGCCATCTCGCTCGTGCCCGCTCACGGCCGCCCGCGCCACCCACCACGAACGATGAACCTGCTGCCCATCGTGGCCCGCGAGCTCGCGCATGGCGTCGCTCAGACGCTGCAGCACCAGGCCGCTGCCCTGGGTGGTGTGGACCCGGACGTAGTGGTCCTCCATTTCCAGGCAGAGCAAGGTGCCATCGAGGCCCTCGGGCATGCGGCTGAGCTGTGCTGCCAGGGCGACAGGCGCCGTCTGGGGGGCGTTTGGCGAGGCGTCTTGGCGCAGGCGCTGTAGCGATCTCAAGCAGCTGGAACCAATTGGATGCACCAGAGGCCGAATGCCGTTTCGGCCCCAACGAACGGAGCATCGGTTTATGAAAATACCCATCTACATGTTTGTGTCGCTGGTTGCCTTCGCTCTCTCGGGTACGCTGGAGGCCGCCGAATTGACCGTGCGCGTGTCGGGCATCCGCTCGGCCGCGGGCGGCATCCGTCTGGCCCTCTTTGATGATGCCGGGAGTTATCTCAAGACCGGTCGCTCCCGGGTCGTTGCCGCCGCCCAAGGAACCATCGTGGCGCGTTTCAAAGACCTGCCCGCCGGTAGCTATGCGCTGGCCGTGCATCACGACGAAAACGCCAACGGCAAGATGGAAAAGAACCTGCTCGGTATCCCCACCGAAGGCTACGGATTTTCCAACGACGCCAAAGCCCTCTTCGGCCCACCGCCGTTTTCGCAATCCGCCTTTGCGCTTGGCGACGGGCAAACCACCGTCGACGTCAGGCTCAGTTATTGAATTTCCGGGGGGACTTATTTATGGCAATTGCTTCGATGTTCATTTCCCAAGCACCTCGTGATGAAATGGTCCTGGCGCCGACCGTGAAATCAAAAAAACCTCTGCGCAGGCGCTGGAAGGTGTTGCTACTGGTCTTGTGTGTGCTGTTGCTGCTCGACCTGGGGCGCTCGCTCTATGCCCGCCTGGGCTATGCCGAACCGGCTGAGCCCTGGCAGGAAGCGCCATACGAGGCCTTGGCTTGGCCGCCAGGAGCCGATCTCGCCGCCGATGCGACGTTGGGCCAGCGGGTCTACGTCGAACGTTGCGCCATCTGCCACGGCCCCGAGGGGCGCGGCGACGGGCCGGCGGCGCCTTCTTTCGTGCCGCGGCCGCGCGATTTCGCACTCGGCGAATACAAATACAAATCCACGCCGGAGGACCAGCCGGCCAGCGCCGCCGATCTGCGTCGCACGGTGACGGCCTGCCTGCCCGCCAGCGCCATGCCCTATTGGCGCGACATACTTTCTGAGGCGGAAATCGAGGCCGTAGTGGCCTACATCCAGGATTTCTCGCTGTTCGCCGGCGATGAGGCGGATCCCCAAGCCATCGCCATCCCGGCACGCCCCGCCCCGGACGCCGCCAGTCTGGCCCGAGGCCAGGCGCTGTACGGCAAAAGCTGCGCCGAATGCCACGCTGCGGACGGCCGTGGTGGCGGCTGGTTGCAGGTTCGCAAGAAGGGCGATTATCCCGTGCCCATCCGCGATCTCACCGCGCCCTGGAGTTTTCGCGGCGGACATGATCCAGAGCAGCTCTGGTTGCGCCTCACGACCGGCCTGCGCCCTGGCCCGATGCCGGAATATGCCACTGCGCTGAGTGACATCGAGCGCTGGGACCTGGTCAACTACACGCTTTCGCTGGGCCGCAGACCGGCCTGGCAGGCAGGCGGTGAACTGGCCGGCCCGGGGCAGCAGGCCGATCTCGTCAAACGCGGCGAATACCTGCTGCACACCGAGATGTGCGGGCTTTGCCACACCCAGATCAACAGCGACATGATTTACAGCGGCGACAAGTATTACCTGGCCGGCGGCATGGGCATCGAGGCCTATCCCCAGGGCACCTATGTCAGCCGCAATCTGACGCCCGACATTGAGAGCGGCCTGGGCGCCTGGTCCACAGCGGAGATCGCCGACGCCATCCGAACCGGCCGCACGCCTGAGCGCAGGCTCAACATGTGGGGCATGCCCTGGATGTTCTTTCACAGCTTCGAGCCTGACGACGCCCTGGCCATCGCCAGTTATCTCAAGAGCCGGCCGGCGGTGAAGAACCACATTCCGGCGCCGCTACGCTACGGGTTCGTCGAGACCTTGTTCGCCAAGACGCTCCATTCCGCGGGCCTGCCCCCCATCGGCAATCCCCGCCGGCTGACCTACAAGGCCGGCAATTTTGGCCAGACCGAGCCCGGCGTACTGCCCCGCGACTGGCCGCAACAAGTGCTGATAGGGGCCCAGTGGCTGCTGCTGCTGGGTGGCTTGGTGGCGTTCGTCATGGCGGCACCGGCAGGGCGGCGTTGGCCGCGTGGGATGCGCGGCTGGACCGTCGCAAGCCTGACACTGGCCGGCCTCGGCATCGTCTCGGGCAGCGCCTGGACTATGTATGAGACACCCGTCCTGGCTTTCGTGCCGCCGGCCAAGATCGGTGAGGCGGTCGCCGCTACCATTCCGGCGCCCGACCCCGGCAGCTTTGCCAAGCCGGAGCAAGCGGCCCTGGCCACCCGCGGCCGCTATCTCTTTACCGTAACCTCGTGCGCCTTCTGTCACGGCAGCGATGGCAGCGGCGGCCAAAAGGTCAGCATGCGCGCTTTCGGCAGCCTCTGGGTGCGCAACATCACGCCTGACCGGGAAACCGGCATCGGCGCCTGGAGCGACTCCGAGATCGCCCGCGCCATCCGCAGCGGTGTCTCGCGCCAGGGCGGCGTGCTGCACTGGCAAGGCATGGTCTGGGATCATCTCTCGAACCTGGCCGAGGAAGACGTTCGCGCCCTGATCGTCTACCTGCGCAGCCTGCCACCTGTACGCAAGCAGGTGCCGGCGGCCAGCCCCCCAAGCGCCGACGACTGTTCGGAGTACACGTTCTTTCTGGTTCCGTCGTCGCAGCCGGGCTGTGGCTAACCCCTCTTGGCCGCCTGCACGGTGGTTTCCAGGCGGTTGAGGAAATTCGAGCGGTCGGATTTGCTGAACGGTCTGGGTCCGCCGGTGATTTCGCCGCTTTCGCGCAGATCCTGCATAAGCTCGCGGCCCGCCAGCGCCAAGCCGATGCCCTGTTCCGTGAAGGGCTCGCCGTTGGGCTTGAGGGCGAGCGCCCCGGCCTCCAGGCAGCGCGCGGCCAACGGGATGTCGTTGGTGACGCAGACGTCTGATTTTTGGATATGTTCGGCGATCCAGTCGTCGGCGGCATCGGCGCCGGGGGCCACGATGACCAGCTCCACCAAGGGATTTTGGCTGGGACGAATACCGCCGTCGCTGACCAGGTAGGTCTTGAGTTCGTGCCGCGCCGCCACGCGAAGCGTTTCGTCCTTGACCGGACAGGCATCGGCATCGACGAAAATTTCCACCATGAAGACCCCCAGGAATGCGCGACCGGGTGTCCCGGACGGCTCGAGTCTAGCAGTTTCGTAACTCAGGGGTATTGACAATAAACTTGTCATTCCTATATTGACAATATCATTGTCGATTTTGGACGAACCCATGGCCAGCAAATCCAAGCAACTCGAATCCGTGATCCGCGACCTGCGGCTCTGCTTCAATCTTTTGCGCACGTTGGGCGATGACCTGCATCGGGATCTGGGCGTCAACACCTCGATGCGCTCGGTGATGGAGAGCCTGGTCCGGGGTGGCGAGCAAACCGTTCCCGGGATCGCCCGCTCGAGGGGCGTGTCGCGCCAGCACATTCAGGTTATCGCCAACCGCCTGAGCCGCGCCAAGCTGATCGAGAGCCGCGACAACCCCGCCGACCGGCGCACCTTCCTAGTTTCCCTGAACAGGCGGGGGCAGCGCCTGTTCGGCGAAATTCAAAAGCGCGAGGCGCGGGAATTCGAGCGCTTATCCCGGGTCCTTTCGGGGCACGAGGTGCAGGCGACGGCGACCACGTTGCAGAAGCTGAGCGCCGCGCTCAAATCCCCGAAACCGACTGAATAGCGTCAACGAGGGAAACAGGAGAATTCGTCATGAGCCTGCGCAAGACCATCGTCGGACAATTCAAGAACCCCCATGGCTGGCTCGGCTCGATCGCCGGCTGGATCATGGCCAATCGCCGTTCCAACCGCCAACGCAACCTTTGGACCGTCGATCTGCTCCAGCTCAAGCCCGACGACCGCATCATCGAGATCGGTTGCGGCCCCGGGTTGGCCCTCGAGGCCTGCCTGGCGCAGGCGGCGGCGGGGGAGGTCGTCGGCCTCGATCATTCCCGCACCATGCTCGACCAGGCCCGGGTCAGGAACGCCGGGGCCAGCAGCGACGGACGCCTCCAGTTGCGCCTCGAAAGCTTGGACGAGCTGCCGCCGGGGCTGGGACCGTTCGACAAGCTCTATTCGGCCAACGTCGTGCAGTTCCTGCCCGATCGGGCCGCCGCCTTCCGCAAGATTCATGCGCTGCTCAAACCCAATGGCATCGCCGCCACCACCTATATGCCGCGCAGCAAAAATCCCAGCCGGGCCGAGGCGCTGGCCATGGCAGATGAGATCGAGGGCCACATGAAAGTCGCTGGCTTCGTCGGCATTCGGATCGAGGAACTGCCACTACGGCCGGTACCGGCCGTCTGCATCATCGGCGAACACGCCTGATCATGCGGCGGACTTGCTACTTCTTCTCGACCAGGTGCGAGACATCGGGCGTCAGCGGATCGGGATCGCCCTGGTGTGTGACGTCGCTGGGGCCAAGCACGCTTTGGCGCCGGTCGGGGGCGGCCGACAGCAACACCTTGAGCTGATCGACGGACTCGCCGATACGCTGCAGATGGCGGTTCGCCTCGTCGCTGCCCATGGCTGCGGCGTCGCCCGACTGCAAATATTGGCGCAAGCTGCCGATGAAGAAGTCGATGGCATCGAGGTAGTCGTCGACGCTGCGCGCCCGCCGCATGTAGGACTGATGGACGTTGCGCAGATTGGCCGCCAGCAGGTGCACCAGACCGCTGACGAAGCGGTCGGTGGCGCCCAGCTTGGTATCGAAGATACCGCGCGGAATGACCACGACGCTAGTGTTCTCCAGCGCCTGGGCGGAGGCCATGCGGGGGCTGTCGTCGATCAGCGCCATTTCACCGAACATCTCGCCCTGGCGCAGCGTAGCCAGGCTGACCTTTTCACCATCTACGGTCTTGGAGACCTCGATGGTGCCATATTCCACCAGGAAGGCCGAGTTTCCCTGATCGTCCTCTTTGAAAACGATCTCGCCTTCGCGAAACAGCTTCTTGTTCCAAAGCCGGCGTTCGGCCATGTCCGATTCCCTTCGGGGGAACCATAGAGCTATTAACAATTCTTGGGAATCGCTCAACCCAGATTTTTCGACTGGGCACGCTCCGGGTGAGAATTGGGGGCTGGTGCAACAGCGCTCAAGAACGGTCGTCAGATTTGCCCTCGGGCTCACGTTCAGACTCGGGCTCGGGGTCAAAGCGAGCCTTGACCGTCTTGCCGTTCCAGAAACAACTGCCCCAACGCTGCCTGGCGGCGAGCCAAAAGCGACCCTCGCCCAGCAGCTTGAAGTCGCGCCACACGCCCTCGCAACGGTTGCCGTTCAGGTACGTCGTGACGCCGTGGCCATGGCGCAGGTCGTTGGCCCATTGGCCGTCATATCGGTCCCCGTTTGCCCAGGAATAAATGCCGTGGCCGTGGGGCTGGTCGTTTTGCCAGCCACCTTCGTAGCGATTGCCGGCAAATTTGCTGCCACTGCCAAAGGTCATGACACCTTGGCCGTGACGCTTGCCATTGCGAAAGTCGCCATCGTAACGGTTGCCATCTGGCCACTGCCTGGTGCCCCGGCCGACCAGCACGCCATCTTGCCAGGTGCCTTCGTGGCGTACGCCGACCAGGCTCCAGAAGGCACCGTGGCCGATAAAGAGGCCGTTTTCCATGCGGCCCTCTTTGCGCGTACCGCTGGCCAGGGTGACGGCGGCCCAGCCCTGACGCCGGCCGGCCACCAGGATGCCTTCGAGGAGGTCGCCGTTGGACCACTTCAGGACGCCACGGCCGTGCGCCTTGCCGTCGATGCAGGCGCCGCTCCAGGAAGCTTCGTCGCCGAAGCGGGCGATCGGATTCCAGACCTCGCAGTTTCGCTGATTGGTAATTTGCTGCCACCGGCCGGGGGGGCGTTCGGCGATTTCGGCCGCGGCCTTGGCGGCGGTCAGCGAAGGTGGCGTATCGGGGCCACTGGCGATCATCACGCCTTCGCGCCAAAGGCCGCGGAAGGGTGCCTGGCCTGCCTTGGTGTAAAGGCCGGGTCCGTGGCGCTGTCCGCTCTGCCAAAGGCCGTCATAGCGGTCACCGGCCCAGCGGCTCTCGGCGCCCCAGGTGTAGATGCCGCGGCCGTGCGCAAAGTCGTTGACGTAGTAGCCTTCGTAGCCGTCACCGTCGGGCCAGCTATATATGCCGTGGCCGTGCCTGAGGCCGCGATGCAGGGCGCCGACGTAAACCTGCTCGAGTTGGCGTCCGCCGGCCGGGTAACGCCAAACCAGGGTGCCTTCGCCCTCGGCCCGCTCCTTGACGCAGGGGCCGTCCCAGTTCGCCTTGCCTTGGCTGGCCCGGTTGGGATTCCAGATACGGCAGTCGGGTCGCCCCTCCAGGGCTTGCCAGCCACCCTTGGCTGGTGGCGCGATGACAATGCGCGAGCAGGCCGCCAGGCCGAGGGCCAGCAACAGGGCAGTGAGTGTCCTAATCATTTCGCTTTGTTTGTCGCTCATCCGGTGTCGATGTTAGTCGACCCTGGGCGTTGCCGACAATCGTCGCTTTGCGTCAGACGGTTTCGCAGGGTGTCATCGAGGATACGCCGCTCAAGGGGCGCCTCGGGCTCTCGCCGGTAAGGGTTGCGGGGCCGCTATTGCGTGGTGACGGAGCTGGTGGCGGCGGCTACTTCCGTGGGCTTGGTGCTACGGCCTAGTGCCGCGATCAGGCCCTCGATGCCGCCCCTGCGGATAGACCATGGGGATCTGCAGCGTGCCGCGGTTGCTATTGACCAGCACGCCGCCGAAAAAATCGTGCGGCATGGTCGAATGGGCGTAGCAAAAGGCCCAGATCGAATAATCGGTGTCCACGATGGATTCCTTTCCTCGCCGTCCGAGCATAAGCCATAATCGTCGCCGGTGAGGGAGTGAGTTCATATGAGCTACGAACGCGAGCTTGAGTATTTGCGCCAGATGATGCGCGTCAGAGCCTTCGAGGACGCTTGGGGCGAGGCCTATCGCAACGCGGAAATCGAGGGCATTCCGCCGGCTCTCGGCACCGGCCAGGAGGCGGTTTCGGTGGGTGCCTGCGCCGCCCTCGAGCCCGGCGACTTCGTTTTCACCACGCATCGCGGCCAGGCCGCGCAGGTGGCGCGGGGCCTTGATGCGAAACGCATGATGGCCGAGCTCTATTGCCGGCGCACGGGCTACAACAAGGGCAAGTCCTACCACATCACCGATGTCGAGGCCGGGGTCATCGGCATGGGCGGCATCGTCGGCGCCCAGGTGCCCGTGGCTGCCGGAGTGGCCCTGGCGCGCCAGCTTCAGGGCTCGGACCGGGTCAGCCTGGCCTTCTTCGGCGATGGCGCCGCCAACGAGGGGGTGGTGCAGGAAAGCGCCAGCCTGGCCGCCATGTGGACGCTGCCGTTGATCTTGCTCTGCGAGCACAACGGCTGGTGCATCTCGCAGCCCGCCGGCGATGCCATCAAGGGCGAGGGTCTGATGGGCCGGGCCCGGGCCTGGGGCCTGGCCGGCACCAGCGTCGACGGCAACGATCCGGAGGCCGTGCACGAGGCGGTCGCCGAGGCCGTGGCGCGAGCTCGAGGCGGGGAGGGCGCGACTCTGGTCGAGGCCCGCACCTTGCGCCTTGGTGGTCACCTGGCTCATGACCCCCAAACCTACCGTGACCCGGATGAGCTGGCGGCTGGTTGGAACGACTGTCCCATCAAACGCCTGAGCGCGGCGTTGATGGCCGCCGGCGCGCTCGATGCGGCCGGTCTGGCTGACCTGGAAGGTGAGATCGCAGCGGAAATGGAGGCCGCCGTGGCCTTCGCCAGGCAAAGTCCGCCGCCGGCGCCGGAAGAGGCATTCAACGATCTCTGGGCCGGGGAGCAGGCCCATGTTTGATCGCCGGCTGTTCCGACCAGGAGCCAAACCTTCGGCCGAAGAGCGCTCCCTGACAAGCTTTCGCGGCGCCATCGGCGAGGCGCTGCGAGAGGAGATGCGCGCCGATGCAAGCGTCTTTCTCATGGGCGAGGACATTGCCCAGGCGCCGCCCTTTGGCGTCACCGCCCGCCTGGTCGACGAATTCGGCCCGGCCCGCGTGCGCGACGTGCCTTGCACCGAGGCGGCCGTCATCGGTGCTGCCGTCGGTGCCGCCATCGCCGGCATGCGGCCGGTGGTCGAGCTGCAGTTCGGCGATTTCATCTCCGTGGCCATCGATCAGTTGACCCACCAGGCCGCCATGCTGCGCTATCTCACGGGCGGCCAGGTCGAGGTTCCGCTGGTCATCCGCCTGCCCTGCGGTGGTGGTCAGGGCACCGGCGCCCAGCACGCCCAGTCGTTATATTCCTGGTTCATGCACGTGCCCGGCATCAAGGTGGCGCTGCCGGCCACGGCGGCCGAGGCCAAGGGACTGATGCGTAGCGCCATCCGTGACCCGAACCCTGTGCTGTTCTTCGAGCACAAGGCGCTCTACCGCACCCGCTGGCCGGTGCCCGAAGACTATGCGGCGGCTGATTTCACGCTGCCCTTTGGCCGTGCCCAAGTGCGTCGACAGGGCACGGACTTGACTGTGGTGGCAACGCTGGCGATGGTTCACCACGCCCTGGCGGCGGCCGAGGAGTTGGCCGGCGAGGGTCTTTCGCTGGAGGTCATCGACCCCTGCACCCTGGTGCCTCCGCTTTGCGCCGCTCTCGATCATGGTGGGTGGTGATGAGATCTTCGAATTCCTCGAAGCACGCGTCGACATATAGATCGAGGATGTGCTGGAAGGGTGCGGAAATCGACACCAGCGATCGTCGGCGGTCGCTCTGGTCGACCTGCAGGTGGACGATTCCTAGCTGCTTAAGGGTACGTAGACAACGACCGGCAGTTGTGCGTGACGTTGCTGCCGCCAGGTGGAAATCCGATGTCGCCATGGCGCGATCGGTCAGGTAGGCCTCGGCGCCGGCGACGATCACTTCCCAGAGGATGCGACGCCTCTTGCCGGTAAATTCATCAAGGTGGCCAGGCCCTATTCGCGAAAGAAATTTGTCTCGAAACTCCTGCCGGCGCAACAGGTCATAGCGGATAATGTGGGAAACTACCCCTTGCCTGATCTGTTTTGACAGCAAATGCTTACTATTCGTCATCCTAATATCCCGCCAAAGAAGCAATATTAGTTTTGGGCCGGGAGTATTTTGTTTGCAAACAGCAGATTATCGGTGCGCAATAAAATGTAAACGCCGATTGCGTCCAAATTTGACCACAACCGACCAGCACATAAGCCTAAGAAAGAACAGAGTAATTACTCGATATAAGGGAAATTGTTAGCAAATATATCGAAAAAATTTTCTTTTGTTTTTGAATACTCGTTTCGAGAATGGTGTGGCGGACAATAGAGCCGCTGTGGACATTTTTTTCTTTTCGAGCGGCGTCTGGGAAAGTGGTTTCCTCGGTTGTGCAACGGCGATACGGTTCTAGAGATTGCCGAGCGAGGGATCGACGTTATGAGCGAGCTCAGTGACGGCCTCGCCGTCTTTGTCAAGCGTGATTGCCCGACCTGCGTCCAGGTGGTGCCGGTGCTGGCCGAGATGCGCGCTGCCGGGCTGCCGCTGGTGGTCTACAGCCAGGACGACCCTGGCTTTCCCGAGGGCCTCGACAGTGTGGCCGACGATACCTCGCTGGAACGTTCGTGGCGTCACGGCATCGAAATCGTGCCGACGCTGCTGCGCATCGGGGGCGGGCGCGAGACCGGCCGCTGTGTCGGCTGGGAGCGCCGCGAGTGGGAGGATCTGGTGGCGCTCGAGGGGCCGGGCTTGAAGTTGGGCTCGGACCTACCCGAAGCTCGTCCGGGCTGCGGCTCCAGATCTGTGGAGCCGGGCATGGCGGAGCGGCTGGAGATTGAATTCGGCGATGTCGCCATAGCTTCGCGGCCGATCCCTGTCGGTGCCTATGACGACGAGGTCGAAATCTGCTACGAGCGCGGTTGGAGCGATGGCCTGCCCGTCGTCCCGCCGACCCGCGAACGAGTATTTCGCATGCTTCAGGGGACAGGGCGCAGCGCCGGCGAAGTGATCGGTGCGGTGCCGCCGAACCTGGTGCCATGTTCGGTGGAGAAGGTCGCCGTCAACGCCGTCATGGCGGGCTGCAAGCCGGAATATTTGCCGCTGGTGCTGGCTGCCGTCGAGGCGGCGCTGCTTGACGAATTCTGCATGCACGGCCTGCTGTGCACGACTTGGTTCGCGGGCCCCGTGGTCATCGTCAACGGCCCGGTGGCCGGACGGGTCGGCATGAACTCGCAGGGCAACGCACTGGGTCAGGGCAACCGTGCCAATGCCACGATCGGCCGGGCGCTGCAGCTCGTGATTCGCAATGTCGGTGGCGGCCGACCGGGCGAGATCGACCGCTCGGCACTAGGCAATCCAGGCAAATACACCTTCTGTTTTGCCGAAGACGAAGCGGGTTCGTGCTGGGAATCCCTGGCTGTCGAGCGTGGTATTGCGCCGGGTGCTTCGGCCGTTACGCTCTTTGCCGGCGACGGCGTGCAGCCCATTCTGGACCAGAAATCGCGCACACCGGAATCGCTGGCTCGAACCCTGGCAGCCGGTCTTCGCGCCGTCGGCCATCCCAAGCTGGCGACGGTGCCAGGTGTCAGCCTGTCGGGCGATGCCCTGGTGGTGATCACGCCTGAACACCAACGCGTCTTCGCCGACGCCGGTTGGAGCAAACAGCGGCTGCAGAACGAGTTGGAGACCTTGCTGACCATACCGGGCAGCGAGCTTGTGGCTGGTGCCGGTGGCATCGCCGAGGGCATTCCCGAAAGCTTTGCCGCTGGCAGCTACCCGAAATTCCGCCCTGGCGGTCTCTTGCTGGTGCGGGCTGGCGGCGGTGCCGGTATGTTCTCGGCCATCATCAGCGGCTGGGTGGCCAGCGGTGAAATGGGTAGTATTCCTGCAACGAAGGAGGTCACGGAATGAGCGACACCAAAATTCTGCTCGACCCCACGGCGGAGAGCGATCCCCTAAGCCGGCCAAGGTTGGCGCGGCCGGATTCGCTGGAGGGACTGACCGTCGGGCTCTTCGATATATCCAAAGCCCGGGGCAACGTCTTCCTCGACCGCCTGGCCGAGCGCTTCGGCGAACGCGGTATCGAGGTCAAACGCTACCGCAAACCCACCTTCACCCGGGTGGCGCCGACCGCCGTCAAGCAGCAGATTGCCGCCGAGGTCGACGTCGTCGTGGAAGGCTTGGCCGACTGAGGCTCGTGTACCTCGTGCTGTATGCATGACATCACGGACCTCGAAGGACGCGGCATTCCCGGTGTCGGCGTAGCCTCGACCGAGTTTGTCGAAGCGGCCGCGGCGCAGCGCCAGGCACTGGGTTACGATGCCGCAGTGGTCTTCGTGCCCCATCCCATACAGGATCGCAGCGACGACGAAGTGCGAGCCCTGGCGGATGGCGCTTTCGATGACATCGTGGCAGGAATTTCTGTCGAATAGTTGTTGTTTCGAGCGATTCCAGATTGACAGCGGACGTCGCTTGGCCCATCGTCGGACCTCGCGAATTCGGAGCCGGTCAGCCTTGCAGCGGCCCCCAGGGAAGGGGCCGGGCTTGATGCTTCGGTCGTGACGTTCCCGGGCGGGAAGTTGTCAACGAGCGGCGCGTCGGCTAGGCGGGCCGGAGGGGGAAGTCGTGAAGATCGAAGATATCCGCAAGCAGCCGCCCAAGGTGCTGAGCGAGGAACAGCGCGAGTTCTATTTTCGCGAAGGTTACGTGCTGCTGGAAAGCCTGATACCCGAGGACTGGCTGGCGCGGCTGGGCGGCGTCACCGATAGCTTCGTCGAGCGCTCGCGCGGGCTCGACAAATCCGATGCCATCTTCGATCTCGAACCCGGTCACACGGCCGCGGAGCCGCGGCTGCGCCGCCTCTCCAGTCCGGTCGAGCATGACCCCGCCTATTGGGAATTCGCCGCAAAATCGTTGCTGGCGGACGTGGCCGCCGATCTGGTCGGCTCCGACGTCAAGTTCCACCATTCCAAGCTCAACTTCAAATGGTCGGGCGGCGGTGAAGAGGTCAAGTGGCACCAGGACATCACCTATTGGCCCCACACCAACTACACGCCGCTGACCACCGGTGTGTATCTCGACGATGTTGGCCCCGACCAGGCGCCGCTGGGCGTCATCCCGCGCAGCCACGAAGGGCCGCTGTTCGATCAGTTCGACGCCGACGGCCAGTGGGTCGGTTGCCTCTCGGACGGGGATCTTGACGAGGTAGCGCTCGATAGCGCCGTCTACCTGCCCGGGCCCAAGGGTTCGGTGACCATCCACAACTGCCGCACCATCCATGGTTCGGCACCCAACCTGTCGGCGCGCGGCCGGCCCTTGTTGTTGAACATCTATTCCGCCGCCGACGCCTACACCTATTCCGCCAATCCACTGCCCAGCCGCTACGAAGGCACCGTCGTGCGCGGCCAGCCGGCGCGCTGGGCGCATCACGATCCGCGGCCTTGCCTAGTGCCGCCCGACTGGTCGGGCGGCTACACCTCACTCTTTGCCCTGCAGCAGGAGGAGGCCTGGGACGAAGAGCAACTGGAAGCCGTGGAAAGTCAAACAGAGGAGATCCGGCGGCGCAGCACAGGTTAGCGTCGCCGGGGGCCGAGCCGGTCGGCCCCAGTCCTCCCTCTTGCCAACTGGGCGCGGCACTGCCGCGCCCTTTTTTTTGGCCCTCGCCGGGCGCGCGCGTCCGCGCGCTTGGCCTCCGCCCCCCATGCGGGGGGCGGCTTAGCGCCGCCGACACCAGGTGTGTTTTATTGCTGCTTGGTCTTGGTGCAACGGGAGCGACCGCGACCCGCCGCACCTGCGGCGCGCCCGCGCAGGCAGCGGACCGCAGGTCCGCCGCCGTGAGCG
>NZDS01000157.1 GCA_002690215.1 Rhodospirillaceae bacterium | reverse complement strand
GCCTTGGCCGGGGTCCGCTACAAAGACAAAATCCTGATGCTTGACCGACGCGTGGCTGCCCCACAACCGCAGAAACATGTGTTCGATCTCCTCGACTCCCTGGAGCTTGACGCCATGAGTTTCGACGGTGAAAACACAATCGTCCGTCAGCGTCTCGACAATGTCTTCGAGGTCGGCGTTGTCGACACCGTGGAAGTACCTTTTTACAAAGTCGATCATCTCTTGCTGCGTCATGTCCGTCCTCTGAATCAGGCGAGATCTACGTGGCGGCCAGCGCCCGATTCTCGTAGTGAACCATGGCTAGGGAATTTTCCACGGGTCAGGCGAATTCGAACCCCACGGTACGTGCGTGATAATATAGCCCGCCATCCTGAACGATCAGGAAAAGGGCTTGCTTGCCGCCTTCATTATGGTGCGAATGCACAGCCCCTGGGGGCGTCACCGTGGTGGCCCAGGGCGACCAATCTTTACGTGCTCCGTCCACCATCGAATAGCAATCGTCGCCCTGAACAACCAAAGATACCGCTATCGAATTATGCTTGTGCGCGCGCTGGGCCTCGCCCGCAGGTAATGAGTTCAACGCTAGTGTCAAGGTCGGTAACGCATTGCGCCGGTGCGCCTGGCTTTCGGAAGAAAAAACCAAGGCAAGGCCTGCTGTTTCGTCACCCTGGGCGACGTCATAAATCCGCGCCAGTTGGCTTTTAATTTCAACAGCCGGGTAATGTACGGACGCGGTAGAAGCAGCATCAAAGCCCTGTGGTCCAAGGTCCTCATTCGTCTAACCATTCCCGACGCCATGCGAGACATAATGACGGCAGAGGTCAATCACATCATGATGGGCATGTCGGCAGAGACCTTTTGGGGCGGCCTGGCAGGCAACGACGAGTTTTCGGCCCGCCTGCGCGAGCACATGCCCGATGAAATGGGTCTGACCACCGGTGCCGACGCGATCGCCAGCGCCCTGGCGCAGTTCAACGTTAAGAACATCTCTGTGGTCTCGCCCTATCAGCCTATTGGTGATGAGCAGGTGCAGAAATTTTTCAGCGAAACCGGATACTCGGTGAAACGCAACATCGGCCTGAGGTGCGACACCGCCAACTCGATTGCCCACACGCCGCAAAAGGATGTGCTGGATGTTGTGCTTAACGAACTCGACGGCGACGATGTCGACGCGATCGTTCAGGTGGGCACGAACATGAGTAATTCCGACCTTTTTCCGACGATCGAAAAAATGCTCGGAAAACCGGTCATCCCCATCAATGTCGCGACCATCTGGCATGCCTTGCGGGCGATTGGCGTCAACGACAAGTTCGTTGGCAAAGGCTGGTTAATGGAGCGCCACTAAATTGCAAAACAGCCTGGGCGGCATTGGCAATCTCGAAGCCTCACAATCAAGTAGGACTAAGTGACCCACGAAAATCGCGTTTTGATCGCCGGCGCCGGCCCGGTTGGTTGCACGGCCGCGCTCATCCTGGCGCAACATGGCGTCGACGTGACGCTGCTCGAATCGGAACCCGCTTTGGCGGAAGACCTCAGGGCGTCGACGTTTCACCCGCCAAGCCTGGATTTACTGGATGATCTCGGCGTTACCGAGCAACTCATTCCCCAGGGTGTCATCGCCGCCAAATACCAGTACCGCGACCGCACCAGCGGCGCGTACGCGGAGTTCGATCTCGGCGTTTTGTCCGGTCACACCCGCCATCCCTTCAGACTTCAGTGTGAACAGTACAAATTGACCCGAACCATACTGCCCATGCTCGAACAAAGCGGAAAGGTGGACATCCGGTTTTCCACCAGCCTTACCGCTGTCGACAATAAGGATGATGGCGTCAAAGTGACCATCGAGGGAACGTCCGGCAATGAACAGTTGAGCGGACGGTATTTGATCGGCGCCGACGGATCGCGCAGCCGGGTGCGTAGTGAGGTTGGGATCGAGCTTGAGGGCTTCACTTATCCGGAATTGTTCCTTGTGGTATCGACGGACTTTCCCTTCGAGGATCACCTTGAGAACCTGTCCTACGTCAACTACCTGTCGGACCCGGAGGAATGGTGCACGATCCTTCGCGTGCCCGGCCTGTGGCGGGTTTTGTTTCCTACCGAGGTGGGCGCGTCGGAAGAGGAGCTGGCCGACCCGGCGAACGTCGAACAGCGCCTGCAGCGTTTGGTGAAATCGGACAAGCCATACAACGTCGAACACATCACGCTCTATCACATTCACCAACGGGTGGCGAAACACTATCGGGCCGGAAACGTCCTGCTGGCGGGCGATGCTGCGCACCTCAACAATCCACTGGGCGGCATGGGCATGAACGGCGGCCTGCACGACGTTTTCAACCTCTGTCCCAGGATTGCCGACATCATCCTGAACGGCGCCAGTGAAGACCAATTGGACCTATATGAGCGCCAGCGCCGGAACGTCACGATCGAGTACATTCAAAACCAGAGCATTCAGAACAAAAAGAATATCGAACAAATGCAAGACGACAAGCGGCTGGAACACATCAAAAACCTGCAGGATATGATCGCTGACCGCGAACAGGCCGTGGCTTTCCTGCGGCGCAACAACATGATCGAGGCGTTGGAGCGTTCCCATGCCATCACCTGAGTGCCCCGGATGAGCCGGCCTTCCTACGGCGCGCGCGCCAAGCTCGGAATCATTGTGCCGCCGACCAACACAGTTAACGAGGCCGAGTGGAACCTGGCGGCGCCCGATGGCGTGTCCATACATGCCGCCCGCATGGCCTTGCACACGGATGCAACGACCGCTGAAGGCAAGGCCGCGCTCCAAGCTGATCTCGACATTGCCCTGCACAGCCTGAAACCCGCCGGTGTCGCTGTCATCGCCTATGGCTGCACCGCCGGATCGATGATCTCACCGCGTCATGCCTTGGCGGCACATATGATGTCGCAGGTGGACCTGCCCTGCGTGACGACGGCCGCCGCAATCGTCGACGCACTGGAAGCGCTGGACGTTGAGAGGATTTCTGTCGCGACCCCCTATGATCAGAGACTGAACGATCACGAAGTCCACTACCTGAATAGCCAGGGCCTCGATGTCGTGGCGATCGAGGGGCTTGGGTATGGCGCCAATCAGAGCATGGCGAGATCGAACATGATCCAGGCCACAAGCGCCTCTTGAGAGGAAGTGTGCTTTGCCGGTTATCGGTACGCGGCCAAACCGCGGCGCGTCATGACAGGGATGAGCGCCTGCCCGCCCTCGCCATCATGGTCCTCTCCGGTTTCAATCCCCTTATGGCCTGGTGGCATCATCCAATAGCGTCTCCAGCCCGATGCCCAGGGCCGCCAGATGGCCCGAATTTGCCAGCATCAATAGGCCGAAGATCTCGGCGCCCAGGCCCAGGGCTCGACGGTTGGCCGCCATGGGTTCGTCTCCTGCCGCAACCTGGCATTCGGCTAGCGGTGCCAGAGCGGCGATCAGACGCCCGGTCAGCTGGCGCCCATATTCGCTCGTGTCCCGAATGCTGGCGGCCCGCGCCGCATGAAAAGCCGTCAGTACAAGGTCGAATTCATGCGGGCGATCGGCAAAATATGTAAACAGCGCACGGGCCGCATGGCCGGCCTGGTCGACATCGGCGGCCCGCACCACCTTGGCGGCCAGGCCCAGCGATTGAGCGGCCAGGTCGCTCAGCAGATGGCCTTTGGCCGGATAATAGGAATAGAGCGCGCCCGGGCTGTAGCCGGCTTCGCTGGCGATGGCCCGCATGGTCGCCGCCTCGAGACCATCACGGGCGAAAACCCGCCGCGCCGCATCGCGAATTTTGGCGCGCCTAAAGTTCCGCAGTTCCTCGCGGCGAGATATTCCGGTGCTGAGATCATGTTTCGCCATAGTTTGGCGGAGATATTATCAGAAATTTGAACGTTGTTCAATTTGCTCATTCGATTGTGCCTTCGTCACGCTCCTTGACGACTTGGTCGAGGGCACCCGCCCGCTGCCGATTTCCGTTTGATTGTTGGGTCGTCATGGAGCGTACTTGACCCTCTGACACGCGCGGGGGCTGAAGCATGTATTGTCGCTTGGGATGGGTGAGTTTCGTTGCGGCCGCCGGTGCCGCAGCGATTTCGTTCGCGTGGATTTCGCTTCCGAAGGCAGCGGAGCGGGAGTATTCGGACGCATGCTCGGTCGCGGCAAGGCAGAGGAGATGCCGCAATATTTTTCCGACAAATATCTTTCCAACGGTTTCAGCAAAGCGGAGTTCATCACTTTCTTCGCCCCCTTCGTGCCGAAGGTCGGCAAAACGTCTTTCAGACTGACGAATTACCGTCGAGATGGCGATGTCGCGGAAATCAACGGCACCATCAATTACGGCAATATCGGTGAAGTCCCGCTGCGTTTCAGCTTCGGCCACGTCATACGCGAAAACGGCCGCTGGGGTTGGTACGGCAATCAGGTACCGGAGTAGCCATTGAGGTTTGCTGAACGCCGTTCAATTTCGGTATTCGACGATGCCTTTGCCGCGCTCCTCGACGGCACTCTGGAACCCGACCTCCTCGCAGCGCGCCTTGAAGGCGACGCTTCCAGGGCGACGTTCAGAAATTTAAACGTTGTTCAAAATCAAAAATTCGGCCGTGCCGCCGCCTACCAGCCCAGTTGGCGTGAGGCCAAGTCCTTCATGATTTCCTCGGCGCCGCCGCCGATGGCCAGCACCTTGGTCTCGCGGTAGATGCGTTCGACCTTGGCGCCGCGCAGGTAGCCGGCACCGCCCAGCACCTGCACGCCTTCGCTGGCGCAGAACTGCAGCGTTTCGGTGGACTGGTTCTTGAGCATGCAGATCTCGGCCACCGGGCTTTCGCCCTGTTCGAGGCGCCAGGCCAGGGCCTCCATGGTGGCCTTCAGGGCATTCACCTTGGTTGCCATGTCGATCAGCTTGTGGCGGATGGCCTGGTGCTTGATCAGGGGCTGGCCGAAGGTCTGGCGCACATGGGCATAGGAAGTCGCCTCGTCGAGGCAGACCTGGGCCAGGCCGTGGGCCATGGCGGCGATACCGAAGCGTTCGGAATTGAAGTTGAGCATGATGCCGCGGAAGCCTTCGTTCTCGGCACCCAGGAGATTCGCGGCCGGCACCCGGCAGTCGTCGAAATAGAGCGTCGCCGTGTCGGAACACCACCAGCCCATTTTATCGAGGATGGTGCGGCTGAAGCCGGGCCGGTCGCGCTCGACCAGGATCAGCGAGATGCCGCCGATACCTTCGCCGCCGGTGCGCACGGCGACGGTGTAATAGTCCGCCCGCATGCCGGATGTGATGAAGGTCTTGGAGCCGTTGAGCACGTAGTCGTCGCCGTCGCGCACCGCCCGGGTCTTGAGGTTGGCCACGTCCGAGCCGCCTGAGGGCTCGGTGATGGCCAGCGCGCTGATCTTCTCGCCGCCCAGGATCTCCGGCACAACGCGTCGCTTGAGCTCGTCCGAGCCCAGCGCCACGATGGGCGGCGTGCCGATGGAATGGCTGAACAGGCTGGCCAAGATACCGCCGACGCCGGGCCGGGCGAATTCCTCGTTGAGGATGACGGTATAGAAAAGATCTGCCGGCACACCGCCTAAGTCCTCGGGATAGCCGAAGCCGATGGCGCCGATCTCGGCCGCCTTTTTGTAGAGCTCACGGGGAAATTCCTCGGCCTCGTCCCAAGCCGCGGCATGGGGCATCACCTCCTTGTCGACGAAACGCCGCAAGGTGTCGCGGAAGGCCTCGTGGTCCTCGGTATAATAGGGGCTCAGCGGTGTGTTCGGTATGGCTGCGTCCCGCATCACGTTCATGCTCCGTCTCCCGTTTTGTCCGGCCCCGCCACCTATGCGGCCTCGACCTCGACCAGCAATTGTTGCGGCGTTACCTGGTCGTCGGCGCTAACCGCAACATTCGTCACCTTGCCGTCGACGTCACTGGCGATCTCGTGCTCGATCTTCATGGCCTCGAGGATGAGCAAGCAATCGCCCTTCTTTACCTTGCGTCCCTTGCGCGCGCCGACGGTGACAATGCGACCGCTCATGGGCGCAACGATGCGCCCCTCGCCCTCGCTGACCCGGCTGGCTGCCGGCAAGTACGTGGTCTCGACGAAGCGCCCGCCCGCCCCGTCCACGTCAAGGAACAGCACCGGGCACTCGCCGCCTGGCTCGTAAAGGCTGTCGGCACTGTGCACGACACCGTCGACACGAAAGCGCAGCCTCGCGCCGTCGTCTTCGAGCAGCACGATTTCGTGCTCCCATTCGTCGTGGCTGACTTTGAAACGGCCGCCACCGAAGCCAGCCGCATCGAGTGTCATTTCCTCGCCGCCGCTCTCGATTTTCAAAGGCCAGGAGGCGACACCGGAATTGCGCCAGAAATCACCGCTGGCTTGGCGTTGCAAGAAAAGCACCGCCGCCAAGGCCAGGGCGATGTCGCCGTCATCGTCGCTCAACAAGGCGTCGAGATGCCGATCGAGGAAGGCCGTGGTGGCCTTGCCGCGGGCAAACTCGGGATGGTCGAGCAGGCGCACGAGAAAGGCTTTGTTGGTGGTCGGACCGAAAAGCGTGGTCTCGCTCAGCGCCCGCACGAGTCTGCGCCGGGCCTGTTCGCGGTTCTCGCCGTGAGCCACCAGCTTGCCGATCATGGGATCGTAAAAGGCCGAGATCTCCTGGCCTTCGAGTATGCCGTGATCGACCCGGGTGCCGCTGCCACTGGGCTGGCGCCAACGCAGCACCCGACCGGTCTGAGGCAGGAAACCGGCTTGCGGATCTTCAGCGTAGAGGCGGGCCTCGATGGCGTGGCCGGTGTGCTTGATTTGCTCCTGCTCGAGCGGCAGGCGCTCGCCGGCCGCCACCCTCAATTGCCAGTCCACCAGATCGATGCCGGTGACCATTTCCGTCACCGGATGCTCGACCTGAAGGCGCGTGTTCATCTCGAGGAAATAGAAGTCGTTGCCGTCGAGTAGGAACTCGACGGTACCGGCGCCGACGTAGCCAATCGCCGCCGCGGCCTTGACCGCGGCCTCGCTCATGGCTTGGCGCAATTTGGTTTTGACGGCAGGAGAGGGCGTCTCCTCGATGACCTTCTGATGGCGCCGCTGCACCGAGCAGTCGCGCTCGCCCAGGTGCAGCACCGTACCGAAGCTGTCAGCAATGATCTGGATCTCGACGTGGCGGCAGTTGATCAGCGCCCGTTCCAGGATCAATTCGCCGCTGCCGAAGGCCGACTTGGCTTCCGATCGCGCCGACTTGAGGGCGGCGCCGAGCTCGCGGCCCTGCTCGACGAGGCGCATGCCCCGGCCACCGCCACCGGCCGCCGCCTTGACCAGCAAGGGATAGCCGATCTTGCGCGCCGCCGCTTTGAGGGCCTTGTCGTTCTGGTCCTTGCCGTTGTATCCCGGCACCCCGGCGACGCCGACGGGTCCCAGCCGATCCTTGGCCAGGCGCTTGTTGCCCATCAGGCGGATGGCCTCGGCCGAGGGTCCCACGAAGACCAGGCCGGCCTGGGCGCAAGCGGCGGCAAAGTCGGCATTCTCGGCCAGAAAGCCGTAGCCCGGATGCACGGCGCCAGCGCCGGTTTTTTTGGCGGCCTCGATGATACGCTCGATGGAGAGGTACGATTCGCTGGCCGGCGAAGCCCCGATCGCTACGGCCCGGTCAGCAGCCTGAACGTGGGCGGCATCACGGTCGGCTTCGCTGTAGACGGCCACGGTACCCAAACCTCGCGCCCGCGCCGAGCGCATGACGCGCAGCGCGATTTCGCCGCGGTTGGCGACCAGCAGCGTCGAAAACGGCGCCGTCAGCGAACCCTTCTTCATTCGTCGACCCAAGACGGCG
>NZDS01000156.1 GCA_002690215.1 Rhodospirillaceae bacterium | reverse complement strand
GCCACGACGAAGTCGCCGTAGTCCAGCACCAGGTGGTCGGCGACGCCGTTGGCGAACATGCGGAAGTCGACCTCGTAATCGGGTGTCTCGTCGCCCCGGCCGACGCCGAAGAAGGCCATGCGCATGCGCCAGGCCGGCACCTTGTCGAGTACCGGGTGCATGACCTCGGAGGCGCCATCGGGCATGGCATCGGTGACGAAGGCGATGACGTCGAAGAGACCCTTCTTGCCGCTGCCGTCGAACATGCGGGCGGCGATGCGGCGCTCTCCGGCGCTGGCCGAGCGCACGAGAAGAGAGGTGTGTTCGGTGGGAAATACCGTGCCGGCGCCGAGCTCGAGCTTGAGGCCGTCGGGCTTGGTGAATCGGACGTTGCCAGCCTTGCCATGGCCCTCGAGTGTGGCGCGGCCGCTGAAGGATTCTTCCTTGCGGCCCCCTGCCAGGCTGCGGATATTGAAGCGGAACACGGCGCCATCTTTCGATTCCCAGGAGGACAGCGTGTAATCGCTGTCTACCTGCCGGCCCTCCATATCGGCCACACGCATGCCGATGCGCTGAAGTGCCGTGAAGCCCTCGCAGGTCTGAATCCATTCCAGCGCCATACGGCCCTCGACGCGGGCGACGCCGCTGCCGGTGGCGGCGCTGGCCAGAGAGAGCTCGTAAACGGCCCGGTGCGACAGCAGGTCGAGATTGACGGCTCCCGCCGTGACCGTCGCCGGCCAGCCCCACAGCCCCGTCAGCACCGACAGTGTCGTCAGCAGGGAAAAAGCCCCTTGCGGTAAATGTTTCATGGTCATTTCAAACAGCAGTTCCACATCACATAGCAACATATATCATGGTCTACTTGGCGTCCCAGTCTGGCTGAAGGATTTTTTGGAGAGAACCATGGCCTTCAAGACCATACTCCTCGCTTCTCTCGGCCTGTTGCTCGGCGCCTGCGTCACCGCATCGGCGGGTGATCCTGAGGATCTGGCACGGGTCTGGCAGCGCACCTTCGTCAAGCTGCCCAACGACATGGTGGCCATGGGCCCGGCGGCGGCCGGGCTCGAACCGGAGCAGAAATTCCCCGCTGTCGTCTATCTTCACGATTGCAACGGGCTCAGGCGGGCCACCACGAACCACAGTGAATTCCTCAGAAGAGCAGGCTTCGCCGTTTTCATACCGCCGAGCTTCGCGCGTCGGGATCGGCCCGGCCCCTGCGGGCCCGGCAGCACCATGAATGACTGGGGTGTGGCGGCAATTCGGGACGTCTTCCGCATGCGTCTGGCCGAAGCGCGCCATGTCATCGCGCGCTTGGACGAGCTGCCCTGGGTCGACCGCAGCAAGGTATTCATCGTCGGTCACAGTGAGGGCGCCGGAGCGGCGATCAGATACCAGGGCATCGACGTGGCCGGCGTGGTCGCCATCGCCACATACTGTTGGGGCGGCCTGAATGTGCCGGGGAACGTGCCGCTTTTGACCATGGCCAGCACCAGCGATCCCTGGTTCCAGTCGCCGGGCCAGAGCTGCCTCGGGATGACCCGTGGTGGTCCGGCCGAGACCCTGACGTTGATGTTCGATTCCTCGTCACATGGCATGATCGGCGCCGGCCTGATCCCGGATGCCGAGAAGGCGCTGCTCGAATTCCTGAAACGCCACAGCGCCTCCTGAATCCGTCACCCTGACATTTCTTCCGGGCGCCACCGGCCAAAGCTGCCGGGGGGCAGTTTTTGCCGAGGGAATTCCGCCCAAAATCGCTGGATTCAAGCCATTTTTTGCTGGCATGGCCCTTGCGAGATGCTTGGCGAAAGAGTGGTCTCAAGACGTTGTACTGGCCGCGAGTGGGGTGTGGCCGGGAACCAAGTATGGGAGAGGAACCCGCATGAGTATTGCCATTGATTTCGGCCCGGCACCAGCCAAGGGCCAGGCCGGTGCGCTGACCGACAAATTGCTGCGTTCGTTGCGCGACCGTACCGCCATCACGCGCCAGGAGCCTTGGCGCTTGCTGGAGCAGGCCGTCGAGGTGGTGGCCGCAGCCGAGCAGCGCATCAGCAACCAACGTGAAAAGATCCAGCGTCTCGAATCGATGGTTATGACCGATCCCCTGACCGGGCTTTTGAACCGCCGCGGCTTCGACGAGCAATTGCGCCGGGTGCTGGCTTCGGCCCGCCGTCACGGCGACACCGGCGTGCTGACCTATATCGACCTCGACGACTTCAAACAAATCAACGACCACCACGGCCATGCCGCCGGCGATGCCGTGCTCCGGCGCGTGGCCAAGGTGCTGCGCCAGAACACGCGGCTGACCGACGTGTTGGGCCGCCTGGGCGGCGACGAGTTCGGGGCGCTGCTGACCCACACCGGCGAGGCCGAAGGGTTCTTCCGTGCGCGCCGCTTGCACAGCCTGCTTTCCCAGGCCCACGCCCGCTACAAGGGCGTCGGCATTCCGCTGCGTGCCAGTTTCGGCTCGGCCAGCTACGACGCCAACAGTGACGAGGCCGATCTCATGCGCCGAGCCGACGCCGAGATGTACGAGACCAAGACACGCAAGTCCGAGCGATTCGACGTCGCCGCGGAGTAGCTATCCAACAACCCGCCAACCGCAACCTCCCCGCCTAAGTGCGCCGGCTTCCCCGCCGGCGTATTTTTTTTGGGCCCTCGCCGGGCGCGCGCCTCCGCGCGCTTGGCCGCCGCCTCAATGGCGGCTTGATGCCAAAACCAAAGTGATCGATCGGGTTGGTTTCCGAACTTGTCTTATTGGGCGCGCAGGAACTCCAGCACTACGCGGTTGAACTCTTCCGGTTTTTCCAGGTTCGAGATGTGGCCGGCCCGGGGGATGACGTGGAGACGGGAATCGGGGAGCCGTGACTGCATGCCCTCGCCGATGGTCACCGGCGTCAGGGGATCGCTCTCGCCAAATACCAGCAGCACCGGCAGGGCGAATGAGGCGAGCTCGGAGGTGCGGTCATAGTTGGTCGTGGCCTCGATGGTTTTGAGATAGCTCTCCTTGTGCAGCGCCGACATGCTGGCCACCATGCGTGCCATCTGCTGCTCCGTGACGTCGGGCCCAGCGAAGGACTGGGCTACGCCCTTTGCGATGTCGCGGGGCTCACCGCCGGCCAACAAAGGTTCTTGCCGGAGTCGGATGAACTCGGCGCGCTGGTCGGGCGCGAGCACCTCGGCGATGCCGGCGAAGGTGTTGCAGAGCACCAGCGAAGCCACGCGCTGAGGCTCGCGTTCATAGAAGTCCTGGGCGATGCGCCCGCCCATGGAAAGCCCCACGATATGCGCCCGGGCGGCTCCGAAATGATCGAGCAGGCGCGCCAGATCGGCGCTGAAGTCGGCGAAATCGAGCGGCCCTTCGTAGTCTTCCGAGTCGCCGTAGCCGCGGGCGTCCCAGGCCGTCACCTGGAAGTCATCGGCGAAGACCGGCAACTGATCGTGCCAGTTTTGGCGCTGGCCGCCAATGCCGTGCAGCAGAACCACGAGCTCACCGGAGCCCGCCACGTCACAGGCCAAGCGCGGCGATCCCGCGATGAATACGGTTTCGAATTCCGTCATTGACCGCCTCCCTTGCCGCTCCCCGGCCAGTCGTGTATGAGGCAAGACGGTAGCAGGGAGAACCATGAAATGGCCAGACTTGCAGGCAAGGTTGCGATCATCACCGGGGCAGCGTCGGGGCTGGGAGCTGCTTCGGCGCGGCGCTTCGTCGAAGAAGGCGCGCGCGTCGTCATCACCGACCTCGACGACGCGGCGGGTCAGGCCCTGGCCGACGAGTTGGGCCAGAATTGTGCCTACATCCACGACGATCACATGAACCGTGCCCAGAACGAGGCCGCGGTGGCCCTGGCGGTGGAGCGCTGGGGCGGGCTGGATATCCTCTTCAACAACGCTGGCACGCCCTTTTCCGGTGCTTTCGAGGGCATCGACGATGCCGCCCTGGACCGCGTCGTCGACGTCAACCTCAAAGGCCCTTTCCGCATGACCCAGGCGGCACTGCCTGAGTTGCGCAAGCGGGCCGCCGACAGCGCCAGCGGAGCTTCGATCCTGTTTACCTCGTCGTTGCAAGCCCTCATGGCCCGGCCCAACTTCACGCCCTATACGGCGGCCAAGCACGGCGTCCATGGCCTCACCCGCGGTCTGGCGCTGGAGCTGGCGCCTGAGAACATCCGTGTCAACACGCTGTGTCCGGCGGCCACCGACACGCCCATGCTGAAGGAATTCCTGCCCGGCATGGCCGATGATTGGGAAGAAGCCAAGTCCCGTTTCCGCTCTACCATCCCATTGGGCCGCATGCCCGACCCCATCGACACCGCCAATGCCGCTGTCTTCCTGGCCTCGGACGAAGCTCGCATGATCACCGGCATTGCGCTCCCCATTGACGGCGGCTCCACTGCCACCTGACGACGAAGCGGCGGTGAACGCCGGCGACACCTCCCGCGTCGCCGTCCGGGTGCGGAATAGCGCGGCGTTGCGCCATGCCCTGTTCGCCTTCGCCTGGCTCAACGTCGTCGTCGGCGTGGTTGGCATATTCCTGCCGCTGCTGCCGACCACGGTCTTTCTGCTTATCGCTCTGTGGGCCTTTTCGCTTTCCTCGCCGCGCTTCCAGGCCTGGCTCTACCACCATCCCCGGCTGGGGCCGCCGATCAGGGCCTGGCACGACCACGGCGTCATCCCGTTGCGGGCCAAGATGGCGGCCGTTGTCGTGATGTCGGCGGGATTGATTTTTTTGGCCTGGAAATATGGCGATGCCGTACTGACGCTGGGCTTGGGCATCTTATTGGTGATCATTGCCAGTTGGATCGTGACCCGGCCCGCACGGCCGGAATTACCCAAGTCTTGAACGGAATCCTCATTCCGCTTGCCGCCCGCCGACCGGTGGCTAAACTGATCCGCCGGCCACGCGAGGGAGTGTCATGACTGCGAACTCCGAAAAGCAGGACATTAAGAACCACTGGCAGAACTTCATCGGCGGTGCCTGGGTGGAAGGTTCGGGCGGTGACACTATCGCCGTCGAGAACCCGGCTGCCGCCCAGCAGATCGCCACCATCGCCCGGGCTCAGCCGGACGACGTCGATGCCGCCGTGGCCGCGGCGCGCCAGACCTTCGAATCTCGCGAGCTCATAGATATGCGGCCATCGGTGCGTGGCCAAATGATGCTCGACATCGCCCGCAATCTGACAGAGATGGCCGATGAAATTGCCCTGGCCGAGTGCCTGGACAACGGCAAGACCCTGGCCGGCGGCAAGAACGAGGCCATGGCGGCGGCGCGTTACTTTACCTATTACGGCGGTGCCGCCGACAAGCTCGAGGGACGCATGATTCCGCTGGGCAAAGGCTACGTGGACTACACCGTGCCCATGCCCTTTGGCGTCTCGGCTCAGATCGTGCCCTGGAATTTTCCCTTGCAGATCGCTGCCCGATCCATTGCCTGCGCCCTTGCCACTGCCAACACCGTGGTTATCAAGTCGCCCGAGCTTTCGCCGCTCTCCATGGCGCTGATGGTCGAGGCTATCGAGCGCGCCGGTGTGCCGTCGGGAGCCGTCAATTTGATTTGCGGTTACGGCCATGACGCCGGGGCGGCGCTGGCGGCCCATGGCGACGTCGATCACATTGTCTTCACGGGATCTGTTGCGACCGGACGCAGCATTCTCAAGGCGGCGGCCGAGAGGGTGATTCCCTGCATCATGGAGCTTGGCGGCAAGTCGGCCGGCATCGTCTATGCCGACGCCGATATCGATCAGGCCGTGGCCTCCACGGCCATCGGCATCTTCACCCATGCCGGCCAGGTCTGCTCGGCCCAGTCGTGCCTGGTGGTGCACAATTCGGTTCATGACGAGGTGGTCGAGCGCCTGACCGGGCGCGCCCGCGGGCTCAGCATCGGGCCGGGCATCGAGGGCCACGACATCACGCCGGTGATCTCGGCCGCCCAGCTCGACAAGGTGGAAGGCTACTGTCTGGGCGGCAGCCAGGCCGGTGCCGAGGCCGCCGTCGGCGGCCGCCGGGCCGACGCCGAGGGCTATTTCATGCAGCCTACCATCTTCACCGGCGTGCGCCCCGACATGGCGATCGCCCAGGACGAGGTCTTCGGGCCGGTGCTGGCGGTGCTCGGCTTCGACGAACCGGAAGAGGCCGTGGCCATCGCCAACGGCACCGATTACGGCTTGGTGGCTGGCGTCTACACCCGCGATCTGGAAACCGCGCACTGGACCGCCGACCGGCTGTCGGCCGGCCAGGTTTTCGTCAACGAATGGTTCGCCGGCGGCGTCGAGACGCCCTTTGGCGGCACCAAGCGCTCGGGTTTTGGTCGCGAGAAGGGTCAGGAGGCGCTGCTCAATTACGTCCAGACCAAGAACGTGGCGGTCAAACTGGGCGGCGGTGCCGGCGGCCGGCCGGGCGGATAGAGGTTTAAGTAGAGGGAGGGAGAAGAACATGGCCAGAACAATCGAAAAGCGGCTCCAAGAACTGGGCATCGTGCTGCCGGAAGCGGTAGCCGCCCTGGCCAACTATGTGCCTTGGGTGCAAAGCGGCAATTGCGTTTGGATCGCCGGCCAGGTGCCGCTGGTGGATGGCGAGCTGCAACATATCGGCAAGGTCGGCGCCGACATCGAAATGGAAGAGGCGCAAGCGGCGGCCCGGATCTGCGGCCTCAACATCATCGCCCAGGTCAAGGCCGCTTGTGGCGGTGATCTCGACCGCGTGGTGCGGTGCCTCAAGGTTGGTGGCTACGTCAACGCGGTGGCCGACTTCGGCCGCCATCCCGAGGTCGTCAACGGCGCCTCGGACCTGATGGTCGAGGTCTTCGGCGAGGCCGGGCGCCACGCCCGCTTCGCCGTCGGCGCCGGTTCGCTGCCCCGCCAGGTCAGCGTCGAGATCGACGCCGTCTTCGAGGTGGCGTGATGGCCGGCCGCATCGAAGCGCGCCTTGCCGAACTGGGACACGAGCTGCCCCAGCCCATGGCGCCGGCCGGCACCTACGTGGGCTGGACGCGGGTGGGTAACATCGTCCACATCGCCGGCCAGGGTCCGGTGCGCGGCACGGTGATTCCGCTGCAAGGCAAGGTGGGCCAAGGGGTGTCGCTGGAAGAGGGCCGTCAGGCGGCGGCGCTGACGGCGCTCAACCTGCTGGCCCAGGCGCGCCAGGCCTGCGAGGGCGACCTCGACCGCATCGTGCGTTGGCTCAAGCTTTTCGGTCTGGTCAACCGCGGCCCCGACTT